>NZ_AXCZ01000045.1 GCF_000767165.1 Cellulomonas bogoriensis 69B4 = DSM 16987
CACCACCGCGGCGGCCCGGCCGGCCCGGCGGGTGGGAGTCGTCACGGGTGACGTGCGGGGGAGGGGGGACACGGTGCCTCACTCTCTGAGCGGTCCGCGACGGGACCCGGGCGCGGCGACCCCAAGGGCCGGCGACCCGGGCTCCGTCCCGTAGCCTCGACGGGTTGGAGCCTCTCGCCTGCCGCAGGTGCTCCGGCTCGTCGGGGATCCCGACCTACGGTTGCGGGTCAGCGCCGGACTCGGACCGGCTTCCCCTGCTGGCAGGACGTACACGAGAAGTGCCGCGGTGGGCGCGACCCGCCCACGGTACCGCCTCACCGACACCTCGGGTTGCCCCCGACCACGCGGTCCGCTTGGGTCGGGCCCGTGCCCCGAGCACACCCCTCACCACCTGGAGGTACCAGTGCGCATCTACACCAAGGCCGGGGACGACGGCACCACCGGACTGTTCCTGGGCGGGCGCGTCCGCAAGTCCGACGCACTGATGGAGGCGTGCGGCGACCTGGACGAGGCGGTCGCCGTCCTCGGCCTGGCCCGCTCACAGGCCCCCTCACCCCTGGACGAGTCGCTCCTGGCCCGCCAGCGCGAGCTGTTCGTGGTGGCCGCAGACCTCGCCACCAACCCCGACCACCGGGACCGCCTGGTCCCAGGGGTGTCGCTCGTCACCGACGAGATGGTCACAGAACTGGAGCACCTGATCGACCAGGCCGTGGCGCGACGGCCGCTGCGCCCGGTCTTCGTGGTCCCCGGCGCGACGCCGCTCTCGGCCGCGCTGGACCACGCCCGGACCGTCATCAGGCGGGCTGAGCGCCACAGCGTCGCCACCGCCGAGCTGCACCCCGTCAGCCCCGACGTGCTGCGCTACCTCAACAGGCTGTCGGACCTGGTCTTCGTCCTCGCCCGCGAGGCCGCCGGCGACGCGGAGGAGCCACCGAGCCACGAGTGACCACCGGCACCGGGGTGAACTTGCCCGCGGCGCACCTGCACGGACGCGCAGCGGGCACGAACCGGGAGACTATGGTCGAGGGGCCCGTGGTAGAGGCGGGCCCGGACCTCGGGAGGCGGCAGCCGTGTCGTTCGATCTGGACCCCTGCCGGGTGCACGCCGACTCCGGCGAGCTCCTGGCGGAGGGCTTCGTGCGCGAGCACGAGGACGACCGACTCGTCGTCGAGGCCGAGAACTTCTCCGGGCGTTGGCTCGAACCCGGCGACCCGGCCGTGGTCCAGGTCATGAGCGCGCTGCGGGGCCAGTGCACCTACGACGCGACCGTGGCGTGGGCCGCCGCCGGTCGCGTCGAGCTGCACGGCCTGCGGTTGCAGGCCTCGGTCCAGCAACGTGCCGCGGTGAGGGTCCCGACCGCCATCGCGGTCCCGGTCACCCACGTCGTCCGGGACGGCGTCCCCGAGTCGCTCGAGGAGCCGATCCAGGTGGTCGTGGTCGACATCAGCGCCCACGGGGTACGGCTCATGTCCGCCGACCCGATCGAACCGGAGACCCGCCTACGGCTGCGCCTGCCCGTCGCCACCCCACCACTGGACCTCATGGTCCGGGTCCTTCGTCACACCGAGGCCCCCCGCGGCTGGGCACACGGCTGCAGGTTCGACCGCATCAGCGAACGGGACGAGGACGTGCTGTTCAGATTCGTCCTGTCCGAGCAACGCCGACGACGGGCCCAGCACCTCGACATGGCTTGACCGCTCAAATGCACGCCCCGACCCGGGTTATCGTGGAGGGAGGGGTGACCCTCACCCGGACCGACGACGCCCGGAGGAGCAGGATGAGTGCCGGCAGCCGCCACAAGCCCAAGGACGAGCGCAAGGAACGGATCGCCCAGATCCAGGCCCAGCAGCGCAGGGCCGAGCAGCGACGCACCTGGATGATCATCGGGATCGCCGGTGCCGTCGCGGTCGCACTCATCGTGCCCGCAGCGTTCCTCATCATCAACGAGCAGCGTGCGCAGAACGAGGTCCTGGCCGCCGCAGAGGAGCCGATCGAGGGCGTCCAGGAGTTCCCCGACCTCGACCGTGAGCACATCACCGGCCAGATGCAGTACGAGCAGACCCCACCCGTCGGCGGACCCCACAACGCCATCTGGAAGAACTGCGGCTTCTACGACGAGCCCGTCAGCGACGTGCACGCGGTCCACTCCCTCGAGCACGGTGCCGTGTGGGTGACCTACGACCCCGAGCTCCCCGCGGCCGACCTGCGCCACCTCGAGGCGCTCGCGGACCGGCACTCGTTCCTGCTCGTGAGCCCGTACGAGGGTCTCGCGAGCCCGGTGGTGGCCAGTGCCTGGGGCCTGCAGGTCGAGCTCGACGGCGTCGACGACGAGCGCCTCGAGCCGTTCATCGTCCGTTACATCCAGGGACCTCAGACCCCTGAGCCGGGTGCGGCCTGCCACGGTGGTGTCGGGGCGTGAGCAGCACCCCCGGCACAGGCACGCGGCCACCCCGGGTGGTGCTGGTCGCCGTGGCCCTCGTAGCGCTGGCAGCGGGGCTGGCTGGCGGGATGCTCCTGGCGTCCGGGCTGCTCACCTCGAGCACACCTCCGGAGGGCTCGGCCGAGGCGGGGTTCGCCCGTGACATGGACGCCCACCACGACCAGGCCGTGCAGATGGCGACCCTGGTCCGGGACCGGAGCCAGGACGAGACGATCCGCAGCCTCGCCCTGGACATGGTGCTGACCCAGCGCCAGCAGCAGGGGCAGATGTTCGGGTGGCTGGCCAGCTGGGGGTTGCCGCCTGCCTCCACCGAGATCATGGCCTGGATGGGGGACCACCACAGCGTCCAGGGCCTCTCCCAGATGCCCGGCATGGCCACGCCCGAGCAGCTGGACGCTCTGCGACAGGCCGAGGCCGTCGAGGCGGAGCGGATCTTCCTGGCACTGATGATCCCGCACCACGAGGGCGGGGTCGAGATGGCCGAAGCCGTCCTCGAGCTCAGCGAGCGCCCGGAGGTCCGTCGGCTCGCGAGCTCCATCGTCGAGGGGCAGACCGCGGAGATCGACGTCCTTCGAATGCTGCTGGACGAACGTGGGGGCCCGCCCGAGGGCCTGTGACCCCTTCTCAGCCCTCGTGGTCGCTGCGCCGCGGGCGTCGCTGCGGCGCAGTTGTGGGTCGGCCGCTACGGTGATGGGTGCCAGGGTGGGCCGTGGTGCGTGCTGCTGTCCTGGCCCGTGGGCCCTGGTCGACCTGGATGCGCAGCGCACGCCCGGCGACCTTCGCGCCGCCGATCCTGCGGAACGCCTCGGGGGTCAGGTCGGCGGTGATCTCCACGAGGCTGAAGCTGGCGAAGATCTCGATCTTCCCGAGGTCCTTGCCCCGCAGCCCACCTTCACCGGTGATCGCACCGACGATCGCCTCGGGGCGGGCACCGTGGTTGCGTCCCACGGCGAGTCGGTAGCGGGTGCCGGTGGCGGCACGCCGGACGGCCGTGCGGGCCCGCTCCTCGCTGGTGAAGGAGATCCGGCCGTCGTCCCCCCGGCGTGCACCGCGGTTCTGCTGGAGCGCGGTGGGCTCGATCTCCTCGGCGCGGGAGCCCGGCCCGTCGTCGCCCACGGCCAGTGCGGCCAACGTCGCCGTCACGTCCAGCAGGGTGACGTCGTGCTCGGCGACGTGACGCTCGACGAGCTCGCGGTACATCTCGAGCCGTCCCGCAGCGAGCCGCTCCTCGGACCTGCCGAGCAGGGCCTTGACCCGGTGCTCGGAGACCTGCGCGGGCGTGGGGACCGTGACCTCTTCCAGGCGTTGACGGATGGTCCGCTCGATGGACCTGAGGCGCCCCTGCTCGTGGGGCGTGACGAACGTCATGGCCTGTCCCGTGCGGCCCGCCCGACCGGTGCGCCCGATCCGGTGCACGTAGGACTCCGGCTCTGTGGGCACGTCGAAGTTCACCACCAGGCCGATGCGGTCCACGTCCAGGCCGCGGGCTGCGACGTCGGTGGCGACGAGGACGTCGAGGGTCCCAGCGCGCAGCCGCTCCACGATCCGCTCACGGTCCTTCTGCGCGACGTCCCCGCTGATCGTCGCCGCCGAGAGGCCCTTGGCCACCAGCGCGGCCCCCACCTCGTCGGCCGCTCCCCGGGTGCGGGTGAACACGATGGTCGCGGGGGCGTCGGTGACGGCCAGCACGCGCGCGAGGGCACCCGTCTTGTGGCGATGAGGGACGACGGCGAAGGTCTGGCGGACGTTCGCGACGGTCGAGGACTGCCGGCTGACCTCGACGCGGACGGGGTCGGTGAGGTGCTGCGCGGCGACCCGCACGATCGGCGGCGGCATGGTCGCCGAGAACAGCGCGACCTGCCGTTCGGCGGGTGCACGGGAGACGATGGACTCCACGTCCTCGGCGAAACCCATGCGGAGCATCTCGTCGGCCTCGTCCAGGACGAGGAACCTGACGGCGTCCAGCTTCAGCGTGCGCCTGTCGAGGTGGTCGATCACGCGCCCGGGAGTCCCGACGACGACCTGGGCACCCCGGGCCAGGGCGCGTTGTTGGGGGAGGAACGGTGCCCCGCCGTAGACGGGCACGACGGTGAGGCCACGGAGGTTGCGTGCGAACGACTCGAGCGCCTCTGCCACCTGCATCGCGAGCTCGCGGGTGGGGGTGAGGACCAGGGCCTGCACCTCCCCGACCGCGGGGTCGACCGCGGCCAGCAGGGGCAGGCCGAAGGCCGCGGTCTTGCCGGTGCCGGTCTGCGCGACGCCGGTGAGGTCCCGACCTGCGAGCAGCGGGGGGATGGCCTCGGCCTGGATGGGGGTGGGCCGGGTGAACCCCAGGTCCAGGACCGCGTCGAGCAGGGCACGGGGCAGGCCGAGGTCGACGAGGTCGGGCTCGGTCGCCGGAGCGGGGGCGTCGACGGCGGTGGGTCGGTCCTCGGGGGACCCGGGCACGGTGCTGGCCACGGAGGGGCTCCAGGGTGTTGCGGGGCGTCGGGCAGGAGCGGTGGGGCGGACGATCCACGGCCCCGGCCTCGAGTTCGGCGGCCCGACGGCATCGCCCTGGTGGGGCTGCGTGCCGGGTCCGGCATGAGGTGAAGAGCTCCGTGGGCCGATCCTAGGCGCTCTGACGCGTGCGCCACACCTACCGCCCAGAACAATCTCAGAGGGTGGTTTTGATAAGTACAACTCCCTGGGCTTGTTCACCGGTCGGCGTGCGGGCTGGGATGATGCGCACGTGAGCCCCCAGCAGCTGCACGACCCGACCCGCCGCGACTTCGCGTCCGACAACTACGCCGGCGCCCACCCCGAGGTCGTCGCCGCCGTCGCCGCCGCCAACGGCGGGCACCAGCCCGCCTACGGCGCCGATGCCTACACCGCGCGCCTGACCGAGATGGTCGGGGAGCTGCTCGGAGGACCGGTCGAGGTGTACCCGGTGTTCAACGGCACCGGTGCCAACGTCCTGGCGCTCCAGGCCATGCTCCCTCGGTGGGGGGCCGTCGTGTGCGCCGAGACGGCCCACGTCAACACCGACGAGAACGGCGCCCCGGAGAGGGTCGGCGGCATCAAGCTCCTCACGGTCCCCACCCCCGACGGGAAGCTCACCCCCGAGCTCGTGGACCGCCAGGCGTGGGGGTGGGGCGACGAGCACCGCGCCCAGCCCCTGGTCCTGTCGCTCACCCAGACCACCGAGCTGGGCACCTGCTACACCCTGGACGAGCTGCGCGCCCTGTGCGACCACGCGCACGCTCTCGGGATGCGTGTGCACGTCGACGGCGCTCGCCTGGCCAACGCGGCCGCGACCCTCGGGACGGACCTCGCCGCACCGACCGCCGGTGTCGACGTGCTGTCCCTGGGTGGCACCAAGAACGGCACCCTCGGGGCCGAGGCCGTCGTCGTGCTCGACCCCGACGCCGCGCAGGGTCTGCGCTACCTGCGCAAGACCTCGATGCAGCTCGGCTCGAAGATGCGCTTCGTCTCCGCCCAGCTCCTGACCCTGCTCGAGGACGACCTGTGGCTGCGGTCCGCGAGCCACGCCAACTCCATGGCCCTGCGCCTCGCCGACGCCGTCACGGACGTGCCCGGGGTCGAGGTCGTCCACCCCGTCCAGGCGAACGCGGTGTTCGCCGCCCTGCAGCCGGGTCACGCCGACCGCCTGCGCGAGCACGCCCACTTCTACGACTGGGACCGTCCCAGGGGCGTCGTGCGCTGGATGTGCTCCTTCGACACCACGCCCGAGGACGTCGACGCGTTCGCCCGGGCCGTCGCCGAGACGGCCTGACCTCACCGTCCCGTCGCCCTGGCCGCCGTCGGGGCGGGAACGGGCGACGTCACCCGGTCGGCAGGACCCCCGCATCGATCAGCCTCAGGGCCAGGGCGTTCCCGTCGCCGCCGTGCACCACCAGCGGCCCGCCCTCCCACGGCACCCGCGGGGCTTCCTCGAACGGCGCCGGGGTCCCGTGCGCGAGCACCTGCTCGGCCGGCGTCAGCTGACGCACCGCGATCACCTGCACCCGACCGGGGTGCTCCAGGGCGGTGTCACGGTAGATCGCCGGGTCGTGCTGACCGTCGTCCCCGACCAGGACCCACCGCACCTGCGGCAGCTCACGCATCAGGCGCCTCAGGGCCTGACGCTTGTGGTCCTGCCCGGAGCGGAACCACCCCGTGTTCGTCGGGCCCCAGTCGGTCAGCAGCAGGGGACCGGCCGGGTAGCCGCTGCGCTGCAGGAAGCGCCGCAGCGCGGGCGCCACGTTCCACGCACCCGTGGACAGGTAGAACGTCGGCCCGTCCGGGTTCGCAGCCTGCCACCGCCGGTACAGGTGCGCCATGCCCGGGACCACCCGTCGGGCGCTCTCGTGCAGGACCAGGCTGTTCCAGGCCGCCAGCAGCGGACGGGGGAGTGCGGTCACCATCACCGTGTCGTCGATGTCGCTCAGCAGCGCGGTCGTCGGCTCAGGCCCCACCACCAGCACCGGCGCGGTGGTGCGACCCGCACCCGCGCCCAGACCGATCTGGTGCCACCCGGGTGCCAGGTCCGCGGGCAGGACCGCGTCCACGTACCCGCCGCGGTCCGCCCGCACCACGTGCGTGACGTCACCGACGGTCACCTCGACCTCGGCGTGCGCCACCTGGGCGGTGACGAAGCTGCGCCACCCCCGGACCGCACGTCGCGCAGATCCTGCGTCGCGCTCGGACACCTGTGCCGACGTGGTCCGGGGTGAGGCGAGCAGGGTGCGGCCCAGCACCCGCACCCACCCGTTCGTCCCGTACCCGGTGTACGCCTCGACCCGGGGCTCCCACCCACGCCGGCGCAGCCGCCGGGTCACCGTCCGCATCGCCCGGTCCTCCAGGCGGGCCGCACCGTGGGGCCTGCTGCTGCGCTGCTCCTCGCTCACGCCCTGCTCCGCGTCGTCCACGACGCCCGAGTCTGGCAGGCCCTGGTGAACGGCGCGCGACGCCGCCCCGACCTGCGGCGCGCGCCACCGCCGGGTAGGAAGGGCTCGTGACCACCATCGGCTTCCACGCCTCCCACGAGCAGGTGCACCCCCGCGACCTGCTCCGTGCCGTGCGCCGGGCCGAGGAGGCCGGCTTCGGTGCCGCCATGTGCTCGGACCACGTCGCCCCCTGGAGCGAACGGCAGGGCCAGTCCGGCTTCGCCTGGTCCTGGCTCGGCGCGGCACTGGCCACCACCGAGATGCGGTTCGGCGTGGTCAACGCCCCGGGCCAGCGATACCACCCCGCCGTCGTGGCCCAGGCGATCGGCACCCTGGGCGCCATGTTCCCGGGCCGGTTCTGGGCGGCGCTCGGCTCGGGGGAGAACATGAACGAGCACATCACCGGCGAACGCTGGCCTCCCAAGGACGTCCGCGACGCGCGCCTGGAGGAGTGCGTGGACGTCATCCGCCGACTCCTGGACGGCCACGAGGTCAGTCACGACGGCCTGGTGACGGTGGACCGGGCCCGGCTCTGGACCCGCCCCGAGACGCCGCCACCTCTGATCGGGCCGGCGGTCACCGCCGCCACCGCCCGCCGTCTGGCCGGGTGGGCGGACGGGATCGTCACGATCAACCAGGACCGCGCCTCCCTGGTGGAGCTGCTCGAGGGCTACCGGGAGGCCGGCGGGACCGGGCCGGCGGTGCTGCAGGTGCACCTGTCCTGGCACCGCGACCGTGCGACGGCCGAGCGGATCGCGATGGACCAGTGGCGCACCAACGTGTTCGACCCGCCGGTCTGCTGGGACCTGGAGACGCCCGAGCACTTCGACGTCGCCGCCGGGCACGTCCGCCTGGAGGACGTGCACGAGGCCGTCGTGATCGCCGACAGCACCGAGGAGCACGTCGAGCGCCTCGGTGAGCTCATCGACCTCGGCTTCGACGAGGTGTACCTGCACCACGTGGGCGTGGAGCAGGACGACTTCATCGACACCTTCGGCGCCCACGTCCTGCCGCAGCTGACCTCACCCGAGACCGTCGGCGACCGCCCGTAGCGCGACCTCGTCGCCCTGCACCAGCAGGGTCGTCACCACGGTGCCGCGCCAGGTGGACACCCGCTCCGCGATGCGTTCCCGGGGCCCGACCAGCGCGACCTCGTCCACGAGCTCCACCGGGACCGCGGCCGCGGCCTCCTCACGGCGCCCCGCGGCGTACAGGTCGGCCACCCGTGCCGCGGCCTGCTCGTAGCCCAGCCGCTCGACGGCCTCACGGTGGAAGTTCGCCGAGCGGGCCCCCATCCCACCCACGTACAGGGCGATGAAGGGCCGGACCGCGTCGGCGGCCGTCTCCACGTCGTCGTGCACGACCACCGGGACCGTCGCCGCCACCTCGAACCGGTCCTGCCCCGGCAGTCGCGGGTCGCGCCGCGCGAAGCCGTCGGCGAGCCACTGCCGGTACGTGTGGTCCAGGCGAGGGGCCACCAGCAGCGGCAACCACCCCTCGGCGATCTCAGCGGCGAGCGCCACGTTGCGCGGGCCCTGGGCAGCGAGGTGGATCGGGAGGTCCGCCCGCAACGGACGCACCGTCGAGCGGAGCGGCCGCCCCAGACCCGTACCCCCGGGGTAGGGCAGCTGGACGAACCGGCCCGCCGAGGTGACGGGCTCCTCGCGGCGCAGGACCTGCCGGACCACGTCCACGTACTCCCTGGTCCGGGCCAGGGGGCGGGGGTAGGCGCTGCCGTACCACCCCTCCACGACCTGCGGGCCGGAGACCCCGAGACCCAGGACGAACCGCCCTCCGGACAGGTGGTCCATGGTCATGGCCGCCATGGCCGTCGCCGTGGGCGTCCGGGCTGCCATCTGCACGACGGCTGTCCCGAGCCGCAGCCGGCGGGTCCGGGATCCCCACCACGCGAGCGGGGTCAGGGCGTCGGACCCGTAGGCCTCGGCCGTCCACACCGAGTCCAGGCCCAGGTCCTCCACCGTCGCGACCTGGCGCTCGGCGTCCGGTGGGGGACCGGAGCCCCAGTACCCCAGGTGCAGACCCACGCGCATGACGACCTCCTGTCGGCGACACTGCCGGGAGCCAGCATCGCACCCTCGCCTCGCCGTGGGCGCGACCGTCGGCCCCCCGCGCCCGGGCCCGCCCGTAGGATCGGTGCTGAGCAGGGGCAACGAGCGCGGAGGATCAGTGACAGAGGTGGGCACACCCGGACGTACCGCCCCGACGGGGCCGGCACCTGAGCGGGTCCTGACGCTGCCCAACCTGATCAGCGCCTCACGGCTGGCACTGGTGCCGGTCTTCGCGTGGCTCGCCCTGGCCGGCCAGGACCTGTGGGCGCTGGCGGTGCTCGCCGTCGCCGGTGCGTCCGACTGGCTGGACGGTGTCCTCGCCCGGCGCCTGGACCAGCGATCCCGGCTCGGGGAGCTGCTCGACCCCTCCGCCGACCGCCTGTTCATCCTGGTCACCCTGGTCGTGCTGACTGTCCGTGACGTCGTCCCGCTGTGGCTCGTGCTCGCCGTCGTGGGTCGGGACCTCCTGCTGGCGCTGGTCCTTCTGGTGCTCACCTTCAGCCACGTCGGCCCGCTGCCGGTGCACTTCGTCGGCAAGGCCGGCACGTTCGCGCTCCTCTACGCCTTCCCCCTGCTGCTGCTGGCCCAGTGGGCGGGTGCGGTGGGCGACACCGCCGGGGTGATCGGCTGGGCGTTCGCGTGGTGGGGGGTAGGCCTGTACTGGCTCGCCGCGATGATCTACCTGCGGCAGGGGTTCGGTGAGGTCGTGCGCCGCCGGAGACGCGCGTGAGCGGACCGGACCGCAGACGACCGGGGCAGCACGCGGCCCCGACGCCGGACGCGTCGATGCAGATCCTCGACGGCGTGATGTACCGGCCGGTCGACACCTCGCCGCGACCGGGCCGAGGACCCTCGACGGGGCCGGGACGCACCCGACGTGCTGCGGTCCACCTGGCCCTCGCCCTGGCCCTCGGCCTGCTGACCGCGGTGGCGGTGGGGTCCCTGCGAGCCCCCCAGCCGGCAGCGACCGAAGGGCACAACCTGCTGCAGGAGCAGATCGTGGACCGCACCGAGCTGGTGGAGGCGCTGCGCGCGGAGACCGCGGTGCTCGCGGCCGAGATCCGCGAGCTCCAGAACGAGGCGCTCGGCGCCGGGGACCCCGCACTGGTGGAGGCGTTGGAGCAGATCGAGCTGATCTCCGGTGCCGTGGCGGTCCAGGGCGACGGGGTCGTGGTCGAGCTCGACGACGCGCCCCCCGCCGACGGGCGTAGCTCGCCGGCCTCCCGCGTGCAGGACATCGACCTGCAGATCGTGACGAACGCGCTGTGGGCGGCCGGGGCTGAGGCCGTCGCCATCAACGGCCAGAGGCTCACCTCGGTGAGCGCGATCCGCGGAGCGGGCGAGGCGATCCTGGTGGACCTCCAGCCCTTGATCGCCCCCTACCGGGTCGAGGCGATCGGAGACCCCCGGCGCATGCAGCCGGCCTTCGGCCGCTCTGCGGCGCCCAGTCACCTGTCGACCCTGTCCAACACCTACGGGATCACGAGCTCGGTCCGCAGCGGACGCGACCTCGTCCTTCCAGGAGCGGGCACCAGCGAGCTCCGACATGCGCGGATTCCGCTCGACGATGACGGTGTGACATCGTCTGAGGCGGACGAAAGGACGTCATGATCGCTGTCATCGGACTTCTCGTCGGCGCCCTGATCGGCATCTTCCTGGAGCCGACGGTGCCGTCGGCCCTGCAGCCGTACCTGCCGATCGCCGTGGTCGCGGCACTCGACGCATTGTTCGGCGGGCTGCGGGCCCTGCTCGACGGGACGTTCGACGACCGCGTGTTCCTCGTCTCGTTCCTGTCCAACGTGGTCGTCGCCGCCCTGATCGTGTTCCTGGGTGACCAGCTGGGCGTCGGTACGCAGCTGTCCACCGCCGTGGTGGTGGTCCTGGGGATCCGGATCTTCTCCAACGCCGCGGCCATCCGACGTCACCTCTTCCGGGCCTGACCGTGGCCGAGCACGCCAAGGACGAGCCCCCCGACGCCGAGCGGGTCGAGCCACGACCGGTGTCGGCGTCGTGGAGGACGGTGTGGCGGGCCCTGGCGCTGCGGCCGACCAGGGCCCAGGCGTTGGCCGGCCTGCTGTGCGCCCTGCTCGGCTTCGCGATCGTGGTCCAGGTCCAGCAGAACCGCACCGGTGGGCTGTCGAGCCTGCGCCAGGACGAGCTGGTGCGGATCCTCGACGAGGTCACCCAGCGGTCGGCAGACCTGGAGGAGCAGCTGGCCTCGCTCCGCGCTCAACGCGCCGAGCTCGCCACCGGCACCGACACCGAGCGCGCCGCACGCGAAGCCGCCGAACAGCGCGCCGCTGTCCAGGGGATCCTCGCCGGGCAGCTCCCGGCCGAGGGGTCAGGGGTCGAGCTGGTGATCCAGGAGCAGGAGCCCATCCCCGCGCTCGTCCTCTACAACATCCTCGAAGAGCTGCGGAACGCCGGGGCTGAGGCCGTCCAGCTCCAGGAGCTACGGCTGACGGCCTCGACCTACTTCGTGGACACCGTCGACGGGGTCGAGGTCGACGGTCGGCTGATCTCACCGCCGTACCGTTGGCGCGCGATCGGCAACCCCGACACGATCGTCCCCGCGCTGAACATGCCGGGTGGCGCCCTGGCCCAGGTCCGCAACGCAGGTGGTGTCAGCGACCTGACCGCCGCCGAGCTGGTCGAGGTCGAGGCCACCCGTACCTTGTCACCGCCGGAGCACGCACGTCCGGTCCCGAGCCCGGACGGCGGATGAAAACCTGCCGCCGGGCCTCGCCCCCGCATAGGCTGTCCCCAGAACCAGCAGCGGTGCCCGTCCCTGACGCCGAGGAGGAACAATGACCGGAAGCAACGCGTCGGAGCAGGGGTGGGCCGCCACCGACACCACCATGAGCTTCGGCGAGGGCGTGATCGGCGCGGTCGAGCAGGAGCGCCCGGTTCCGGTCGGTCTCAGCCCCGAGGAGCAGGCTGCCGTCGCAGCGCTGCCCGCGACCTCCGCACTGCTGATCATGCAGCGCGGCCCGAGCGTGGGGGCCCGGTTCCTCCTCGACGCCGAGCGCACCGTCGCCGGCCGCAGCCCTGCTGCCGACATCTTCCTCGACGACGTCACCGTGTCACGCAAGCACGTCGAGTTCGTGCGGGAGGCCGACGGGTTCGTCGTGCGCGACGTCGGCTCCCTGAACGGGACGTACGTCAACCGCACGAGGATCGAGCAGGCGCTGCTGCGCGCCGGTGACGAGGTCCAGGTGGGCAAGTTCCGGATGACGTTCCACCCGAGTCCTGCCCGTGACTCCGCCGGCGTGGGGACCACCGAGGCCTCGCAGGACGTCGGGTCGTGACCTCGGCCGCCGGATCGCAACCAGGTGTCGCGCGGTCCGACGGGTACGGGATCGCGACGGAGGCCTCGGCAGAGCACAGCGGCCCGGGGTGCTGGCCGCGGGGCGTCTCCCGTACGCCTTCGATGCGCATCTCGGACGTGCTCACGGCCCTGCGTGGCGACTTCCCCACGGTCACCCCGTCCAAGCTTCGCTTCCTGGAGGAGCAGGGCCTGGTCGAGCCCGCTCGCAGCGGTGCCGGGTACAGGCAGTACAGCCCCGCGGACGTCGAGCGGCTGCGCCACGTCCTCAGGCTCCAACGCGACCAGTACCTCCCGCTGAAGGTCATCGCCGAGCAGCTCGACGCCCTGGACCACGGGGACGAGATCGAGCCACTGGTGCCGAGGCGTGCGCTGCACGAGGCCCAGGCGCACGAGGCACCACGGGCGACGATCAGCTCGGTCGCGGCACACCGGAACGTCCCTGAGGCGTTCGTGCACGAGCTCGTCGAGGCCGGGATCCTCCGACCCGGACCCCAGGGCGCGCTGGACGCGTGGGCAGGGGAGGTGGTCGACGTCGCCTCGGTCCTGGCCGAGCACGGGATCGACGCGCGACACCTGCGGTCCTTCAGAGCCGCCGCCGACCGCCAGATCGACGTCGTGGAACAGGTCGTGGCGCCGTTGCGGGGGCAGCGTTCGGGCGCTGCCCAGGAACGCGCGGCGTGCGTGGCCGCTGAGCTGGGGGAGCTCTGCGGCCGCCTGCACACCGCGCTGATCCGTTCCGGTACGGCCCACCTCACCTGATCACGCGCACCGGGTGCCGGACCGCGCCTGCGGCCGTACCGTGGGCGCATGCGCCAGGAGGACCGTGTCCAGGTCGAGGTGCTCGGCGTCCGGCGGCAAGGACCGGGGGATCAGGTCGTGGTCCTCCTGCTGGACGTGGAGGGCCGACGCCTGCTGCCCGTGGTCGTCGGAGTCGCCGAGGGCTCAGCCATCGCGACCGCGCAGGCCGGGGTACTCGGGCCGCGCCCGATGACCCACGACCTGCTGGTCTCCGTGCTGGAGGCCACGGGGCGCACCGCCGACCGCGTGGAGATCCACTCCCTCGTCGACGGGGTCTTCCACGCCTCCCTGGTCCTGGACGACGGGACGGTCGTGGACTCCCGTGCCTCGGACGCGGTGGCAGTGGCCGTGCGGGTTCCGTGCCCGGTGGTCTGCGCGAGGGAGGTGCTGGACATCGCAGGTCTGGACGTCGAGCAGCCCGAGCCGGAGAAGCAGGTGGCGCAGTTCCGGTCGTTCCTGGACACCGTCACCCCGGACGACTTCCAGACCGGGCCGGGCGACGAGGGGCGGGGGTGAGGCCGTGCGGGGGATCCCTGCGGACACGTCGGGCAACTCGCCGACGACGTCGTTGACGCTCCCTACCGGCCCGCCTAGCGTGACCGGTGAACGTCCTGCGGAGCCCCTGTCCAGAAGCGGTGCGCCACGTCCGAGGACGCACGAGGGGAGACGCCCGTGAGTGGAACCGGTGAGACCGCCAGGGACTCGGTCGGTGTCCCTCAGCGTGCCCAGGGGCTGCTCTTCGGCGACGAGCTGCCCGACCTGGACACCACGCAGGGCTACCGCGGGCCCACGGCCTGCCGGGCCGCAGGGATCACCTACCGTCAGCTGGACTACTGGGCCAGGACGGGCCTGGTCGAGCCGACCGTGCGCCCGGCGACGGGGTCCGGGACCCATCGCCTGTACAGCTTTCGCGACATCCTGGTGCTGAAGATCGTCAAGCGTCTCCTGGACACCGGCGTGTCGCTCCAGCAGATCCGGACCGCTGTCGGTCACCTGCGTGAGCGCGGGGTCGAGGACCTGGCCCAGATCACGCTGATGAGCGACGGGGCCAGCGTGTACGAGTGCACCTCGGCGGACGAGGTCATCGACCTGGTCCAGGGCGGTCAGGGAGTGTTCGGGATCGCCGTGGGGCGGGTCTGGCGAGAGGTCGAGGGCACCTTGGCCACGCTGCCGACCGAACGTGCCGAGGGCACCTCGGCCGAGGAGACCGACGAGCTGGCACTGCGCCGCCAGGCACGTACCGCCGGCTGACGGCGCAGCACCGCCGGTCTCCGGCTCTGCTTCTCAGCGGCCCCTCAGCCGCGCATGGGCGGCTT
Source organism: Cellulomonas bogoriensis 69B4 = DSM 16987 (assembly GCF_000767165.1). GTDB lineage: Bacteria > Actinomycetota > Actinomycetes > Actinomycetales > Cellulomonadaceae > Actinotalea > Actinotalea bogoriensis. The sequence continues at coordinate 14,880 of NZ_AXCZ01000045.1, forward strand.
CGCTGCGTCCGACTCCGTCGGCGGGATGTCGGGCGCCGGTGCGGTGGCCGGGCTGACCGCTGACGACCCCGACGGCGGGGGAGCGAGGTCGGGGGCGTGACCGGTGGGGTCGCCCTGGGAGGGCGTGGCGCCCTGGTCCAGCTCCTCGCCGCGGACGCGCAGGACCTCCAGCACGGGGGTCCTGTTGCCGTGGGCGCGCTCGAAGGCGGTCAGGACGTCGATCTGGGACCGGTCCAGGGACCGGATGCGGTGCGCGAGCCCGGTGACCGGAAGGTGGTCGTAGTCGGGCAGGGGCAGCTCGTCCCTCGTGGGCACGTCCTCAGCCATGTCGGCTCCTCACGTCGTCGGTCAGGTGCTCATCGACGCTAGGACGGATGCTGGCGGCTCGCACAGCGAGCGGGACGGCACGGCTCGCACAGCGAGCGGGGGAGTGCGCTCAGCGGTCGCGGGCCCGACGCTCCTGCTCGACCTGCCAGGCCCGGGAGAGGAGCAGCAGCCCCCAGCCCACGGAAGCACCGCCCAGGACCAGGATCACCGTGTTCAACCAGACGCCCTCACCGCGGAGCATGGCCGAGAGCTGGTAGACGACGACCACCAGGCCGAGTGCGATGGGCACGACGGCCGTCCACCACCACCGTTCGGTCAACGAGGTCGACCCGCGCTCGGGCGGGGGAGTGCCGCTCATGCCCCGAGTCTGCCACGTGGCGCGGGTGACCCGCTGCATCCTGCTGGAGGCATGATGGGGCGATGAGCGACACCGCGACCGCCGTGCGGCGGCTGGGCGAGGACGACTGGGCGACGTCGGCACGGCTACGTCTCGCAGCCCTGGAGCGCGACCAACGTGCGTTCGGGGCGTCGATCGAGCGGGAGCAGGGCTTCACCGAGAGGCACTGGCGGCTGCGGCTGCGGGGCGGGTGGTGGTTCGTCGGTGCGGTGGACGGGCAGGACGTCGCACTGGCCGGCCTGGTCCAGGAGCCGGGCGCACCGGCGCACGAGCGTCACCTGCACGGGTTGTGGGTCGCGCCGCACGTGCGACGCCGTGGCGTGGCGACCCGACTGGTGGACGCCGCCGTCGAGGCCGCCGTGGACGACGGCGCGTCGACGGTGACCGCCTGGAGCCTGGTCGGTGACGAGGCCGCTGCGCGGACGTTGCGCACGGTCGGCATGACCGTCACCGGCACCACGGCGACGGACCCTCGCGATGCGACTCGCGTGGAGGAGCGGTGGTCCGTGAGCGTCGAGGGAGGGGCGCGAGGATGACACAGGCCCCACAGCCCACGTGTTCTGACATAATGTGCATTATCGGCGTTACGGGTGAGCGGGTGTGAGAAGGGGTTCGGCTCCTGCTCGGACGGCGCCTGCGGACACCGGTGTGCTGCTGCGCCGGATCGCCGGCCTGCTGTCGCCCCACCGCCGCGCACTGACCGGAGTGGCGCTGACGATCGTCGTGGGCTCGGCCCTGGGCATCATCACGCCGTTCCTGACCCAGGCCGTCTTCGACCGGGCGCTGTTCCCGGCCGACGGCACCGGCGTCGACCTGACGCTGCTGGGCTGGCTGGCTGCCGCCATGGTCGCCGTGCCGCTGGTCCAGGCACTCGTCGGGATCGTCCAGACGTACCTGACGACCACCGTCGGCAACCGGGCCATGGCCCAGCTGCGCGAACAGCTGTTCGAGCACCTGCAGCGCATGGAGCTGGCGTTCTTCACCTCCACACGCACGGGCACGATCCAGTCGCGCCTGGCCAACGACGTGGGCGGGGTCAGGTCGGTCCTGACCACGACCGCCTCAGGCATCCTGTCGAACACCGTCACCGTGCTGGCCTCGTTGATCGCGATGCTCCTGCTGTCGTGGCAGCTCACACTGGTCTCGGTCGCGCTGCTGCCGGTCTTCCTGGTGCTCCAACGACGTGTCGGTGCCCGCCGGCAGGAGCTGGCGCGGCGGGCCCAGGAGTCGCTGTCGGACATGACCGCGATCACCGAGGAGTCGCTCAGCGTCTCCGGGATCCTGCTGTCCAAGGTGTTCAACCGTGCCGACACCGAGGTCGCGCGCTACCGCGAGGAGAACGAGCGCCAGGTCGACCTGCAGGTCAGGCAGGCCATGGCCGGTCAAGGGTTCTTCGCCGTCGTCACGGCCTTCATGGCGATCACCCCGGCCCTGGTGTACGTCACCGCCGGCTACATGCTCGTCGGCGGCGTGGCCGTCTCCGCCGGGACCCTGGTCGCGTTCTCCACCCTCCAGGCGCGACTCCTGATGCCCCTGGTCTCGCTCATGCGGGTGGCGCTGGACGTCCAGACGTCGCTGGCGCTGTTCCGGCGCATCTTCGAGTACCTGGACCTGCGGCCGGCCGTCGTGGACCGCGCCGGGGCCGTGCCCCTGCCCGAGGTGCGCGGCGAGATCGAGCTGCGTGACGTCTGGTTCCGGTACCCCCCGCCGCACCGCCTCACCGCACCAGGCCCCTCAGCGGCCGAGGGGTCGGCGGTGCGCGTGGGACGCGCGGGCATGTGGGCGGCCTCCGGGGTGCTCCCGACGGCTGCCGGCCTGGCCCACGC
>NZ_AXCZ01000046.1 GCF_000767165.1 Cellulomonas bogoriensis 69B4 = DSM 16987
TCGGGGGGTGGTGCCGCCGACCCGCACGCCCCGAGCGTGGCGAGGGCGACCGCGCCGAGGGTCGCGAGCGTCGCACGGGGTGCGGTCCGCCGACGGGACGTGGTGGCGGGCGGTGCGGTGACCATGGGGACCTCCTGCTGTCGTGAGAGCCCGGACAGGTTCCGGACGAGGCCTCAACGACCTGTGTCCATGCTGGTCAGTGCGGTGCCGTCCGGTCTTGAGGCCTGATGGGGAACCTGGGTTGCGACCTTTGGGGGAGGGGGTGCCGCAGGTCGATGTCGCTACGCCTCTGGGTGTGAGCGACGACCCTGCCAGCGCGCGCTCACCCTCGTCAGCCGTCGATTCGACAAGCACCTCTACGACTGGATGTACCTCATCCTGCACAACACCGCCGGTAGGCCCGGGGCAGCCGCCGAGGGAGTGATCGCGCAGGATGCTGTGGGGGACGGCGCCGTGCGCGTGCGCCCCGGTCCCGGTCCCGGGAGTATCGAGCCATGACGTTCCCTCCCCGCCTCTCGTCCCGCCCGGTCGCACACCCCGACGCGGTGGTCGGGGGTGACCGGTACCGGATCACGGTCCTCACCGACGGGTTGGTGCGGTTGGAGTGGTCGGACGACGGTGTGTTCGAGGACCGTGCGTCCACGTTCGCCGTGAACCGTGACCTGCCGGTCCCCGAGTTCCGGGTGCTCGATCACGGCGACCGCCTCGAGGTCGTGACGGCGCGCTTCCGGTTGAGCTACGACAAGGGCCCGTTCACGGCGAGCGGTCTGAGCCTGGCGGTGAGCGGCGGCATCAGCCACTACCGCTCGGTGTGGCGGTTCGGTCAGGAGGTCGAGGACCTCGGTGGGACGGCACGCACCCTCGACGAGGCCGACGGTGCCGTGCCGCTGGAACCGGGTGTGGTGTCCCGGGACGGGTACGCGGTGATCGACGACTCGACGTCGTTCCTGTTCGAGGCCGACGGTTGGGTGGCCCCGCGACGCGGGCCCGGCCACGACCTGTACGTCTTCGCCTACGGCCACGACCACCACCAGGCGCTGCGGGCGTTCTACCAGGTCAGCGGGCCGGTTCCGGTGCTGCCGCGGTTCGCCCTGGGCAACTGGTGGAGCCGCTACTACCCGTACACCGCGGACGGGTACCGGGCGCTCCTCGAACGGTTCCGTGCCGAGGGCCTGCCCTTCTCGGTGAGCGTCATCGACATGGACTGGCACCTGGTCGACGTCGACCCCGTGCACGGCTCAGGGTGGACCGGTTACACCTGGAACCGGGACCTGTTCCCCGACCCTCCCGGGCTGCTCGACTGGTTGCACCAGAACGGTTTGCGCGTGACCCTCAACGTCCACCCGGCCGACGGTGTGCGGTCCTTCGAGGACGCCTACCCGGCGATGTGCCGCGCCCTGGGTCGTGACCCCGCCGACGGTGACCCGGTCGCGTTCGACGTGACCGACAGGGCGTTCCTCGAGGCGTACTTCGAGGTGCTGCACCGGGGCCTGGAGGACGACGGTGTGGACTTCTGGTGGCTGGACTGGCAGCAGGGCCCGCACTCACGTGTGCCGGGCATCGACCCGTTGTGGATGCTGAACCACTTCCACTTCCTGGACAGCGCACGTGAGGGGCGCCGGGGTCTGACGTTCTCTCGTTACGCCGGCCCCGGCAGCCACCGCTACCCGGTGGGGTTCTCGGGGGACACGGTGATCTCGTGGGCGTCGTTGGCGTTCCAACCGGAGTTCACGGCCACCGCGAGCAACATCGGGTACGGGTGGTGGAGCCATGATGTCGGCGGGCACTTCTTCGGCACGCGGGACGACGAGCTCGCGACCCGGTGGGTGCAGCTCGGGGTGTTCTCACCGATCATGCGCCTGCACTCGGGGGACGACCCGTTCATCACCAAGGAGCCGTGGACGTTCACCGCCGAGTCCCGCGAGGTGATGACCAGGTTCCTGCGGCTGCGGCACCGCCTGGTGCCCTACCTGCACACGATGAACCACCGGGCCGCGTCGGACGGGGTGCCCCTGGTCCTGCCGATGTACTACGACTGGCCCGGGGTCGAGGACGCCTACCGGGTGCCCCACCAGTTCACGTTCGGCACCGAGCTGGTCGTCGCCCCGGTGACCGAACCGGCCGACGCCCGCACCGGCCTGGGTCGGGTGCGGGCCTGGCTGCCGGAGGGCACCTGGGTCGACCTGCTCACCGATCTCGTCTACGACGGGGGCCGCCTGGCCTACCTGCACCGGGACCTGGCGACGATCCCGGTGCTGGCACGTGCGGGTGCTGTCGTCCCGCTCGACGGCCGGCACGTCCCCGGCAATGAGCCCACCAACCCCGGTCACCTGGAGGTCCTGGTGGTGGTGGGGGCGGACGGCACGTTCGAGCTCGTCGAGGACGACGACGCCGCGGACCCCCGCACCGCCCGGACCCTCCTCACCTACGACCAGAGCACCGGGACGGTGGAGGTGCGCCCCGTCGAGGGCGCCGCGGACGTCGTGCCCGCGAGCCGCACCTGGACCGTCACCTTCCCGGCGCTCGCCGTGGGTGCCGATCCCGTCGCTGAGGTCGACGGGACGACGGTCGTGGCCCGGACCGCAGCCGAGGGGGAGCGCCTGAGCGTGACCGTCGAGGACGTGCCGCGCGGCTCGACCGTCCGCGTCCACCTCGGTGACGGGCCCCGCCTGCGGGCCAACGACGTGCGGGCCAGGGTCTTCGCGGTCCTGGACCGTGCCCGGATCGAGCACGCGACCAAGTCCCGTGTCCTGGAGGCCACGACCTGCGACCAGCCCGTCGCCGCCCGCCTCACCCACCTGCAGGCACTCGACCTGGACCCCGTCCTGGAGACCGCCGTCACCGAGATCCTCGCCGCGAGCGCCTCGTGATCGGCCCGGTGACCGGTGTCAGCGGTCCGCGGGTGCGGTCCCTGCGCCGTCGAGGGGGGTGGCACCGCCGTCGGTGCCGGAGGTGAGGCGTCGTGGGGCCAGGAGGGCTGCGAGGACCACGGCGAGCAGCAGGATGAGGCTCGCGTGCTGCAGCAGCGCCCGTTCGGTACCGGCCAGGAGGACCATGACCGGGACGAACAGGAGCCCGAGGGGGTTGATGGCCTCGCTGAACAGGTAGTCGTAGCCGAACACCTGTCCCATCCGGTGCGCGGGGACCTCACGCTGGACGGCTGAGGCCCAGAGCACGCCCCCGACCGACAGTGCGATCCCGGTTGCGGCTGCTGCGGCCAGCATCCAGGCGAGGGAGGCGTCGAGCGAGAGCAGGATGCCGAGGACGAGCGCGGGGCACAGGGACAGCAGGGCCCACCGGGGGACGCGGTGCGCGCGCAGGCGGCTCGCCATGAGCGCGCCGAGGAGCGACCCGGCTGCCCGGGCGCTCTGGACCCAGCCCCACACCGCGATGGTGCCGGCGTCGCGAAGGACCACCGGGCCGGCGACGGAGAGGATCGACCAGCCGAAGAAGTGCCAGACCCCTGACGTCACGACCACGAGCCACAAGCCCGTGGAGGACCAGAAGTAGGTCCATCCGTCCCGCAGGTCCCGCCAGACGCCGGGGTCCTCGGCCTCGAACGCCTCCCCCCGGGGTAGGCGGCGCAGGGGCAGGGCCGAGGCCGTGAGGACCGCCGCGAGCAAGAACCAGGCCACCGCGACCGGTATCAGGGAACCGGTGAACGCGAACACGGCGGGGCCGAGGATCCCTGCGATTCCTGTGGTGAAGGCGCGGGCCGAGTTCGCGCGCACCAGGTCCTCCTTGCGCACGATGCGCGGTAGGTAGGACCCCAGCGAGGGGTACTGCAGCGCAGCGCTGAGCTCGATCACGAATGACACGACGCACAGCCACAGGACGGTCACCATCCCCGCGAGCTGGAGCACACCGGTGGTCAGTGCGGCCGCCGCCCAGCAGACCGTGGTGGCCAGCAGCAGTCCGCGGGTGGTGATCCGGTCCGACAACCACTTCGACACCAGCGCGCCGAAGACGGCGGGCAGCGCCCCGGCACCCAGGACGAAAGCCAACGACGACAACGTGCCGCCGTCGTGCAACGTCGTCAGCGTCAGCAGGACGGGTGCGCCACCCGCGCCCAGCACGTAGGCGAACCTGCTGGCCAAGAAGGCGGCGAGGCGCGGGTTCCGTCTGAGGACGTCGGTCATCGACGGCTACCGGCTTCGTGTGCGGGCGACGGGGCTGTCGCGGTGCGCGTCCGTCGTCCTGGAGAAGGGACTGGTGCCGTGATGATCCGTCCTCAAGGAGGTCTGCGCGCTGTCTGGGAGTCGGGTGCTCGTCAGGGTTCGTGCACCTGGATGGCACCGGAAGACTAGGGCCCTGCGACTCGGCGCGGTGGGACCATCGCCTCTCGTCCGGGTTGGTCGATCACGTCCAGGTCCACCCGCTCGGGCACGATCGGGGCGATCGTGCCCGAGCGGTGGGGTGGCGCCGGGTCAGAGGGCCAGCGCGGTGGTGAAGGCCGCGTTGATGGCCTCACCGACCTTCGCAGGGTTCACGCAGTCACCCACGGGGTGGACGTTCGCGCGGCCGGTGAGCTGGTCGACGAGCGAGGTCGCCGGGTTCACGCCGAATGCGGTGACCACCGTGTCGGCGGCCACGTGCACCTCGCCGTCGGGCCCGGTGGCGGTCAGGCCCGTGGCGTCGATCGTGGTGACGGTGTGGCCGGTCAGGAGTCGGACGCCCAGGTCGGCGAGCTGCCGGAGCAGGGTGATCCGGTTGATCAGGAGCATGTCCCGGGCGATCTCGTCGGCCATCTCCACGATGGTGACCTCACGGCCGTCCTGCGCGAGCTCCAGTGCCAGGTCCGCGCCGGACAACCCACCGCCCGCGACCACCACGCGCTGACCCACCGGGGTGCCCTGGTGCACCTGGAGCACCTCGAGCACGTTCTGCCCGTCGATGCCCGGGATGGAGCTGGGGACCAGGGGGACCGACCCGACCGCGAGTACCACGTCGTCGGCGCGGGTGAGCTCGGGGGAGTCCGCGGTGATCTCCGTGCCCAGGTGGACCGTGACGGGCAGGTCCGCGAGCTGGCGCTCCCACCACGCGATCATGCCGCGCAGCTCCTTCTTGAACTCGGGCGTCGCCGCGGGCCACAGCACCCCACCCAGGTGCTCGCTGCGCTCGTAGACGTCCACCGTGTGGCCGCGCAGGCCGGCGACGCGGGCGGCCTCGAGTCCCGCCGGCCCTGCGCCCACGACCACCACGCGCTTGGGTGCGGGAGCGGGGGTGACGCGCCGCTCGAGCTCCATCCCGACCTGCGGGTTGACCGCGCACCCCAGGGGCAGGGCGAAGAACGCGTTGCCCACGCACATCTGGTTGCAGCGGATGCAGGGCCGGATGTCCTCACGGCGACCGGCCGCCAGCTTGCCTGCCCACTCGGGGTCGGCGATGAGGCCGCGCCCGATCCCGGCGAAGTCCGCGTCCCCGGCAGCCAGGGCCTCCTCGGCGTTCTCGGGGGTGAGGTTCCCGACGGCCATCACCGGGATGCTGAGGACCTCCTTGAGGGACCGCGCCGCGGGCACCATGCACGCATCACCCAGGTAGTAGGGCGGGAAGACGTAGTCCATGGCCTCGTAGGAGCCGTCGTCGGCCATCATCAGGTCGATGCCCGCAGCCTCGAGGATCACGGCGATGCGCTGGGACTCCTCGGTGGTGCGCCCGCCGGGGTACTTGTGGTCCACGGACAGCCGGAAGCTCACCGGCAGGCCCGGGGCGGCGGCCTTGACCGCTTCGATGATCTCGACGGCGAAGCGGCACCGGTTCTCGGTCGAGCCGCCGTAGGCGTCGGTGCGACGGTTCCACTGGGGGCTCATGAACTGGTCGATGAGGTACCCGGTGTGCCCGTGGATGTCGAGGGCGTCGATCCCCGCCTGGGCCGCGCGGGCCGCGGCCTCGCCGAACCGCCGCACGATCACGGCGATCTCCTCGACCTCCAGGGGGCGGCACAGGACGTCGGGCTGGGCGAAGTGCGGGTTGTCCGACGCGGAGATCGGCAGGCGGTCCGGGTCGACGACGTTGATGTTGCGCCCCAGCCCGGCGGTGAGCTGCAACGAGATGAGCCCGCCGACGGCGTGGACGGACTCGGCGAGGGCCGTCAGGCCGGGGACGCTCGCGTCGGTGTCGACCCGGCACAGGCCCGGGTTGATCTGCTCGTAGTCCTGGGACACGGCACTGATGCCGGTCACGACCAGGCCGGTCCCACCCCGCGCGCGTTCGGTGTAGTAGGCGATCTCCCGTTCGGTGAACAGGCCCTCGTGGGTGCCCATCTCCGTACCCATCGGGGCCATGATCACCCGGTTGGGCAGCTCGAGGGTGCCGATCCGGCCCGGTGCCAGGACGTGCGCGTACGTGCTCATGGGGAGTCCTTCCGCCCGGTGCGGCGTGGGGAGGGAACAGGACGGTGCACCGGACCCGAAACGTTCCGATAACCATGCTGCGCCCCGCACGGGCCGTCTCACCCGGGCCGTTCGTCCCTGGGGGTCGAGGGGGTCAGTCGAGCCCCGCGTCGTGGACGCACCGGGCTATCTGCACCCGGTTGGTCGCGTGGAGCTTGCTGAACAGGTTCCCCACGTGGGTCTTCACGGTCGCGAGCCCGAGGTGCAGCTCCTGGGCGATCTCGGCGTTGGACATCCCCCGTGCCACCGCGACCGCGATCTCCAGCTCTCGGGGTGTGAGCTGCTCGAGGCGCTCGCGTGCCAGACGACGGGGCCGGTCGTCTGCGGCTCCCCTGGTCGCGGCGGCGATCACCTGCTCGGTGACGGTGGGTGACAGGGCGGGTTCGCCGGCGGCGACCCGTCGCACGGCGTCGACGATCTGCGGGGCGGGGGTGTCCTTGAGGAGGAACCCGGCGGCGCCGTGCCGCAGGGCGGTCAGCACCATCTCGTCGGTGTCGAACGTGGTGAGGACGAGCACCCGGGCGCGGGCCCCGGCCCGGGTGAGGCGGTGGGTGGCGGTGAGCCCGTCGGTGCCGGGCATGCGGATGTCCATGAGGACGACGTCCGGGTCGGTCGCGTGCACCAGGTCCTCGCCGCGTGCGCCGTCCTCGGCCTCACCGACCACCTCGATCAGCGGGTCCCCACCGAGGATGAGGCGCAACCCGGTGCGGACCAGGGGGTCGTCGTCGACGATCAGGACCCGGACGGGGGTCCCGGTGGTCGGGGCGCTCATGCCTCGCCCCACGGCAACGTGGCGGTGACGACGAACCTGCCCTCGTCGTCGACCCCGTGGGTGAGGGTTCCCCCTGCCAGGGCCGCGCGCTCCTGGAGACCCGTGAGCCCCATGCCAGCCCCGGGCAGGCCCGGGCGGGCGCCGTCGGGCACGGGGTTGTAGGCCTCGAGGTGGAGGCTGCCGCCGGGTTCGCCGGCCAGCCGCAGCGTCACCGTCGCACCGGGGGCGTGCTTGCGGGCGTTGGTGAGCACCTCCTGGACCACACGGAACACCGTTCGTGACAAGGTCGCCGGTGGTGCGCCGAGTGCGGCCGTCACGGCCGGGGGCTCGCCCTGGGGCATGCCCGTGACGTCGAGGTCCACCTGCGTCCCGGCCTCGGCGTTCTCGGCGAGCAGCGCGGGGAGCTCGCGCAGGCTCGGCTGCGGGGGCTCGGGCAGGGCAGGTCCCTGGTCGGGCCCGGCGTCGTCCGTACGGAGCACACCCAGGACGTGGCGCAGCTCGGTGAGGGCGCCGTGGGCGTTGTCCTGGATGACCTTCGCGGTCTGGGCGGTCTCCTGCGGGGTCAGGTCGGTCCGGTAGGTGAGGGCCCCGGCGTGCATGGCCACCAGGGAGATCCGGTGCGCCAGGACGTCGTGCATCTCCCGTGCGATGCGTGTGCGCTCGGCCTCGCGCGCGGCGTCGGCCTTGAGCACCTGCTCCCGTTCGGCGGTCTCGGCCCGGTCGCGCAGGGTGGTCAGGAGCTCCCGCCGCGCCCCGATGTAGAAGCCGGTCGCCACGCAGGCCGCGTACACGACGAGGACGAGCCCGGCGGCGATCATGGCGGGGATCGTGTCCAGGACCGGGAGCGACGGGCGGTACAGCCCTTCGTAGACCGCGCCCGCACCGACCCAGGCGACACCTGTGACGACCACGCCCCGCCACCGACGCCAGGTACTCATCGACACCGCTGCCAGGGACGCCGGGGCGACCGCGGACCCGGAGAACGACGTGAGGAGAGCGGTGACCGAGGCGACCACCACCGGGTAGCGCCGCCGCAACGGCAGGAGGCCCGCCCCGATCGCGCCCAGGGCGAGGTCGAGCAGGATGGCCGCGTTGATCCGGGCCAGGACCTCCTCGGGCAGCGGGGACGACGCGTCGGGGATCAGGTCCTCGCCCACAACGGCCCAGACGAACAGCCCCACCCCGATGACCAGCAGGTACCGCCACGCCCGTGACCAGGGCCGTAACGGCGGTGGGGGTGGGGCGGGCATGGGAACCAGGCTAGGGCTCGGGGTCAGCCGGAACCTCCACCGAAGGGCTGGGGACGTTCCCCCTGGAGGTGGAGGCAGCTCCAGGCCGACGGCCGATCCGCCAGCGCTTCGCCGCGGGGAGGCTGGTCGCATGATCACCGCACAGCACCTGACCAAGCGTTACGGCGACCACGCCGCGGTCGACGACGTGTCCTTCACCGCCCAGCCGGGCCGCGTCACGGGGTTCCTCGGCCCCAACGGCGCCGGCAAGTCCACGACCATGCGGATGGTCTGCGGTTTGACCGTGCCCACCGCGGGCCACGCGACGGTCCTGGGGCGTCCGTTGCGGTCGACCCCCAACCCGGGACGGACCGTGGGTGTGCTCCTGGACGCGTCGGCCCAGCACGCGGGTCGCACGGGCCGTGAGACCCTCGCCCTCTCCGCCAGGCTCATGGGCCTGCCGCCTCGCCGCGTCGAGGAGGTCCTGGAGATCGTGGGGCTCACGGCGGCCGAGTCGCGCAAGCGCACCCGCGGGTACTCGTTGGGTATGCGGCAGCGCCTGGGCCTGGCGCACGCCCTGCTCGGCGACCCGACGGTCCTGATCCTCGACGAGCCCGCCAACGGGTTGGACCCGGCGGGCATCCGCTGGATGCGCGAGCTGGTGCGGGACTTCGCCGCCCAGGGCGGCACCGTGCTGCTGTCCTCGCACCTGCTGCGCGAGATGGAGGCCGTGTGCGACGACCTCGTCATCATCGGCGGGGGCAGGATCCTGGCCCAGGGCTCGGCGGGCGAGCTGCTCCGCGGGCCCAGCACACGGGTGCGCAGCGCCGACGACGGCGCACTGGCCGCTGCCCTGACCAGGGCGGGCCACGGCGTGGAACGCACCGACGAGGGCAGCCTCGCGACCACGGCCTCCACCGAGCAGGTCGGCCGGGTGGCCCTGGCGGCCGGCGTCGCCCTCACCGAGCTGCGCGCGGCGACCACCACCGGCCTGGAACAGCTGTTCTTCGACACCACCGCCCGGCACGGGCGAGAGGAGATCGCCGCATGAACGCCGCGCCCACCACCCACGTCCCCCCGTCCACGACCGACCGGGCGCCCGATGCCGTCATGCGCGCTGCAGAGGGCCGGCGCGGCATCCCGTTCGTCCGGTTGGCCCGGGTCGAGGCGCGCAAGCAGCTCGACACCCGCGCCGGGGCGTGGCTGCTCACGGTGGTCGTCCTGGTCAACGCCGCGCTGATCACCCTGATGCTCACCACCGCCGAGCCGTCGGCACTGACGTGGATGAACCTGACGGAGACCGCGTCCTTCGGCCAGATGCTGCTGCTCCCGCTGATCGGGATCATGGCTGCCACGAGCGAGTGGTCCCAGCGCACCGCGGTCACCACCTTCGTGCTCGAGCCACGCCGTGGGCGGGTGACGCTCGCCAAGCTGGTCTCCGCCCTCGCCCTGGGCCTTTGCGTGATGGTCGCCACCCTTGCCGTCGCGGCGCTGCTGAACGTGGTGGGGCTGGTGGCCCGCGACGGCGACGGGTCCTGGGCGCTGGACGTCGGGTTCGTCGCGGGTATGAGCCTGGCGCTGGTGATCCTGGTGACCCAGGGTGTGGCGTTCGGGTTGGCGCTGCTCAGCACCCCGGGTGCGATCGTCGCCTACCTCGCGCTGCCCACCGCGTGGACGGTGCTGAGCGCACTGGTGGAGGGCCTGCGCGGGCCCTCGGAGTGGCTCGACATCAACATGACCCTGCTGCCCCTCATGGCCGGGGAGATGACCGGTGGTGACTGGTCGCGCCTGGCGACGTCGGTCGCCCTGTGGGTCGCGTTGCCCCTGGCCGTCGGCCTGTGGCGGACCGGCCTTCGCGAGGTCGCCTGACCGCTCGGCGCCGGCACCTGCGCCGGCGCGGTGGGTGGGTCACCAGCCGCGCGTCCCGGGTGAGCCCTTGAACGGCCCGACGACGCGGCTGGTGACCCACCCGCCGTAGAACCCGCCCTCCTGGGGGCGCACCGCCTCGCCGTCGACCGTGCACCGGGTCATGCGCCCCGGGTACAGGGCGATGTGACCGGCGACGGCCGCGAAGGCCGGGGTCGGGTCCAGGTACGTCCATGCCGCGCCGGCCGCCACGACCCGACACCCCTCCTCGTCCACGCCCACCACGTCGAAGTACGCCGCACGGCCCTTGAACTCGCACCAGCTGCTGCCCTCGGCGGGCACGGGTAGTCCCACACCGACTCCTGACCCGGCGCCGGCCTGGTCGCAGGGACCCCGCCCGGGGGCGGGGTGCGGGGCCGCCACCCCTGGTCGGCGCGGGAACGGTCGGACGGCCTCATGCCGGGTGCGCTCCCTGTGCGACCGTTCCGGCTCCCGTCGCGGGTGCCGACTCCGACGCCGCCCACATGTCGGGGGTGGCGGCCACGGCGAGGGCCTGGGCGTCGGCGAGGGTGACGTCACGGATCCGCACGAACCCGGGCCCGGCGGCGGTCGTGGCCGTGAGGGTCGCGAGCCCGACGCGCCGCTGGAGCACGGACTGGCTGATCGCCCACCCCAGGACGCCCCGCGTCTGGAGCACCACCCTGCGGTGGCGGAGCGCCCCCGTGGTGACGACCAGGTGCTCCCCGACGAGTGCGTAGCCGCGCCACAGGTGCTCCAGCTGGGCGACCGTCCCGGACCAGGCGAGCAGTCCGGCCGCCAGCAGCGCCCACGGGGGCTCCCAACCCCGCCACGCCGCGACCAGCCAGGCCAGGCCGAGCAGGACGGCGGTGTCGATCACCGCACCGATGAACAGCCGGCGGTGGGCGACGCGCCCGTGCCTGCGGGTCCGGACGGTGAGCGGGTCAGGGCCCGGGGGTGGTTCCAGCACCGACCGTCCGACCGCGGTGGCGACCTCCCGGGGAGCCGTCGGCAGCAGGTTCACGGTCCCGCCGGCACCCACACCGGTGGCCCACGCCTGCAGGTTGGCGCCCCGCAACCACCGCACCAGCAGCGGCTCGACCAGACGGACCCCACGGATGCGCGCCTCTTCCACGGTGGTCGAGGTGGTGGTCGTCAGACCGCGGCGCAGGTGCAGGGTGCCGCCCGGTTCCCGGGTGAGCGTGGCTCCCCACCAAGTGGTGACCCACGTCAGCGTCGACATGAGCATCCCGCCGACGAGCAGCAGCGATGCCATCACCAGGACCGCCACCCAGGCCACACCCGGCAACGCGCCGACCAACCGGGTCGTGATCGCGGTGGTGCGGGTCGCGAACCACACCGCCCCGAGGATCATCAGGAGCACCACGGCCCCGCTGACCATCGAAGCAGGTGCGAACCGCACCCAGCCCAGGCTCAACCGGGCCAGGACCGTCGGCTCCGGTGCAGGGGTCGGCGGCCCGGGCGCGGCCGGGGCCTGCGTGGCCGGGCCCGTCCCGTCGTGGTGGAAGCCGTCGTGGGCGGGGACGTCGTGGGTGACGGCGGGAAGGTCAGACGCGCCGGTGGGGTCGGTGGCGGCGCTGGGGCCCGAGCCGACCGGCTCGACGCCGGTGGCCAGGTGGCGGGCGGCGAGCAGCTGGTCACGGAGTACGGCCGAGTGGGTCTTGTCCAGGGAGTCCAGGGTGATGCGGTCGGTGCTCGTGCCGGTGCCGATCGTCACCTTCGCCAGGCCCAGGGCCCGGTGCAGGAGCGGGGCCTCCAGGTCCACGGTCCGCACCCTGTCCAGCGGTGCGGTCAGGGTCGTCCTGGCGACGAGCCCGCGGCGCACCTGCAGGCGCTCGGCGTCGAACCGGTACAGGGTCACCAGCCACGAGAGCACCGCCGAGACCACCGCCAGCACCGCACCGACCGCGGCGGCGACCAACGACCACCACCCGTCCTGCCGGGTGGCGATGAACACGACCGGCAGCGCCAACGACGCGATCCGTCCTACGACGATGATCAGGACCATGCGTCCGGCGGTGCGCCGCCACTGCCCGTCCTGGGCGATCACGTGGCGTCCCCGGGTGCGTCCCCGGTCACCGCCGTCAGCTCTGCGGCGATCCGCTCAGCCGTGGCGCGGTCCAGCCCCTCGATCGTCACCGGCCCTGCCGCCGAGGCGGTCGTCACGGTCAGGGACGCCAACCGGAACAGCCGCATCAGCGCGGTCTGCGAGGAGTCGACCGTCTGCACCCGCGACAACGGTGCGATCCGCTGCTCGCGGGCCAACCAGCCGGCGCGGGTGCGGACCGCGACGGGTGTGACCTCCCACCGGTGCACCCGGTAGCGGATCGCCGGCATGGCCACCACGTGGGCCAGGGCGTACGCACCGAGACCCGCCAGGGCGGGCAGCGCCCACCCCAGGTCCTGACCCAGGAACCACCACGCGGCGCCCAGCGCCCCGAAGCACCACGCCCACCCGATCAGCGCGCTCAGCCGCCAGTACGCCACCGCCCGCCGGGACACCCGTTCGGTGGGTTCGCCCACCAGCTCGGTCATGCTCACCCCCACACCTCACGACGGCCCACCCCCACCCTCGCACGTCGGGACGGTGGGACGGCGGCCGGGGGAGCGTGGCGTCAGGGCTGGGGTGTGGCGCCGAATCCGGTACCTGCGGTGGGGGCCGGCGCGGCGGCCTGCGGCTGCGGGGTGCCCGAAGGTGCCCCGAAGCCTCCGGACGTCGGCGCCCCACCCTGCTCGGCGGCGCCGGCGTCCACGGGCGCCGCCTCGACCGGCGGCGGGGTGAACTCGTAGTTGTCCATCTCCTGGGGGTCGATGTCGTACGGGGTGCAGACCTGCCGCGCGGTGATCTCCTCCTCGCAGCGTTCGACGATCGCCTGCAGGGCCTGCGCGGTGCGCTCGTCCGAGGCGTCCAGGTCACGGGCGCTGCCCTGGAGCGCCTGACCCAGGGCCCCGCTCAGCCGGGTCAGCGTCTCCATGCTCTGGTCGAGCCCGTGCAGGGACTGGGCGTACCGCTGGGCGAAACCCTCGCACGACCTGTTGCCGGTCCACTTCCCCTGACCCTGGCGCAGTCGCGCGTCGACGAGCCGGGCGCGCTCGTTGACGAGCTTGTCGACCATCTGCTGCAGACGTACCACCGCCGAGTGGACGTCCTTGTGATTCAGCTCCACACCCGTCATGCCAGCTCCCCGTCTCGCGCACGTACCTGCGGCGAACCTAGCGAGACCGCCGCATGATCGACGAGGCTGTCCACACCTCGCCGCGCCGTAGGGTTGGAGGCATGCCGAACGGTGCCGTGGGTGCTGAACGTCTCGTGCTGTACGTCCGCACGGGGTGCCACCTGTGCGCGCAGGCCCGCCAGGTGATCGCGCAGGTCGCCGCCGAGGCCGGCGTCGGGTGGGGTGAGGTCGACATCGACGAGCACCCCGACCGCGAGCAGCTGACCCGCATGTACGGCGAGCTCGTACCGGTGGTCACGGTCGACGGCGTGCAGCAGGGCTACTGGCGCCTGGACGCCGGGCGCCTGCGACGCGCCCTGGCCCAGGGGCCGCGGTGACCGGCAGGACCGTCCCGCCGTCGACCGTCGCACGGCTGCCCATCTACCTGCGCGCCCTGGAGGAGCTGCAGGAGGACGGGGTGTGCACCACGTCCTCGGGTGAGCTCGCGGAGCTGGCCGGGGTGGGCTCCGCCCAGCTCCGTCGCGACCTGTCGTTCCTGGGGTCCCACGGTGTGCGTGGCGTCGGGTACGACGTGGACCACCTGCACGCCCAGGTCGCTGCGGCGCTCGGGGCCACGACGGACCTGGCCGTGGTGATCGTGGGGGTCGGGAACCTGGGGCACGCCCTGGCGAACTACATGGCCGGCGGGGGCAAGGGGTTCCGGGTGGTGGCGCTCGCGGACACCGGTCGTGAGGTGGTGGGTTCTACGGTCGCGGGTCTGCAGGTGCAGGACGCCGCCGACCTGGAGGGTGTGGTGCGCCGGGCCGGTGCGAGGGTGGCGGTGCTGGCGACCCCGGCGTCGGTCGCGCAGGAGGTGTGCGACCGCTTGGTGGGGGCGGGCGTGACGGGGGTCCTGACGTTCGCGCCCCGGGTCCTGCAGGTGCCGGACGGGGTTGAGGTGCGGTCGGTGGACCTGGGGTCCGAGCTGCAGATCCTCGCGTTCCACGAGCAGCGGCGCGTGGCCGCCGGTCGGTGAGGGTGCACGGGCGTCCCGGCTACGGGCGCTGCGGTCGCTGCGGTCGCTGCGGTCGCTGACGCCACGAGGCCCGGCACCAGGAGGTACCGGGCCCCGGGCCACGCGGGTCAGGGGGTGCCCACGCGTGAGGGAGGGGTCAGCCGCGGATCGCGGAGACCTCGATGGTGATCTTGACGGTGTCGCCGACCAGCACGCCGCCGGTCTCCAGGGCGGCGTTCCAGGTCAGGCCGAACTCCTTGCGGGAGATCTCGGTGCTGGCCGAGAACCCGGCGCGGGCGTTGCCGAAGGGGTCGGTCGCGGTGCCGTTGAACTCGGTGGTGAGCACCACGGGGCGGGTGACGCCGTGGATGGTGAGGTCGCCGGAGACCGCGTACTCCTCGCCCTTGCTCTCGACGGAGGTCGAGGTGAAGGTCCAGGTCGGGTAGGTCTCGACGTCGAAGAAGTCGGCGCTCTTCAGGTGCCCGTCGCGGTTGGCGTCGCGGGTGTCGATGGAGGCGGCGTCGAGGGTGGCGGTCACACCGCTCACGGCCAGGTCCTCACCGACGGTGATGGTGCCCTCGGTGATCGCGACGTTGCCGCGGACCTTGGCGATTCCGGCGTGACGGACGGAGAACGCGGCCTCGGAGTGCGAGGCGTCGATGGTCCAGGTGCCCGCGGTGAGTCCGGTCGGGAGGGTGGTGACGCTCATGGTCGACTCCTTTTGTTGAATCCTCAATCACACTTGTAGTTGAGATTTCTACTACACTGGTCCGTAGGGCGCAACCCCCGGGACGTCTGCCGACCCGCGCCCGTCGGTGGAGGAGACTGTGACCATGACGGGAAGCACCCTCGAGACCGGCACCGCGCCCCCGGTGCCCCACGCCCGTGACGCCAGTGCCGGTGAGGACGCGCAGGCGAACTGGCTGACCCCGGAGCAGCAGGTCCACTGGCGGGCCTACCTGCTCGGCACCGCCCGGCTCAGCGAGGCGCTCACGCGCCAGCTCGAGGCCGACGCGGGGTTGTCGCTGAGCGAGTACGAGATCCTGGTCCGGTTGTCCGAGGCCCCTGAGCGCACGGTGCGGATGTCGGAGCTGGCCGACTCCCTGGTGCACTCCCGCAGCCGGCTCACCCACACCGTCAGCCGCATGGAGAAGCGCGGGCTGGTCCGGCGCGTGTCCTGCGAGGTCGACGCGCGCGGTGTGAACTGCGTCATGACCCACGAGGGCTTCGCCCTCCTGGCCTCGGCGGCACCGGGTCACGTCACTGCGGTGCGGGCGAACCTGCTGGACCTCCTCACCGAGGAGCAGTTCACGGTCCTCGGTGAGGTGATGGCCGCGGTCGTCCGCGGACCGGCCGGTGGTGTGACCACCGCCTGAGATGGGTGAGACTGGTGCCATGCCCACCACGACCGTCCACCTGATGCGCCACGGCGAGGTTCACAACCCCGACGGTGTGCTCTACGGCCGCCTGCCCGGGTACCGGCTCTCGGAGCGGGGCGTGGCGATGGCCGAGCGCGTGGCCGCCCACCTGTCCGGGACGGGCCCCTCGGGCGAGGCGCGGCGGGACGTCGTGCACGTGGTCGCCTCACCGCTGCAGCGCGCCCAGGAGACCGCCACCCCCGTGGCGCAGGCGTTCGGCGTGGAGCTCGCGACCGACGAGCGCCTGCTCGAGGCCGAGAACCACTTCCAGGGTCTGACGTTCGGCGTGGGCGACGGCTCGTTGCGACGGCCCTCGCACTGGCGGCACCTGTGGAACCCGTTCCGTCCGTCCTGGGGCGAGCCCTACACGGTGCAGGTCGCGCGCATGACGGCGGCCGTCCACGCCGCGCGCGAGGTCGCCTCCGGTCACGAGGCCGTGATCGTGAGCCACCAGCTCCCGATCTGGATCACGCGTCTGGCGCTGGAGGGCCGCCGGCTGTGGCACGACCCCCGCAAGCGGGAGTGCTCGTTGGCGTCGCTCACGTCGTTGCGCTTCGACGGCGAGACCCTCACCTCCCTCACCTACAGCGAGCCCGCCGCAGACCTCCTGCCCACGGCGCGGAGCGTGTCCGGGGCATGAGCGCCACCGCTCCCCGTCGTCGACTCGCGGCCGCCGCGCTCCTCGCCGCCGTGGCGCTGGTGGGGTGCAGCCCGAGCGTCAGCGGCGGCTGGACCGAGGGCGGCGCCCAGACGGGCTACGTCTCCGGTGACAGCTCGGTGACCACCTGGGAGGTCGGGCAGCGCACCGGCCCGGTCGGGCTCGTCGGCACCGACTACGACGGCGAGCCGGTGGACGTCACGCAGTGGCGGGGCGACGTCGTCGTCCTGAACACCTGGTACGCCGCGTGCCCGCCCTGCCGGGCCGAGGCCCCGGACCTGGTGTCCATCTCCCACGAGTTCGCCGACGACGGGGTGCGCCTGCTGGGCGTGAACTCCACCGACGACGTGGGTGCCGCCAAGGCGTTCGAGCGCACCTTCGAGGTGCCCTACCCCTCGGTGCACGACGACGACGGCGCCGCGGTGGCGTCCCTGCAGGGCGTGGTGCCCATCCAGGCGGTGCCCACGACGGTGGTCCTGGACCGGCAGGGGCACGTCTACGCGCGGGTCCTGGGCCTGGTCGAGGGCAGCACCCTGCGGGCCCTGATCGGTGACGTCCTCGCCGAGGACCCGTGACCCCCGGGGTGGTGACGGGGATCGGCAGCGTCTTCCAGGAGACGGTGCTCACCGGGTCGATGCTGCTCGCGTTCCCGGTGGCACTGATCGCGGGGCTGGTGTCGTTCGCGTCCCCGTGCGTCCTGCCGCTGGTCCCCGGCTACCTCGGCTTCGTCACCGGGATGGCCGGCAGCCCGGACCGCGCGCCGCGCCCGGTGGCCGTCGGCGGGGGCACGGGAGCCGCCGAGCCG
>NZ_AXCZ01000047.1 GCF_000767165.1 Cellulomonas bogoriensis 69B4 = DSM 16987
AGCCGGAGCCGAAGCCGGAGCCGCCGGCACCCGCCCCTGCCCCGGCCGCGGTGCGGTCCAACGAGCCGGAGTCGGCCACCGGCATGCTCCAGCTGGCCCAGAAGCTGCACGACGACTACGTGCGCTCAGGCCAGGAGGAGGGCGACCGGATCGTCGGTGACGCGAAGGCGCAGGCTACGAGGATCGTCCGGGAGGCGGAGGAGACCTCGAACCGGACCTTGTCCGCTCTCGAGCAGGAGCGCAGTCTCCTGGAGCGCAAGATTGACGAGCTGCGGGTGTTCGAGCGTGACTACCGCACGCGCCTCAAGAGCTATCTGGAGAACCTGCTCGGTGACCTGGACGCGCGGGGTGCTTCGGTCGCCCCGCGGCAGGGTTCGCCGGACGCAGGGCTGCACTTCAACGGTTGACGCCGCGGCCGCACTGCGCGGCTCACGGTACGGCCCGACGCACCACACCTGCGCAGGTGTGGTGCGTCGTGCGTCCCGCGCGGGAGGCCTGCTCCCGCGTGACCCTCGCCCACAGGGAGATCCATGACCACCGATGACACCGTCAGCACCTCGACGGCTGCCGAGGACGGGCTCGTCCTGCCCCCGGACCTGGAGCGGCGGGTGACGGAGCTGCCCGTCCGTCCCGGTGAGGACCCGTGGACCCTGCAGGAGGTCGAGGAGGTGGCCGAGGGTCTGGTGGCAGAGATGGACCGGCTGCGTCAGGAGCTCGCTGCTGCTGACGCCGAGCTGTCGGACCTGCTGCGGAACTCCGGTGATGGCGCGGGCGACGACCAGGCCGACTCCGGCTCCAGCGCGCTGGAGCGGGAGCAGGAGCTCACGCTCCTGAACAACACCCGCGACCTGCTCGAGCAGCACACGCACGCGCTGCACCGCCTGGGCACCGACGGCTTCGGTGCCTGCGAGCAGTGCGGGCAGGCCGTCGGCAAGGCCAGGATGCAGGCGTTCCCGCGGGCGACGTTGTGCGTGGAGTGCAAGTCGCGCCAGGAGCGTCGCTGAGAGTGACCCGCACGCGCCGTCCCCTCGTCGTCCTGCTCGCCTCCCTGGCCGCAGGGGTCCTCGTCGTCGACCAACTGACCAAGGTCTGGGCCGAGCGCGCCCTCAGCGAGAGCGAGCGCATCCCGCTTCTCGGGGATCTCCTCGGCCTGACGCTGCTGTACAACCCCGGGGCCGCGCTCGGCATCGCCACCGGCCTGACGTGGGTGCTGACCCTCGCGGCCGTGCTGGTGTCGGTGATGATCGTCCGGGTGTCGGGTCGACTCGGCTCCCGGGGTTGGGCGGTGGCGCTGGGGCTGCTCCTCGGCGGTGCGTTGGGCAACCTCACCGACCGACTCGTCCGCGACCCGGGGTTCGCGCAGGGCCACGTCGTGGACTTCATCGCCTACGGGACGTGGTTCGTGGGGAACGTCGCGGACATCGCGATCGTGGTGGCTGCCGGCCTGATCGTGTTGCTGAGCCTGCGGGGTATCGGTCTGGACGGTCGTCGGCACGACGACGGGACGCCCGACGACGTCCGGCCGACGCCCCAGGGCGAGGCGGACGCCGACGTGCCGGGGGATCGCCCGTGAGCACGCGTGCGATGCCGGTACCGGACGGGTTGGTGGGTGAGCGCGTCGACGCCGCGCTGTCGCGGCTGCTCGGTGTCTCACGGACCCGGGGCGCCGAGCTCGCCGCGGCGGGTGCGGTGCAGGTCGACGGTCGGACGGTCGGCAAGTCCGACCGGCTCGCCGCCGGTGCCTGGCTCGAGGTCGACCTGGCCGGCCTGGACCCCGACCCTGCCGACGTGCCGCCCGTGGAACCGGTGCCCGGGATGCGGGTGGTCCTCGAGGACGAGCACCTGGTCGTGGTCGACAAACCCGTGGGCGTCGCCGCACATCCCTCTCCGGGGTGGACCGGGCCGACGGTCGTCGGTGGCTTGGAAGCGGCGGGCTACCGCGTCTCGACGTCCGGCGCGGCGGAACGCCAGGGTGTGGTGCACCGCCTGGACGTCGGGACGTCGGGCCTGATGGTGGTGGCCAAGTCCGAGGCCGCGTACACCGGGCTGAAGCGGGCGTTCAAGGAGCGCACCGTGGAGAAGATCTACCACGCGGTGGTCCAGGGGCATCCCGAGCCGACCACCGGGACCGTGGATGCTCCCATCGGGCGCCACCCCGGGCAGGACTGGCGGTTCGCCGTGGTGGCGGACGGCAAGCCGTCGGTGACCCACTACGAGGTGCTGGAGATGGTGCCGTCGGCGTCCTTGGTCGAGGTTCACCTGGAGACGGGTCGCACGCACCAGATCAGGGTTCACATGTCTGCCCTGCGTCACCCGTGCGTGGGTGACGTGACCTACGGCGCGGACCCTGTGCTCGCACGTCGCCTGCGCCTGGAGCGGCAGTGGTTGCACGCCATGCGGCTCGCGTTCGAGCACCCGGTGACCGGGGGCCGGGTCGAGGCGCGGAGCACCTACCCGCCGGACCTGGACGCGGCGTGGGAGACGCTGCGCGGCCCGCGCTGAGGAGTCACGCGCGCCCGCGTGACCGACGCCCGCACGTGCCTGCGGGATCTAGACTCGTGGGCATGGTTGCTGCGGGGTCAGACTTCGTCCACCTCCACGCCCACACCGAGTACTCCATGCTGGACGGCGCGGCCCGCCTGGACGACCTCTTCGCCGAGGTCGCACGCCAGGGCCAGTCGGCCATCGCGATGACCGACCACGGGTACCTGTTCGGGGCGTTCGAGTTCTGGAGCAAGGCACGCAAGGCCGGTGTGAAGCCGATCATCGGCCTGGAGGCCTACCTGACGCCGGGAACCAGCCGGCACGACCGGACCCGGGTCAAGTGGGGCGAGCCGCACCAGAAGTCCGACGACGTCTCGGCCAACGGCTCGTACACGCACCTGACCCTGCTCGCGCGGTCCACCGAGGGCATGCACAACCTCTTCCGCATGGGTTCCCTGGGGTCGCTCGAGGGCCAGATGGGCAAGGCGCCCCGTCTGGACCGCGAGCTCCTCAGCACCTATGGGCGGGGCCTGATCGCCACCTCGGGCTGCCCGTCGGGGGAGGTCCAGACGAGGTTGCGACTGGGCCAGTACGACGAGGCCGTCCGCGCAGCGGGTGAGTTCCAGGACCTGTTCGGCAGGGACAGCTTCTTCATCGAGCTCATGGACCACGGCCTGGACATCGAGCAGCGTGTGCAGAAGGACCTGCTGCGGATCTCGCAGGACATCGGCGCACCGTTGGTGGCGACCAACGACCTGCACTACGTCACCCGTGAGGACTCGACCTCGCAGGACGCCCTGCTCTGCATCAACTCGGGCTCCACGCTGAACGACCCGGACAGGTTCAAGTTCGGCGGGGACGGGTACTACGTGAAGTCCGCGGCCGAGATGCGTCACCTGTGGCGTGAGCTGCCCGAGGCCTGCGACAACACGCTGCTGATCGCTGAGCAGTGCGAGGTGGAGTTCAACACCTCGGCGAACTACATGCCGCGGTTCCCCCTGCCCGAGGGGGAGGACGAGACGTCGTGGTTCATCAAGGAGGTCGAGAAGGGGCTGCACGCCCGCTACCCGGCGGGGATCCCGGACAAGGTGCGGGCCCAGGCCACGTACGAGGTCGACATCATCACCCAGATGGGTTTTCCGGGCTACTTCCTGGTGGTCGCGGACTTCATCAGCTGGGCCAAGCGCAACGGCATCAGGGTCGGCCCCGGGCGCGGTTCGGCGGCAGGCTCGCTGGTGTCCTACGTGATGGGCATCACCGAGCTCGACCCGCTGGAGCACGGGCTGATCTTCGAACGGTTCCTCAACCCCGAGCGCGTGTCCATGCCCGATGTCGACATCGACTTCGACGAGCGCCGTCGTGGCGAGGTCATCCGGTACGTGACCGAGCGCTACGGCGACGACCGTGTCGCCCAGATCGTCACCTACGGCACGATCAAGGCCAAGCAGGCGCTGAAGGACTCGTCCCGGCTGCTGGGGTTCCCGTTCGCCATGGGCGAGAAGCTCACCAAGGCGATGCCCCCGGCCGTGATGGGCAAGGACATCTCCCTGTCGGGGATCTTCGACAAGGACGACCCCCGGTACCCCGAGGCCGAGGAGTTCCGCCAGCTGCACCAGACCGACCCCGACGCCCAGCAGGTCGTCGAGCTCGCCCAGGGAATCGAGGGGCTGAAGCGCCAGTGGGGGGTGCACGCCGCCGGGGTGATCATGTCAAGCGATCCCCTGATCGACATCATCCCGATCATGCGCCGGCCCCAGGACGGGGCGGTCATCACCCAGTTCGACTACCCGACCTGCGAGGGTCTGGGCCTGATCAAGATGGACTTCCTGGGGCTGCGCAACCTCACGATCCTCGACGACGCCCTGGTCAACATCGAGATGAACGGCAAGGACCCGATCGAGATCGAGTCGTTGCCGCTGGACGACCGCGCCGCGTACGAGCTCCTCGGGCGGGGTGACACCCTGGGGGTGTTCCAGCTCGACGGCGGACCGATGCGGTCGCTGCTGCGGCAGATGCGCCCGGACAACTTCGAGGACATCTCCGCGGTCATCGCCCTGTACCGGCCGGGGCCGATGGGGATGAACTCCCACATCAACTACGCCCTGCGCAAGAACGGCATGCAGCAGGTGGTGCCGATCCACCCCGAGCTGGCCGAGCCGCTGGCCGAGGTCCTGGACGAGACCCACGGCCTGATCGTCTACCAGGAGCAGGTGCAGCGCGCCGCCCAGGTCCTGGCCGGCTACTCGTTGGGGCAGGCCGACCTGCTGCGTCGGGCCATGGGCAAGAAGAAGAAGGAGGTCCTGGACGCCGAGTTCGTGCCCTTCCAGAAGGGCATGCGGGAGCGCGGGTACTCCGACGCGGCGATCCAGGCCGTGTGGGACACGCTGGTCCCGTTCGCGGGTTATGCCTTCAACAAGGCCCACTCCGCGGCCTACGGCGTGATCGCGTACTGGACGGCCTACCTGAAGGCCAACTACCCCACGGAGTACATGGCGGCGCTGCTGACCAGCGTGCGCGACGACAAGGACAAGTCCGCGCTGTACCTGGGCGAGTGCCGCCGCATGGGGATCACGGTCCTGCCACCGGACGTGAACTCCTCGGCCGCGAACTTCACCGCGGTCGGCACCGACATCCGGTTCGGCCTGACGGCGGTCCGTAACGTCGGTGCGAACGTGGTGGACGCGATCGTCGCGACCCGGGAGGGCAAGGGCGAGTTCACCTCGTTCACCGACTTCCTGGACAAGGTCCCGGGGGTGGTGTGCAACAAGCGGACCATCGAGTCCCTGATCAAGTCGGGGGCGTTCGACTCGATGCACCCGAGCCGTCGGGCCCTGCTGCTGGTCCACGAGCAGGCGGTCGACTCGGTGGTGGGAGTCAAGCGCAAGGAGGCCGAGGGCCAGTTCGACCTGTTCGCGGGGCTGGGTGGTGAGGACGGCGCCGAGGCCGTCAGCTTCAGCGTCGACATCCCGGACGTGCCCGACTGGGACAAGAAGCAGCGGCTGGCGTTCGAGCGCGAGATGCTCGGGCTGTACGTGTCCGATCACCCCCTGTCGGGGCTGGAGCACGTGCTCGCGGCTGCGGGTGACTGCTCGATCACGGCGCTGATGGCGGACGAGGGGCGCACCGACGGCTCGATGGTGACGGTGTGCGGCCTGGTCACGAGCCTGCAGCGGAAGATGTCGAAGAACGGCAACCCGTGGGCCGCGGTGACCTTGGAGGACATCGACGGCTCGGTCGAGGTGATGTTCTTCGGCGAGACGTACCTGGCGTACTCCACGGCCTTGTCCGAGGACGCGGTGATCACGGTGCGGGGCCGGGTGCGGCGGCGCGACGAGACGATCCAGCTCCAGGCGGTGGAGGTGTCGATCCCCGACGTGTCGGACGTCGACGCCCGGCCGGTGACGATCAGCCTCCCGGTGTCGCGGTGCACCCAGCCGGTCGTGGAGCGGCTCCGTGAGGTGCTGGCCACCCACCCTGGTGTCACGGACGTGCACCTGCGGCTGACGCAACCAGGACGGGCGACGGTGATGCGTCTGGAGGGTGGGTTGCGCATCGAGCGCTCACCCGCGCTTTTCGGTGACCTGAAGGCGCTCCTGGGGCCGGCGTGCCTGGCGGGGTGAGGGGGTCCGGCCGACCCTTGGGTCTGACGCCGGAGCAGCACGTCTTCGTCACCGAGCGGCACCTGGCGACGTTGACCACGCTGCGCCCGGACGGGACCCCGCACGTGGTGCCGGTCGCGTTCACCTGGGACCCGGAGCAGTCGGTGATCAGGGTGACCGCCGGTGGCGGGTCGATGAAGGTCCGCAACGTGGAGCGGGCCCTGGCTGCGGGCGCGGTGCCCCGGGCTGCGGTGTGCCAGGTGGACGGTGGGCGGTGGTTGACGTTCGAGGGTGCCGTCGAGGTCAGCCGGGAGCCCGCGGAGGTTGCCGAGGCTGAACGCCGGTACGCCCGTCGTTACCGTGAGCCACGCCCGTCCACGACGCGGGTCGTCCTGCGGGTCACGCCGGACCGGGTCATGGGGTCGGCCTACATGACGAGGTGAGGCGGACGTCGGCCGCCGGTCGGTTCACACGACCCGGTAGGTCTCCGGTCCGGCGGGCCGCGCGACGCTCACGTGGTCCCCGGACGCGAGGCGGCGTCCGCGCCGGGTCTCGGCCTCGCCGTTGACCTCGACCTCACCCTCCTCCAGCAGCTCCCGGGCGTCCGCGCCGGACTCCGCCGCACCCGCGAGCTTGAGGAACTGCCCGAGCCTGATCTCACCGGTCACGGCCACCTCGATCACCATGGACCCATCCTCGCAGTTCCGGCACGCCTAGGATGGTTCCGTGATCTCCCGTATCGATCTGCGTGGCCGGCACCTGTCCGCACGCGAGCTGACGACCTCCCTCCCGCGCCCGGACCTGGACGTGGCGGGCGCGGCCGAGCAGGTCGCCCCGGTCCTGGAGCAGGTCCGTGCGCACGGAGCCCGTGCGCTGCGTGACCTGGCCGAGCGCTTCGACGGCGTCCGTCCCGAGCACCTGCGGGTCCCGCGTGAGGCGTTGTCGGCGGCGCTGGCCGGTCTGGACGCCCAGGTTCGGGCGGCTCTGGAGGAGTCGATCCGGCGGGCCCGGCTGGTGCACGCGGCCCAGGTGCCCGCGCCCTTCGAGGTGCAGGTGGGTCCGGGGGCGACGGTGCGCCAGCGGTGGCTCCCCGTCCGACGCGTGGGCCTGTACGTGCCGGGTGGTCTGGCGGTGTACCCGTCGTCGGTGGTGATGAACGTGGTGCCGGCCCAGGAGGCCGGAGTGACGTCCCTGGTCGTGACGAGCCCGCCGCAGCGCGCGCACGGTGGTCTGCCGCACCCGACGATCCTGGCTGCGTGCGAGCTGCTGGGCGTCGACGAGGTCTACGCCGCCGGCGGGGCGCAGGCGGTCGCGATGCTGGCCTACGGCGCGGTGGGCGACACCGAGGACGACGGGGAGGTGCTGTGCGAGCCCGTGGACGTCGTCACCGGGCCGGGCAACCAGTACGTGACCGCGGCCAAGCGCCTGGTCCGTGGCGTGGTGGGGATCGACTCCGAGGCAGGGCCGACGGAGATCGCCGTCCTGGCCGACGCCACGGCTCGGCCCCACCACGTGGTGTCCGACCTGGTCTCCCAGGCCGAGCACGGTCCCACGTCCGCGTCGATCCTGGTGACGGACTCGCTGGAGCTCGTCGAGGCTGTGGAGGCCTTGTTGCCCGACGCGGTGGGGGCGACCCGGCACGCGGACCGGGTCCGGACCGCGCTGTCCGGTCCCCAGTCCGCCGTGGTGGTGGTGGACGACCTGGAGCAGGGCCTGGAGGTCGTCAACGCCTACGGTGCCGAGCACCTGGAGATCCAGACCCACGACGCGGCGTCGGTGGCCGAGCGGGTCACCAGCGCCGGTGCGGTGTTCGTGGGGCCCTGGTCACCGGTCTCTCTCGGCGACTACATGGCGGGGTCCAACCACGTCCTGCCGACGGGGGGCTGCGCACACTTCTCCTCCGGGCTGGGGGTGCACAGCTTCCTCCGACCGGTCCAGGTCGTGGAGTACGACCAGGCGGCGCTGGCCGAGGTCGCCGACCGGGTCGTGGCCCTCGCCGAGGACGAAGACCTGCCCGCGCACGGCGAGGCCGTCGTGGCCCGGGGACGTCCCTGACGGTGGGGGTGAGGGCGTGAGGCGCACCCGGGCCGGCGCGACCTGGGTGGCCGCGGCGCTCGCCCTGCTTGCTGCGTGCGGTGCGCAGGACCCGGCACCGAGCCAGACGCTGCCGTCGGCTCCTGAGGCCGAGCCTGAACCTCCGGCCCCGCCGACGGTCGAGCCGGAGCCGGGTGAGGGCGAGTACCGCGCGGGCCTGCCGGCCGCGGTCGAGATTCCGCCCGACCGGACCGACCCTGCCGCCCTGGTCGTGCTCGTCCCGGGTGGGGGATGGCGCTCGGCGGACCCGGTCGGGCTGGCGCCCCTCGCCGACCACCTGGTGGGCGAGGGGTACGCGGTGGCCACGATCACCTACCGGACGGGTCGGACCGGTGACGTGTTCCCGACCCCGGTGGACGACGTCGCGTGCGCGGTCGCCTACGCCTCGGCCCAGGTCCCGGGGGTGGACGTCGTGGTGCTGGGTCATTCGGCAGGGGCGCACCTGGCCTCGGTGGCGGCCCTGGACCCGGTCAGGTCCGACCGGTGCCCCCATCGCCGGGTGCGCGTCGACGGCGTCGTGGGACTTGCCGGCCCGTACGACGTGTCAGCCACGTGGGGGCTCGCCGAGGTGCTGTTCGGGGTGCCTGCGGACCAGGCGCCCGAGGCGTGGGAGCAGGGCAATCCCCTGACCCTGGTGGAGCGGCGTCCGGACCTGCCGTTCCTGCTGGTGCACGGGGAGGCTGATCAGGTGGTGCCGGTCTCGTTCACCACGGACTTCGCGGACGCCCTGCGCGGTGCCCGGCACGAGGTCGCGGTCGAGCTGCTGCCGGACGTGGATCACGCCCAGGTGCTGTCCCCGGACGTCGTCGGGGACGTGGTCGTCGGTTGGCTCGCGCGCGTGGCCGCGCAGGCCTGAGCCGCTGCGCGGCAGGAGGAGGGCGTCGTGCCTGTGGTGGAGGTCGTGGGCTGGGTCGGGTCCGGTCTGCTGGTCCTGTCGCTGACCCAGACGCGGGTCATGAGGTTCCGGGTGCTGAACCTGGTCGCGTGCGTGGTGCTGGTGGCGTACAACGCCGTGATCGGCGTGTGGCCGATGGTCGCGATGAACGTGGTGCTGACCGCGATCAACCTCGGTGTGATCGTGACGCTGCTGCGGCGGCGACACGACGCGCGTGCGTACGTCGCTGTGCCGGTGGGCGTCGGGGAGCCGTTGCTGGCGCACCTGCTGGAGCGGCACGGGAAGGACGTCCGCCGGTTCTGGCCCGGTGCGACGGAGGACCTCCTGGGCGCTGCCGAGCACGCGTTCGTGGTGACCAGCGGTGACCAGCTCGTGGGGGTCGTCCTCTCCCGTGCCGGGGCTGCGACCGATGAGCAGCAGGTCCTGCTGGACTACGTGGTGCCCGCGTTCCGGGACTTCACCCCGGGTGAGTTCGTGTACCGCACGGACGGCCCGTTCGCCGAGCTCGGCACCCGCCGGCTGGTCGCGTGCCCGCGGGCCGCGGCCACCGCCCGGTACCTGTCGGCGATGGGCTTCACGCGGGAGGGTGACAGGCTCGTCCTGACCCGGACCGGCTGAGCAGCACGTGGGGGACGGGCGCCGGGTGCGACCCGTCGGCGGGGTCGCACCCGGCGCCCGTCCCGTGGCGGTCAGTCGGCGGTGCAGCCGACCGTGGGAGCCCCGGTCCCCGACCCGGAGCCGATCAGGCCGAACGACGTGCTGGCACCTGCCCCGAGCGAGCCGTTCCACGCGAGGTTGGTGGCGGTCAGGGTCGAGCCGCTGGAGGTGACGTCGGCGTTCCACACCTGGGTGACGCTCTGCCCGGAGGGCATCGCGAGGGTCACGGTCCAGCCGGTGATCGGGCTGGTGGTGGCGGTGACCTGGACCTCTCCCTGGAAGCCTCCGCCCCACTGGTTGGTCACGGTGAACGTCGCCGTGCACCCGTTCCCGGTCCCCGGGTCCGGTGACGGACCCGGGTCGGGCTCGGGGGTGGGGTCCGGCGTGGGTCCGGGCTCGGGGGTGGGGTCGGGAGTGGGTTCCGGGTCCGGGGTCGGCTGCGGCTCGGGATCGACGGGGGTGGTGGGTCCGCCCCACGCCTGGGCGGAGTCGAGCCAGCGGGCGCGCTCGAGCATCCAGGAGCGGAGGTCCTCGACCTGCCCCTGCCACGTGGGCGTGGTGGTCGTGATGAACGGCCCCACCATGCGGCTGCGCAGGGTCGTGGGGTACCGCTGGTAGTTGCGGGCGGCGGCGTCGGCCAGGGGTCCGCTGAGCTCCTGGACCCGGGCGGTGAGCCGCGCGTCCGAGAGCTCTCCGCGGCGCAGCTCCTGCCACCGGACCTTCAGACGGTTCTCGAACGCCGGGTCCGTGACCAGTCGCGGGTACCAGTTGTTGGCCACGGGTTGGCGCTGGCGGACCTGCTGGTGCTGCCATCCCGAGGTCTGCTGGTTGCCGAAGTACCCGCCCACGCCGAACGTCAGGTCGTAGTCCCACAGCGGACCTGCGGTGATCTTGCCGCCGCGGTCCTTGTGGAAGTAGGCGCTGCGGACGTAGGCGTCCATGTCCCGGCTGAGCTCGTCGATGATCATGTGGTTGACGAACGAGTCGACGTCGATCCATGCGGGGTACCCCTCGCCGGGGTCGTTCCAGCGTGGCCCGTCGAGGACCTGCTGGAATTCGCTCAGGTGCTCGCTGATCCACTGCAGCTGCTCGGGCTGGGGGTTGTTGGGCCGCCGCAGCTCCAGGTCGCGCCAGCAGTTGGGTGAACCGGTGCACCGGAGCAGGGGCTGCTCGGCCGCCTGCCACTCGAAGTTGACGATGTAGCCGCCGGTGAGCTCGGGCAGGGATGTGTGGTGCTCGCGCAGCCGGTCCAGGTTCAGCCGTCGGGAGTTGTCCTTGATCGTCTCCACGACCATGTAGACGCCCTGGTAGTCGCTGCTGCTGACGGGCTGGGCGTCGGTATTGACGTAGACCTCGACGAACTCGTACCGCGGTGCGGCGACGCCGAGCTCGCGGCCGAGGTCGTAGACCAGGGCGTCGCGGATGAGCGCCTTGTCGCTGAACGGGCCGCGCAGCACCCAGTCGTCGTCCGCGGGCATGCCGAGGAACGGCAGGTTGGTGCCCTCGTCCTCGTTGTCCCACAGCTCGAGCCGGTACGGGATCTTGTCGAACAGCCGGCTGGAGTTGCCGCGCAGCCGGAACCCGGCCCGGGTGGCGAGCGTGGCCTCGTCGCTGAGGGTCGTGGTGCCGTTGCCGGGCTGCAGCTCGACGACGGCCACGTCCATGTAGTCGTCGCGCGCGTCGCCCGCCCCGTAGTTGTCGAGCACCAGCACTGGCAGGTCGTGGGCCGTGGTCACGTCGGTCGCCACGTACTGCGACGAGCCGGGCGCACCGGCGGGGTCGCCACCGACGAACGCCTGGGCGCGGATCTCGGTGCTCCGCGAGAGCTGGATCGGGCCGTCGTGGACGGGGGAGCCTGCGGTCGGCGGGCTGCCGTCGGTGGTGTAGCGGATCTGGGCACCGGGGACGTCGGTGCTGAGCGTCACCGAGATCTGGCCCTGGAAGGTGCCGGCGGGTTCGGAGAAAGCGATGTCTCCGGCGAGGCCCGTGTCCACCACTGCGGTCAGTGGCCCGGGAAGCGTGGGCGCGGTGACGGTGCTGGCGGCCGTCGCCGTCTGGGCAGCGCCCGCCGTCAGCACCATCGCTGCGGCGAGCACGGCCGGCGACGTCCGTCTCAGGGTCGTGCGTGGCATGTGCCACTCCTTTGCTCGTTGCGTGGGTCGGTCGTGCGGTCCTCGCGCGCGGGGCTGTGGACGTGGCGTCGCAGGGTGCGCCGCCAGCGGTTGGAGGGCAGGTCGGGGTCCAGGGCCGCGAGCCCGGTGGCGTACTTCGAGATCCCGACCGGCCGGTGCCCGCGGCTCCACAGGAGCCGGTCCATGGGGGAGGGGCAGGATCCCGTCTTGGTCTCGACGACCGCCAGGTGGGGCACGTCCAGCGTCGCCCTGTCGTCCTGCCAGGTCAGGTGCGTGTCGACCGTCACCCGGCTGCAGCTGCGGGGCAGGAAGAGGGTGGTGCGCAGGTACCGGGTCACCAGGGTGGGGCGCAGCTCGAGGGTGTTGGTCCCGGGGATCGTCGCACCGGACAGGACGTTCTCCACGTACCAGCGCCCGGGGGTGATGTCGGCGGCCTGGTCGGGGTCGTAGGCCAGGCGGTCCTTGACGGTGCTGCCACGCGTGCCCCGGGTCTTGACCTCGAGGAAGCACTGCGCCGAGTCCAGGTAGGTGCGTGTGCGGATCTTGAACCGGCGGCGGCGCCGGTGGGCGGCCAGGCGGTAGGCGAGCAGGTCCGGGGTGTCGAAGTACACCGACTCGTAGGCGAAGGTGCGCAGCTCACCGATCTGCAGGACCTGGACCTGGTCGGCCGCGTCACGGAGCAGGTCGTCGACGGCGTCGGCGGGCACCACGTACTTGCGGTCGACCCGCGTCTGCAGCGAGGCCCTGTCCACGAGCTCCTGCAGGCTTATGGGAACGAGATCGCCGACGGGGTCGGTGGGGGGGCGCCCGGTGGAGGGTGTCGTGGCGGTGGCGAGTGCGGTCACTGGCGTGCTCCTGTCCGTGCGAGGGGTCCGTCTGCGCGGTGGTGGGCGCGGGGTGCGGGTGAGGGTGGCAGATGCTCGTACCGGACCTCGACGACGGTGGTGTCGTTGACGAGGTCGAGTCGCTGGACGGTGACGCCGTGCACGCGTGCGCCGAGCAGGTGCTCCAGGCGTGCCACGAGCGCGACGCGGTCGGTGGCTGCGCCGTCGAGCACGAGGGTCTGACGTCCGTACCGGTGCAGCAGGCGGGGGTGGTCCCCGACGTACATGGCGATCAGGATCAGGGCCATGAGCACGGGCGGGAGCCAGAGCGTGGACGTCCCGATGCCCCCGAGGATGCCGAGGGCCAGCGCCGAGAAGTAGTAGGCGACCTCGTGCTGCTCGATCTCGGTGGAGCGCAGTCGGATGATCGACAGCACCCCGAACAGCCCGAGACCGAGGCCGGCGCCGATGTTGCCGGTGCTCAAGGACGAGGCGACCGCGAGCACGCCGATGTTGATCCCGAGGAACGCGACGACGAGGTCGCGTCTGCGGTGACGGCGGAAGTACAGTCCGAAGGTCAGGACCGTGACCGCGACGAAGTCGGCAGCGAACAGCACCATCTGGTCCATGCGCAGGTCCCCCCTGGAGCCTGGTGGTGAACCCCGGGTGAACGTCGGGCGAACACCGGGTGTATGCCGGGCGAACACCACCCGGACGGCAGGACCTTCCGCTCTGTCGGGGGGGAGGGTCAACGACTGAAAGGTTTAACGGAGAGTCATTGCGCAGTCTTTCGGTGTCACAGCCAGAGGTGACTCGCGTGGTGCGGCGGACCTCGGACGCGCGCGCGGGTCCGTCCTCCCGACCTCTAGACTCGCCGCGTGAGCCTCGACCTACCCCTGCGCCCGGAGCTGCGCGGGCTCTCGCCGTACGGCGCCCCGCAGCTGGACGTGCCGGTCCTGCTGAACGTGAACGAGAACCCCTACCCGCCCTCCGCCGCGCTCGTCGACGACGTCGCGACGTCCGTGGCGCAGGCTGCGGCCGGGCTGAACCGGTACCCGGACCGGGACGCGCTGCCCCTGCGCGAGGACCTCGCCGAGTACCTGGCACGGGAGTCCGGCGTGAGGCTCCCGGCCGGGTGCATCTGGGCCGCGAACGGCTCGAACGAGGTCATGCTGCACCTCCTGCAGGCCTTCGGTGGTCCGGGCCGCACGGCCCTGTCGTTCGCCCCGACGTACTCGATGTACCCCGAGTACGCCCGTGACACCTGCACGGACTGGGTGGCCGCCCGCCGCGAGGAGGACTTCTCCCTGGACCCGGGCCGGGCGGTCGCCGCGGTCGCCGAGCACGCCCCGGCCGTGGTCCTGCTGCCCAGCCCCAACAACCCGACCGGCACGGCTCTGCCCGCGAGCACCCTGCTGGCGGTCCTGGACGCTGCGCGGCAGGTACCGGGCGGCTGCGTGGTGGTCGTGGACGAGGCCTACGCGGAGTTCCGCAGGGAAGGGACCCCGTCGGCACTGGAGCTTCTCGAGGACCACCCGCACCTGGCCGTCTCGCGCACGATGTCCAAGGCCTTCGGGCTCGCGGGCGCACGCGTGGGGTACCTGGCGGCGTCCACCGAGGTCGTCGACGCCTTGCAGGTGGTTCGCCTGCCTTACCACCTGTCGGCGGTCACGCAGGCCGTCGCCCGGGCGGCGCTGAGGCACACCGGGTCGCTCATGGAGCAGGTCGCGTCGTTGCGCTCCGAGCGGGATCGCACCGTGGCCTGGCTGCGCGACCGCGGCCTGCAGGCGGTCGACTCGGACGCGAACTTCGTCCTCTTCGGGGTGCTGCCGGACCGCGTGGCGGTCTGGCAGGGTCTGCTGGACCGGGGCGTCCTGGTCCGCCAGACGGGTCCGGAGGGATGGCTGCGGGTGTCGATCGGCACCCCTGCAGAGATGACGGCCTTCCGTGAGGCCCTGGTGGAGGTGGCTGGACTGTGAACGCTTCTGGTGGTGCTCGGACCGGGCGTGTGGAGCGCACGACGTCGGAGTCGTCGGTGCTCGTCGAGGTCGACCTGGACGGGACCGGGCGCACGGAGATCTCCACGACCGTGCCCTTCTACGACCACATGCTGACCGCGCTGGGCAAGCACTCGCTGATCGATCTCGTGGTCCGGGCCACGGGCGACACCCACATCGACGCCCACCACACCGTCGAGGACGTCGCGATCAGCCTGGGTCAGGCGCTGCGTCAGGCACTGGGCGACAAGGTCGGGATCGGCCGGTTCGGCGACGCGCTCGTGCCGTTGGACGAGGCTCTCGCCCAGGCCGTCGTCGACGTCTCGGGACGGCCCTACCTGGTGCACTCCGGGGAGCCGGCCGGGCAGGAGTACCACCTCATCGGCGGTCACTTCACCGGCTCGCTCACCCGGCACGTCCTGGAGTCGATCGCGCACCACGCCGGGATCTGCGTGCACATGAGGGTGCTGGCGGGGCGCGATCCCCACCACATCGTCGAGGCCCAGTTCAAGGCGCTGGCCCGGGCGCTGCGCGCGGCGGTGGCACCCGACGCGCGCGTCAGCGGGGTGCCGTCCACGAAGGGGGCCCTGTGAGCGGCGATGTCCCCGAGGGCGAGGGTCTGGCCGCCGCTGCGGTGGTGCTCACCCAGGTGGCGCTGCCCGAGGGCCTGGCTGCCGCGTGCGCGATGAGCAAGGTGCCGGTGGACGCCGTGCCGACCTCGATCGGCGCGGTGGCCGTGTGCCGTGACACGGCGGTGGGTGAGCCCGAGCGCGCGGCCCAGGTCGTGTCCAGGCTGCTGGAGAACACGCCGGTGGTCCTGGTGGTCCAGCGGGACGGCCAGATGACCGCCGCCCGCTGGGCCGGCGGCGCGCAGGACGAGGAGATCGCTCCGGGGCTGATGCTCGACGGGGCGCCTGCCGAGGTGGAGCAGCTGCTCCTGGGACAGGTCCAGGCCGCGGACCTGCCCGGAACGGTGTCGTCCGTCGGCATGTCCCGGTGGCGGGCGGTCCGGGTCCTGGCGGCCGTCGGCCGTGCGGGGCGCCGATCCCGGTGACCGGTTCGCGTGTCGGACCGCGCGACCTGCCGACGGTCCCGGACCGGTAGCATCCACGCGATGACTTCTCCTTCTGTCGTGGTGCTCGACTACGGCTTCGGCAACGTGCGTTCGGCCGTCCGCGCGCTCGAGCGGGTCGGCGCGAGCGTGGAGCTGACCTCCGACGCCGACCGGGCGCAGGCCGCCGACGGGCTCGTGGTCCCGGGTGTCGGTGCGTTCGCCGCGGTGATGGCGGGGCTGCGGGCCGTGCGCGGGGACCAGATCATCGACCGACGGCTGGCCGGCGGGTGTCCCGTCCTCGGGATCTGCGTGGGCATGCAGGTGATGTTCGACGCGGGCGAGGAGCACGGCGTCCACACTGACGGGCTCGGTGAGTGGCCGGGGGTCGTGGACCGACTCGAGGCACCGGTGGTCCCGCACATGGGGTGGTCGACCGTCGAGCCCCCGTCCGGCTCGGTCCTGTTCGAGGGGCTGCACGACGAGTACTTCTACTTCGTGCACTCCTACGCGGCCCGCTCGTTCGGCCCGTTGGGCGGCGGCCGCATGATCGCCCCGCAGGTCACCTGGGCGGAGCACGGCGGCAGGTTCGTGGCCGCGGTGGAGAACGGCCCCCTGGCGGCGACGCAGTTCCACCCCGAGAAGTCCGGCGACGCCGGCGCACAGCTGCTGACCAACTGGGTCCGCAGCCTGAGAGGACAGTGAGACGGAGAGATGTCGCGACTTGAGCTCCTACCGGCCGTCGACGTGGCTGACGGCCAGGCGGTCCGCCTGGTGCAGGGTGAGGCGGGGTCGGAGACCTCCTACGGCAGCCCGTTGCAGGCTGCGCTCGACTGGCAGGCCGGCGGCGCGGAGTGGATCCACCTGGTCGACCTGGACGCCGCCTTCGGCCGGGGGAGCAACGCCGAGCTGCTCGAGCAGGTCGTCGCGGCCCTGGACGTCAAGGTGGAGCTCTCGGGCGGGATCCGCGACGACGCGTCCCTGGCCCGCGCGCTGGCGACGGGGTGCCGTCGGGTGAACCTGGGGACCGCTGCGCTGGAGGACCCGGACTGGACCGCGCGCGTGATCGCCGAGCACGGCGACCGGGTGGCCGTCGGCCTCGACGTGCGCGGCACGACGCTCGCGGCTCGCGGCTGGACGCAGGAGGGTGGGGACCTGTGGGAGGTGCTCGACCGCCTCGACCGCGCCGGGTGCTCCCGCTACGTCGTGACGGACGTGACCAAGGACGGGACGCTGCGGGGCCCGAACCTGGACCTGCTGCGTGAGGTGTGCGGCCGGACCGACGCCCCGGTCGTCGCCTCCGGAGGGGTCGCGACCCTGGACGACGTCGCCGCCCTGCGCGGACTGGTCGACGTGGGCGTCGAGGGCGCGATCGTCGGCAAGGCTCTCTACGCCGGCGCGTTCACGCTGCCCGAGGCCCTCGAGGTCGCAGGACGCCCGTGACCCCGGCGCTGCCGCCCACGTCCGCGTTC
This sequence comes from Cellulomonas bogoriensis 69B4 = DSM 16987, assembly GCF_000767165.1. Classification (GTDB taxonomy): domain Bacteria; phylum Actinomycetota; class Actinomycetes; order Actinomycetales; family Cellulomonadaceae; genus Actinotalea; species Actinotalea bogoriensis. The sequence continues at coordinate 17,206 of NZ_AXCZ01000047.1, forward strand.
GCGCAGGACGACGGCTCGGCGGACGAGCGGCTGGCACGTGCGCTCGCGGTGCCGGACCAGGTCGACCGG
>NZ_AXCZ01000157.1 GCF_000767165.1 Cellulomonas bogoriensis 69B4 = DSM 16987
GCTCTTCGGCCGGACGGTGCTGCTCGCGGCGCGGCCGCGCGGCACCCCGCTGGCGCGGCCCGGGCCGGAGCTCGACGAGGCCTTGAGCACGGCCCGGTTGATCAACATCTTCGTCACCTGCTTCGACGGGGTGTGCGATGAGGCGCCTGAGCTCCTGCCCGCCACGCTGCCGTACCTGGACGACCTCTTCGCGCGCTTCCCCGAGCCGCCGCCCGACCCCCCGCGGACGGGTCACCCCGTCGTCACCCTCGTGCACGGCAGCGCTGCGGCAACCGCACGGCTGCTCGGTGCTCACGTGCCCGAGGACCTCCGTGGCCTTGCCGCCGACGTGGTGCGGGGCGCCTACCGTCGCCAGGTCGAGTCCTTGCGGGTGGGCGTGGCGCCGACGGTCGACGCCCGCGAGGGGCTGTCCGTGGCGACGTTCGCGGTGACGCTGCTGGTCGCGGCCGTGTGGGCGCGGCTGGATCCGCCCCGCGCCCGTGCGCTCCTCGGTGCTGCCCGGCCGGTGGGTGCGCTCTTCGGGTGGGTCGACGACCTCGTCGACCTGCCGGTGGACGCGTCCCGGGGGCGGCCCAACATGGTGGCCGCGGACCCGGGTGGGATCGTGGCGGGCACGGCGGTCAGGTGGGACGCCGTGCGCGTCGTGCCGGGACGTCTGCGCGCCGACGGCGTGGTGACCGTCGAGGACCTCGACGCCGTGCTGCTGGGTGCGGTGTGGGCGTGGCTCGGGTTCCCCGACGGTCCGCAGCCCTAGAAGAGGTACGCCAGGAGGGCGACCAGCATGCCTGCGGTGACCAGGCCACCGATCACGGCGCCCGCGATCGCCAGTGCCCGGCCGTCGCGCTCCCCGTCCCTGGTCTGGGCGACGCCGATGATCGAGAACCCCAGGCCGAGTGGGGCGAGCGGCCCCATGAGCGCGAACACGAACCCGGCGACTGCGGACGCGGAGGTACGTCGACGCCGGCGGTCAGCTGGAGGTGCGAGGGGCAGATCGTGCACCCCTCCACCCTAAGCCGCCGTCCAGCGGTGCGGCGCGCCCTCCCTGCCCCGAGTGGGACCGATCAGTTGCGCTTTCCGTAACGAATCGGTCCCACTCGTCGCAGGGGCGCAGGGGCGCAGGGGCGCAGGGGCGCAGGGGCGCAGGGGCGCAGGGGCGCAGGGTTGCGGCGCTGTGCAGGGGGCCCTGGGGTCGACGGGGCGGGGTTTCCCATTCCCACCTGCGTATACAGCGGGTGTATATCTGGTGTGTATAGTCGGGGCATGACAGTTGCTCCGACGCTCCTCGGCCTGCTGCGCACCGGTCCCCGCCACGGGTACGACCTCAAGCGTGCCTACGACGAGCGGTTCGGTCGTGACCGCCCGCTGCACTACGGGCAGGTCTACTCGACGCTGGCCCGGCTGCTGAAGAACGGGTTGGTGGAGGTCGAGCACGAGCCCGGCGACGGCCCGGACCGCAAGCGGTACGCGATCACCGACGCCGGGGTCAGCGACGTGGAGCAGTGGCTGGCCAGCGCCGAGAAGCCTGAGCCGTACCTGCAGAGCACCCTGTACACGAAGGTGGTCCTCGCGCTCCTGACGGGGCACGACCCGTCCGACGTCCTGGACACCCAGCGCAGCGAGCACCTGCGCCTGATGCGTGACCTGACCCGCCGCAAGTCCGACGGGGACCTCGCCGACCAGCTGGTCTGCGACCACGCCCTGTTCCACCTCGAGGCCGACCTGCGGTGGCTGGAGCTCACCGCCGCACGCCTCGACCAGCTCGCAGCCACGGTCCAGGCCTAGACCGAACCCCTCAGGAGACCGCCATGACCACCACCCAGACGTCCCGCGACGCACCTCTGCTCGTCGCCGACGGCCTGCACCTGACCTACGGGCCCACCACCGCCCTGGACTCCGCGTCGCTGCACGTGCGCGCCGGGGAGTCGATCGCGCTCATGGGCCCCTCCGGCTCGGGCAAGTCGACGTTGCTGCACTGCCTCGCAGGCATCCTCAAGCCCGAGGCCGGACGCGTCCTGTACGGGGGCAGGGACCTGACGGCCATGCCCGACGCCGAACGCAGCACCCTGCGTCGCACCGAGTTCGGGTTCGTGTTCCAGTTCGGTCAGCTCGTCCCGGAGCTCACGTGCGAGGAGAATGTCGCGCTCCCGCTGCGCCTGGCGGGGGTGGGGCGGGTCGAGGCGCGCGATGCGGCGCGCGAGTGGCTCACCCGCCTGGAGGTCCCGGACGTCGCGGGCAAGCGCCCCGGCCAGGCGTCCGGCGGTCAGGGGCAGCGTGTGGCGGTGGCCCGTGCCCTGGTGACGCGCCCGCGTGTGGTGTTCGCCGACGAGCCGACCGGCGCCCTGGACTCCCTCAACGGGGAACGTGTCATGCAGCTGCTCACCGCTGCGGCCCGGGACACGGGCGCCGCGGTCGTCCTGGTCACCCACGAGGCCCGGGTGGCCGCCTACGCGGACCGCGAGGCCGTCGTCCGTGACGGGCGCGTCCGGGAGCAGGTGCCGGCATGACCGGCGCAGCCGGCCGTCCGCCGCGCAGCAGGTGGACGACGGACCTGGCGATCGGCATGCGCATGGCCGTCGGTGGGGCGTCGGCCGGTTGGGTGCGCCTGCTGCTCATCGCCACCGGTGTGGGGCTGGGGGTGATGATGCTGCTGCTGGTGGCGAGCATCCCCACCGCCACCGGTGAACGGCAGGCCCGCGCGGACGCCCGTTCGGTGACCGCGACCGTCGAGGAGCCCGGCCAGGGGGCCGTCCTGACGGAGGTGATCCGGTCCGGGTTCCGTGACCAGGGCATCGAGGGGCGCCTGCTGCAGCCCGAGGGCCCGGTCGCACCGTTGCCGCCGGGGGTCGACCGGTCCCTCGCGCCGGGCGAGATCGTGGTCTCACCGGCCCTGCGTGACCTCATGTCCTCCGTCGACGGCCAGGCGCTGCGGGGCCGGTGGGGTGACCGCGTCGTCGGGACGATCGGTCCCGAGGGCCTGACCGGACCCCGTGAGCTCACGTTCTACCTGGGCACCGACCAGCTCGACGCCACGACCGCCACCCGTGTCGAGGCGTTCGGCGGACCTGGACAGGACTCCCCCGGTGGGGACCCGACCATGGTCCTGCTCGGGCTGGTGGGGCTCGCCGTGTTCCTGGTGCCGGTCATGAGCTTCATCGCCACGGCGGTGCGCTTCGGCGGTGAGGCCCGCGACCGACGGTTGGCGGCTGTCCGCCTCGCGGGGGCCGACCCGGCGACGGCACGCCGCATGGCCGCGGGGGAGACGCTCGTCAGTGCGCTCGCGGGACTGGTCGTGGGTGGGGTGCTGTTCCTGGTGGCGCGGCCGATCGCGGCGGCGCTGATGCCGCCTGTGCTCGGGTTCTACCCCCAGGACCTGCGCCCGGCGCCGGTCCTCGTCCTGATGGTGGGTGTGCTGATCCCGGTGGCGTCGGTGCTGGTCACGATGTCGGCGCTGAGGAGGGTCGTCGTCGAGCCGCTGGGTGTGGTGCGCAGGGCGACGGTCACCCGACGGCGGTTGTGGTGGCGGCTGCTGCTCCCGGTCGTGGGTCTGGGGCTGCTGCACCCGGTGGTCGGTGGGGTGCACGACTCCCCGGAGGAGCAGGCCATGGTGGTGCTCGGGGTGGTCGCGCTGCTGGTGGGGGTGCCGTTGATGCTCCCGTGGGTGGTCGAGGCCGTGGTGCACCGGCTGGGTGGCGGTGGGGTCGCGTGGGAGCTCGCGGTGCGACGCCTGCAGCTGGAGAGCGGCGCGGCGGTGCGTGCGGTGTCGGCGATCGTGGTGTCGGTCGCGGGCCTGGTGGCGGTGCAGGGGGTGGTGTCCGGTGTCGTGGCCGACGCCGAGCAGATGCAGGGGGAACGGTCCGCGTCGTTCCAGGCCCAGGTGCTCGGTGGCGGCGCCGGTGGGGCGGACGCGGTGTGGTTGCAGGGCCTGACGGCGGTGCCGGGTGTCAGGGACGTGGCCACGTCCACGAGCACCGTCGCCCACGAGCCGGCGACGGGGCAGACGGTGGGGGTGTGGTCGGGCACGTGCGCGGTGCTCGAGGACGTCCTCGGGCCCACCGGCTGTGCCGACGGTGACGTCGTCGTGGTCGCACCTGAGGGCGTCGCGGGGCCCGAGGCGGGCACGGAGCTCGTCCTGGGCGAACCCGGTTCGGGTGCCTCGACGTGGGCCGTGCCCTCGCAGGTGCGGACAGCCCTGCCGCCCGACGACCCGTACGGCATGGCGCCGGCTGACGAGCCCGCTGATGCGTGGTTGTTCCTCACCCCCGCTGCGCTGGCGGACGGGGTGGAGCTCCGCGGGTACACGTCGGTGCTCGTGGCGCTGGACCGCGGGGTCCCGGACGCCGTGGACCACCTGCGCACCGCTGTCGCGCAGACCTACCCGCGGGCGTACGTGTCCGACCGCGCCCAGGAGAGCCTGATGGGCGGGTTGGGTGTGATCCAGCAGGTGCTGCGCGTCGGGACAGCCGTGCTCCTGACGATGGTGGGGGCGAGCCTGCTGGTCAACGTGGTCGAGCAGCTGCGTGAGCGCCGACGGCTGCTGGCGGTGCTGGCCGCGTTCGGGGTGCGGCGACGCACCCTGGGGCTGTCGGTCCTGTGGCAGGTCGCGCTGCCCGTGGTGCTGGGTCTGACGATCGCCGTCGGGGTGGGTGTGGGCCTGGGCGCGGCGTTGCAGGCGGCGACGCGCACCCCGCTGGTCGTGGACTGGGGTGGGACCGCGGTCACCGCCGGGGCGGCGGCCGCGGTGGTGCTCCTCACGACGGCGGCGAGCCTGCCCCTGCTGTACCGCCTGAGCCGTGCGGAGGGTCTGCGGGCGGAGTGAGGCTCCCACCCGCCGCGGGGCGGGTGACGTCCTCGACGACGTCGCGCAGGACGGCGTGCGCCTCGGCGACCGTGAGCGGTGTGCCCGGCACGACGAGGTCCAGGGCGAGCCCGTCGACCACGGCCATCACGGTGGAGGTGACCCGGTCGGCGTCGCGCGCCAGGGCGCCTTCGGCCTCGAGCGTCGCGCACCAGGCGGAGACCCGGGCGCGGCCGTGCTTGCTCAGGGTCTCCAGGACCAGGACCCCTGCGTCGTTGCGCCCGGTGCCGATGGCCTGGGCGTGCATGGCGAACCAGACCTCCAGGGTGGGCCGCTCGGACTCGCCGCCGGGCAGGAACTGGGCCAGGCACTCGGTGAGGCGGTCCGCCGCGGCGACGGTGGTGTCGGTGAGCCGCTTGTCGTCCAGGTGGGTGTCGAACGTGCGGCCGAGGGCGGCGTCGTAGAGCTCGCGCTGGGTGGGGAAGTAGTGGCGCAGGGTGCTGGCGCCGATGCCGGCGCGGGCGGCGACGTTGCGGACGCTGAGCCCGGCCAGGCCCTGGGTGGCGACGATCTCGCCGGCTGCGGCGATGATCTGCTCGCGTCGTTGGCTCACGGCACCTCCTCGACCTCGCACCAGCCTACTGGCACGCTGTGCTAGCGCAACGAGCACCGCTGTGGCACGCTGTACTAGCACGGCGTGCTAGCGTCGTGATGGGCACCGCGGTCACCGGCCGCGACGACGGGAGGTGGGCATCGTGATCGAGAACCTGCAGGACTTCACCGCTGGGCTGCCGGCGCTGGTGCAGTGGCTGGGCATCGTCCTGGCCGGGGCGATCCCGTTCGTCGAGTCCTACCTCGGCTCGGTGATCGGCATCGCGGCCGGGCTGCCGTTCGTCGTCGCGGTCGCCGCCGCCGTCATGGGCAACGTCCTCACCATGGTCCTGTTCGTCTCGCTCACCCACCGGGTGCGCAGTCGGGTGGTCGGTGAACCCAAGGAGATGTCGCCGCGTCGCCGCCGGCTGCGTGCCGCGTTCGACAAGTACGGCGTGGCAGGGGTGAGCCTCCTGGGTCAGACGATCCTGCCGAGCCAGATCACCTCGGCCGCGCTCGTGTCGTTCGGCGCACCGAAGGCCGCGGTGATCCGGTGGCAGGTCGTCTCGATCATCCTGTGGGGGCTGCTCTTCGGGGGCCTGACCCTCTGGGGCATCGACCTGCTGGCCGACGGCTGACCCCCCCCCGACGCGCCAGGTCACCGGCGTCGGAGCAGCACCACCGCGTCCAGCAGCGTCGCGGCCTGCCCGTCGGGGTCGGTGACCTGCCGCTCGCGGGTCTCGGCCACGGCGACCGTCCAGGCCCCGGGGTCCAGGTCGAGCCGGTCGACCTCCTCCTGCGGGGTGAGGAACTCGTGGTGGTGCATGGGCTCGCGGGCCCAGGGCGGCGGTGCGGCGTGGGTGAGCAGCAGCAGGTGGCCGCCCTGCGCGACCCGTCCGGCGGCGGCGCGCAGCACCTGGGCGCGGGGCAGCTCGACGGGGGACTGCAAGAAGCTCGCGGTGACCAGGTCGTACTCCTCGTGGGCGTCCCACGACGCGAGGTCGGCGGCCGCGAACCGCACG
>NZ_AXCZ01000094.1 GCF_000767165.1 Cellulomonas bogoriensis 69B4 = DSM 16987
CCTCGGTGGCCCGCGCGACCGCCGTGGGGGAGATGTCGATCCCGGTCGCGTCCCACCCGTGGCGCGCCAACCAGATCGCGTCCCCGCCCTCGCCGCACCCGAGGTCCAGGGCCCGGCCCGGCGTCAGCCCGGCCACCACGTCCACCAGCGTGGCGTTCGGCTCACCGGACCACACCCGTCCTGAACCGGCGTACCGGTCCTCCCAGAAGGCCGCGGGGTCGGTGCGGATGAGCGCCTGGTCGAAGTCCTCCCCGACGAGCACCGCGTTCACGAACGCGCCCGTCGTGCTGCCTGCGCTGAGGGACATGGGGACGTTGCCCATGGGTGTCACGACGTTGCCGGCGGCCCAGATGCGCGGGTGGCTCGTGCGTCCGGCGGGGTCGACGGCGAGCACGGACCCGACCGGGCTGTCGGTCCGTTCGAGCCCCAGGTGCGCCAGGAACCCGTCGTGCGTGCGGGGCGTGCCCGCGGTGAAAATCGCGTCGAGGTGGACGACGTCCCCGTCCTCGGTGCGCACCGCGAGGGCCCCGTCCTCCCCGTCGGTCACCGCGACCGGGGGCGAGTCGACCAGCTGCAGGCCGCGCGCCTGGAGCCGCTGGCGGGTGTGGGTGTCCACCGCACCCAGGGCGGAGGTGAACACGGTGACGGTGTCGCTCCACTGCCGTACCAGCTCGGCCTGGTGCAGGCTCATCGGTGACGTGGTGAGGACGCCGAGCCTGCGGTCGCGCACCTCCCACCCGTGGCAGTAGGGGCAGTGCAGCACCTGGGAGCCCCACCGCTCGGCGAGGCCGGGCACGTCGGGCAGCTCGTCGGTGATGCCCGTGGCCACGACGACGGCCCGGGCGGTCACCACGTCGCCGCCGGTGAGGGTGAGCCGCACGTCGCGGTCGGTGGCGTCCACGCGCTCGACGGTGCCGGGACGTACCTGCACCCCGTAGCCGGCGACCTCGCGACGTCCGCGTTCCAGCAGCTCGGCGGGGTCGGTGCCCTCGTGCCCGAGAACCCCGTGCATGTGGGCGGCGAAGCGGTTGCGGGGGCTGCCCGCGTCCACGACGAGGGTGCGCCGGCGGGCGCGCCCCAGCATGAGGGCGGCGCCCAGCCCGGCGGCACCACCACCGATCACGATGACGTCCCAGGTGTTCTCCATGGGTCCAGTGGACGGCCACAATGATCGTCATGGCAAACATTCGTGCGAAATCGGCAAGAACGTGAGCGTGCGTGAGGAGCTCGCCCACGTGGGCGCCAGGTTGCGTGGTGCCCGGCAGGAGCGCGGGTGGACGCTGGAGGACCTGGCGGGCCGGGCCGGGATGTCGGCGAGCACGCTGTCGCGGTTGGAGTCCGGCAAGAGGCAGGCGAGCCTCGAGCTGCTGCTGCCCCTGACCCGGCAGCTGGGCATCAGGGTCGAGGACCTCCTGCCGGGGGAGCCGCCGGACCCGCGGGTACGTCGCCCCGTCATCCACCGGGAGGGGATGACGATCGCGCCCCTGGCCCCGGAGTCCTCACCGATCAGGGCGTTCCGCATCACCTACCAGCCTCGGGCCGAGCCCCCTCGCCAACGTGTGCACGAGGGCGCCGAGCTGCTGTACGTGATCTCGGGCCGGCTGCACCTGCACCTGGGGGAACGGCACCTGGTCCTGACCCGGGGAGAGGCCGCGGAGTTCGACACGCGCACCCCGCACGCCATGTGGGCCGAGGGGTCCCGTCCCGCGCAGGTGATCAGCATGTTCAACTCCGAGGGTGCGCGGGTCCACGTCCACGAACCGTGAGCCGATCGGGGCGACGGCGGCGGTGACCCGCCGCCGTCGACCGCGGCTCAGTCCTTGCGGGCTGCGGCGATGGCGTCGGCGGCGCGGATGAGCCCGAGGTGGCTGAACGCCTGCGGGTAGTTGCCGATCAGGCGGTCGGCACCGGCGTCGTACTCCTCGCTGAGGAGCCCCAGCTCGCTCGCGTACCCCACGAGGCGGTCCATGAGGGCGCGCGCGTCGTCCAGGCGCCCGCTGTTGGCGTACTGCTCCACGAGCCAGAAGTTGCAGATCAGGAACGGGTGCTCGTCACCCTCGAGCCCGTCGATCCCGGAGTCCGTGCGGTACCGGTGCAGCAGCCCGTGCTCGTCGGCCAGGTCCTTCTCGATGCGCTCGACGGTGCCCAGCATCCGGGGGTCGTCGTAGGTGAGGTAGCCGGTGTGGGGCAGCTGCAGCAACGACGCGTCGACCTCGGTGTTGTCGTAGGTCTGGGTGAACGTGTTGAGCTCGGCGTCGAACCCGTGCTCGTCGATCTCAGCAGCGAGCCGGTCACGCAGCTCACGCCACCGGTCGGCGTCGCCCTCCAGGCCGTGCTCCTCCACGGCGCGGATGCCTTCGTTGAACGCCCCCCACATCATGGCCCGGCCGTGGGTGAAGTGGTGCAGGTCCCCGCGCATCTCCCAGATGCCGTGGTCCTTGCGGTCGAAGTTCGCCTCGCAGTACTCCAGGAGGCTCTTCTGCAGGCACCAGGAGTACTCGTCCTCGGCGACGCCCGCGTCGCGCAGCTGCGCCAGGGCGATCATGACCTCGCCGACGACGTCCGCCTGGTACTGGTCGGCGGCCCCGTTGCCGATGCGCACGGGCCGGGAGTCCTCGTAGCCGGACAGGTGGTCCAGCTCGTGCTCGGGAAGCTCCCGCTCACCGGCCACCCCGTACATGATCTTCACGTCGTGGGCGTCGCCCGCGACGGCCCGCAGCAACCAGTCGCGCCACAGCTTCGCGCCCTCGGTGAGCCCGTGGGCGATCGCCACCTCGATGGTGAGGGCCGCGTCCCGCAACCACACGAACCGGTAGTCCCAGTTGCGTCCGCCACCGAGGTACTCGGGCAGGGAGGCGGTGGGCGCGGCGACGATCCCGCCGGTCTGCCCGTGGGTCAGGGCCCGCAGCACCAGCAGCGACCGCAGCACCATGGGGTCGTAGTCGGTGTGGACGGTCAGCTGGGAGGACCAGTCCTCCCAGAACCCGACCGCCTGGGCCAGGGCGGCCTCGGCGTCGATCGGGCCGGGCGCGTCCTCGTGGGACGGGAACCAGGTGAGGTCCCAGTCGAGGGTCTGGCCGGCCTCCAGGGTGAACCGCCCGGTCAGGCGCGGGGCACGGGCCCCGGCGATCGCACCGTCGTCCTCCTCCGAGCCGTCCAGGAGCGGACCGTGGACGCGCAACCCCTCCGGACCGGCGATCGACAGCAACGTGGGGGCCTCGCCGTCCACGACCCGCACCCAGGGCGTGGCGCGCGCGTAGTCGAACCGCAACCGCAGGTCGTGCTCGATCTCGACGGTGCCGTCGGTGCAGCGCACGTGGCGCACCAGGTCCGCCCGGTCGTTGCTGGGCGGCAGGAAGTCCGTCACGACCACCGTGCCGGTGGGGGTGCGCCACGTCGTCTCCACGACGAACGTGTGCGGCAGGTACCTGCGTGCGGTGACCTCACCGTCGACCGCCGAGAGCTTCCAGCGGCCGTCGTCGGGGTCACCGACGATCGCGCTGAACACCGCCGGTGAGTCGAACCGGGGCAGGCACAGCCAGTCGATGCTCCCGTCCCGGGACACCAGGGGCCCGGTGCGCAGGTCGGACAGCAGGGCGTAGTCCTCCAGTGGGGTGCTCATCCCTCTTTTGTACGCGTTGACCCCCCGGCCCGCAGGACGAGCGCCGTGCCCGGTGGGTGGGTTCAGGCCGCCCGGCCGGGGCGGGTCGACTCGCGGGTGCGGGTGCGTTGCCGCCGGGCGAGCACCACGGCGATGACCACCGCGACGGCCAGCAGCACCGCGAGGGTGTCCAGGACGGGGTCGGTCAGGGTCGTGGCCCGGTGCTGCAACCAGGCCTGCAGCTCGATCGGGACCAGCTCGGGGGCGCCGACCAGGCCGTTCGTCGTCCAGAAGAGCACGCCCACGCCCATGACCAGCAGGCCGGTGACGACGGAGGTGGTGTGCAGCTGGCGACCCAGGACCGTCAGGGTCCGCCCACGCAGGACGGCCCGCCCCCGTGCCCCCAACCGTTGCCACGTCGAGGCGATGACCACCAGGGGTACCACCATCCCGGCCCCGTAGACCGCGAGCAGCGCACCGGCGGACGCGACGTCACCACGGCCCGCGGCCAGGGTGAGGACCGCACCGAGGATCGGGCCGGCGCAGAACCCGGCGATCCCGCCCACAGCACCCAGCAGGAACGTCTTGGTCAGTCCTGTCGCGGACGCGGCCCGGGTCCGGGTGGCCGTGGCGCCGGGGACGAGCCGTGCGGGGTCGAACCCGAGGCCGAGCACCTGGACGGCACCCAGCACGACCAGGAGGGCCGCCGCACCGAGGACCACCGCTTCCCGGTGGGCGACGAACAGCGCCCCGAGCGCTCCCGCCCCCACGCCGAGGGGGACCAGGACCGTGAGCAGACCGGTGTAGAACACCGCACCGTGCAGGAGGAGGCGGGGCCCGGTGCCGACCGTGGAGGCGAAGAACGCCGGGAGCAGCAGCGCGGAGCACGGGCTCAGCAACGCCAAGGTGCCCCCGAGGAACGCGCTCAGCACCCCGATGTCCACGGTGACCTCCTCCTGTCGTCGCACCCTTCCTACACCCTGGTCAGTCCCCGGGCGGACGCGTGCACGGGGCGGTGGACGGCACGCTGAGGTCATGAGCACCACGGCCGACCCGCTCCCGCCGGTGATCCCACCGAGCGGAACGTCCGCGGGTGTGCCCCGTCCGCCGTCGACGCGCCCGCCGTCGGCGCGCCCGGACCAGGACGTGCCACGCGGCGGCGGAAGCCGGCGGGTCACCGTGTGGGTGCTGGTCGGGGTGCTGGTCAGCGTCGGTGTCACGGCCAGGCTGGTCGGCGCGGCGGGACCGGCCACGGGACTGCACGAGGACCTGCAGGAGCGGTTCGACCGGGCGGCGGCCGCGGCCACGCGAGAGGGGGTCGAGCTGGTCGTCACCTCGGGCTTCCGCACCGCGACGGAGCAGGAGGCGCTGATCGAGGAGGCGATCCGCACCTACGGCTCGGAGCAGGAGGCGCGCCGGTGGGTCATGCCCACGGACAGGTCGGCCCACGTCACGGGGACGGCGATCGACGTCGGCCCTGCATCGGGCGCCGCCTGGTTGGGGGAGCGGGGTGCGGAGTTCGGGCTGTGCCGCGTCTACGACTACGAGCCCTGGCACTTCGAGCCCCTGACCGACCCTGGGAGCACGTGCCCGGCGACCTACCCCGACGTGAGCCACACCTGGGACTGACGTCGCGGACGCACTTTTCCGTTGACGCCCGGAGCAGGCGGCGCCCAGCCTGCTGGCATACGCAGCCAGTCCTGGACCCGGGTGCAGGCCGACACCTACGACGACCCGCACTCCCCGATGTTCTCCCGCGAGGTGCTGGAACCGACGGTGGACTTCTTGACCGCGCTCGCGGGCGACGGGCCCGCGCTCGAGCTCGCGATCGGGACGGGCCGGGTGGCCGTCCCGCTGCACGAACACGGGATCGAGGTGCACGGCATCGAGCTGTCCGAGCCGATGGGGGTGCCGAGTTCACCGCCGGGTGGACGTCGGCCGTGTCGGTGTGGCGGCGGCCGTAGGGCGTGTATCCCAATGATCTGCGCTCCCCGACGCCAGCCACACCCGGGACTGGTCTCCCGGGGCTCGAGGAGGGCGTCTCAGCCCGCGGGCGAGGCCTGGGCGGCTGTCCAGCCAGTGGTAACTACATCGACGTGACCTCATATGACGACCCGGACGACGTCCTGGCGCGCATCCAGCAGGACGTCGCCACGGCGCAGCGTCGCGCCGAGCAGGCGCGGCAGGCCCAGGAGGCGATCGCTGCCGTGCGCGGGACGGGCCGCTCGCCGCGCGGTGAGGTGACGGTCGAAGTGGATGCGGCAGGGGCGTTGCGCGATCTGCAGCTCACTGATGGTGCCCTGCAGTACCGTGCACGTGACCTGGAAGCCATGATTCTCGAGGCTGTCCGTGTCGCCCAGCACGACGCCGCTGCCCGCGCGATCGCTGTCGCCGAAGACGCCTGGGGTGAGGGTGACCCGGCCGTCGAGCACCTCCGTGCAGAGCTGCAGGAACGGCAGGCGGCGAGATGAGCGAGGGGTTCGCCGTTGACCTCGAGGTGCTGAGACGTCACGCTCAACGCCTCTCGATGGTCACCGACTCGATCGGTCTCGCCTCCCACGCAGCACGCAGCGTCAACCTGCACGACGGTGCCTTCGGGGTGCTGTGCTCCTTCATCCCACCGTTCCTCAACCGGACCGAGGTCGCCGTGGGTGATGCTGTGGCGGCGGCAGGCGAGACCGTCGCTGCAGCCGCTGACGGTGTGGTCGCGATGTCCCGGGAGTACCAGGCCGCTGATGACCGCGCCCACGAGCGGCTGAGTGCCCTGAGCCGGGCCGTCGAATGACGACCAACCCCCTGATCGCCGGGCCTGTCGACACGTCAACTGCTCTCTCGGGGACGTTGACGATCGAGTCGCTGGCGAACCTGTCCCGGGCGATCCGTGAGGAGCAGTGGCTCGACGCGGCACTGAACGGCGTGTCGACACTGCTCGGGACGGCCGCGGCGGTGATGGACCCGCTCGGGCAGCTCATCGCCCACGGTCTCGGTTGGCTCATGGAGCACCTGCAGCCTCTCAAGGGGTGGCTCAACGACCTGACGGGGGACGCGGGCGCTGTCCTCGGCTTCGCGGCTACCTGGGACAACATCGCCACGCAGACCGCCGGTGCGGCCGACGACCTCCAGCGCCTGGTGCGCGTGGACCTGGAGGCGATGGATGGCGAGGGGGTCCTCGCCTACGCCCGGTACACCGATGATCTGGCCGAGCACGTCCGGGGGATCTCCGGTGCGTCAGCGGCTGTCGGGTCGGCGTTGCGCAAGGCCTCCACGATCGTGCAGGTCGTCCACGATCTGGTGCGAGACGCGCTGGCCGAGGTCGTCGGTGCGGCGATCTCCTGGGTGGCGCAGGTGACCTTGAGCGCCGGGCTGGCCACCCCATGGGTCATCGGCCAGGTCACGACCCGTGTGTCGTCCCTCGCGGCCCGGGTGGGAACCAAGGTCACGGCTGTCGTCACGTCCGTGAAGTCGCTGAAGGGCCTGGTCGAGGCGCTCAAGGACGCACTGGGCAGCGTCTCCCGCGCCCTGCGGTCAGCCACGCCGGGTGCCGGTCGCGCGGCAGGCGGTCCTGCGGGTCCTGCGCCCCGGCGGGCACCTGACCCGTACACGGGACCGCGGGCCCCGTTGCCCGACATCGACGACCTGCAACCCATGATGCGGGGTGCGTACGGCCCGGACGGGACCCTGCAGCGCCCCGAGCTGCTCCACGGCTGGGCCGATCAGGTGGCGGCCAGGCACCCGACGCTCACGTCCAGGGAGGTCCTCGACATCCACTGGTACACCACCAACGAGGGCTACCAGGCGATGAACTCCATGATGCGCAGGCTCGAGCCCATGTCACCGGAGGTCGCGGCACGCATCGACAGCGCCCACGCCGGGATGGCGAAGCTCCCGGTCTACGAGGGGACTACGTACCGAGGGACGAACTTCCCCAAGGGAGTGCTGGACGATTGGATTCCCGGCAACACGGTGAGGGACGATGCGTTCTGGAGTTCATCTACACGCCCCGACGTTGCACAAGGATTCCGGGGTGACGGGAATGCATTCGTGACGATCCAGGACGGCAGGAGCGGGGTTGATATTAGGGCATTGTCTTACTATGGGAACGAAAGTGAGGTCCTCTTCAGGGGTGGTCATCCTTTTGAGGTTGTATCCAGGGACTGGAATGCGGGAGGCTTCTGGGAGTTTGTTGTGAGGGATGCCAGGTGAGTGGAATGACGGAAGAGGAACGCCGGAAGTTCCGTGACGCAGCCAAGGCTGAGCTCGCAGCCGCCTGGGAGGACGTAGCGCGCCGTCGCGCCGCTGGGGAGCCGGCGCCTGAGATCAGCAGTGAGAAGGCGAAGTTCCGGCAGGGTGGTGATGCGCAGATCCGACCGGAGGGTTCGGGGTCTGGTGCGTACTTCCCGACCGGGCCTGAGCGCAGTGCGATCCCGAACATGCCTGGTGACTACGACGAGTGGGCGAATCCGACCGAGCAGGCGTGGGCGCGCCGGCGGTTCGTGGCGTTGAAGGCTGGGTGGTTGTGGGCTGGTGGGCGTGGTGTGGGTCCGGTTGGTCCGGGTGACGGGACGGACGTGGTGCTGACGCCGGAGGGTGGTGTGATGATCACGTACCCGGACGGCACCCGGTTGTGGCGTGACCGTGAGTGGCGGTTGCACCGCGCTGACGGTCCGGCGGTGGTGCGCCCTGACCGGGAGGGGGCGTGGTTGCCCCGGGAGGAGACGTGGGTGGCAGGGGAGCGCCTGGACCCTCCGATCGATACGACGAAGTGGTGGGACAGATGACGAACCCTGGGATCGAACGCTTCATGGCGGCCGTCGAGAAGCTGCCGCCCTACGGGGGGCTGGTGTTCCGTGGCCTGACCGACGGTGTGGTCGTGCCGCCGGTCGGTGTTCTGACCGGTGTGGTGCCGGCGAGCCGGGACGTGCGTGTCGCGACCGAGGACTTCACCGCGGCTTCGGCGTTGGCGATGCTGAGCCGCACCGGCCGTGACCTGAGCGCCCTCTCCCAGCAGCCAGGTGAGGGTGAGGTCGTCTTCTTGCCAGGGACCGTGTGGCGGATCATCGCGGCCGTCGACCTGGACGGTGCCAAGGTGCATGTGGTCGAGGAGCTCGACCTCACCGGGCAGGCGCCACCACCCACCAGCTGGCCGCCGTCCCTGGACGAGCTCGTCGGGACGGTCGCCACCACGTGGCGTAACCACCAGGCGTTGCAGCCCGCGGGAGTCATCTCGCCCGGCAAGTTCACCGGCGGCTGGCCGGCGCAACCGCCCGCCGGAGGCTGACGTCGTCTTCGGCTCAGTGCTACCGCTGGGCGACGGCGCCGGTCCGGCTACCGGGCGCGGCGGTACGTCCCGGACGCAGCGGGTGCGGCAGCCTCAGGGCCACTGCCGCAGAGCCCCCACGACCTCTACGGTGTCTGCTGTGCGGCACCCCCATGTCGACCGCACTTCCATGACAGGGAGAACATCGATGCAGGTCAGCGCTGCCGACGTCCGTGCCGTCCGGTTCCAGGCCACCAAGTTCCGTGAGGGCTACGAGCAGCAGGAGGTCGACGACTTCCTGGACCGCCTGCAGGCGGCGTTCACGACCCTGGAGGCCGGTGGGGTCCCGGACCTGACCGCCGACGAGATCCTCAACACCACGTTCGCCGCGACCAAGTACCGCGAGGGCTACGACCAGGACGAGGTCGACGACTTCCTCGACCGGGCCATGGTCGCGCTGGGTGGCGGCGCAGGACGGAAGGCCGCACCGCTCGACGCGCCGGGTCTGCGCGCGGCTCTCGCGGACCTGCGCCCGCGTCGCCTGCGCCCCGGCTATGACCCCGCCGAGGTCGACGAGCTCCTGACCTCCGCCGCGTATGCGCTCCAGATGCACGCCAGCGGCTCTCGGCCGAGCCTCGGTGCCGATGACGTCGCCCGGGCCCGTCCCGCGAAGAGATGGTGGAGGCCGGGTGTCGACAGGAGGGCCGTCGACCAGCTGCTCGCGCGCGTGGAGAGCTCCCTGCGCGACTGAGCGGTCGCGGAGGCAAGCCCGCAAGTCACGAGCGAGATGGCGGTCGTGGCCGTGCGCCGCACGCTCGACTGCAAGCGGGGCGGGCTCCTCAGCGCAGCTCTGCTCCGGCTGCCGCCCGGACCGCCGCGACCACGGCCCCGGTGCCGGCCCGTGAGGGTGCGCCGTGGCCGGGGAGCACCCAGGTCGCGTCGAGCGTGGTCAGCCGGTCCAGCGAGGTGAGGGCCTGGTCGGGGTCGTCGGTGAAGGGGGCCGGTTGCGGGCCGGTCCTGCCGGTCAGGACGTGGCGGGTGGTCAGGGCGTCCCCGACCAGCACCGCGTCCACGGCGGGGACGTGCACGGCGATGCTCCCGGGGGAGTGGCCCGGCAGGGCGACGACCCGTGGTGAGCCGGGCAGGTCCAGGACGTCACCGTCGCCCACGGGAACGACGTCCCGCAGGTAGGTGGTGCGCAGGCCGCCCTTGCGGACGGCCAGTGCGAGGAACCGCGCGGTGGGGGCCAGGCGCCACGTGTCCCAGTGGGTGTGGGGCTTGTCCCGGCCCTGGGCCCGCGCGGCGTCGGCGGTGTGCACGTGGACCGGGACGCCGTGGTCGCGGCGCAGGCGCTCGGCGAATCCCAGGTGGTCGGTGTCCCCGTGGGTCAGGACCACGCCTCGGACGTCGGCGAGGGTCAGGTCGAGGGTTGCGAGCTCACGGTTGAGGTCCCTCCAGTGACCTGGCATGCCCGCGTCGACGACGAGGACGCCGTCGTCGGTGACCACCAGGTAGGCGGCCACGACGTCGTCGCCGATGCGGTGCAGTCCCGGTGCCAGTCTCATGGTGCCCTCCGTGGTCCATGGATACGATGGTGGCTAATGTACATAGCCATCATGGCTAATAGCAATAGCGATGAACGAGAGGGGCCGTCATGCCGAGTCCGCGTAGGACGTCGCTCGAGCAGATCCTCACCATCGGGACCGGGCTCCTGGAGGAGCAGGGGCCCGACGGCCTGACGATGCAGGCCGTCGCGCAGCGGGCGGGCGTTCGCGCGCCGTCGCTCTACAAGCACGTGGACGGCCGCGACGCGCTCGTCCGGCTCATCGCCGAGGGGGTCGTGGTGGACCTCGGGCGAGTCCTCGAGGAGGCCGCCGACGGTGCCGGGGGCGCGGGCGAGGTCCTGACGCGCGCGGCCCGGGCGCT
>NZ_AXCZ01000048.1 GCF_000767165.1 Cellulomonas bogoriensis 69B4 = DSM 16987
CGTCCGCCGCCACTGCGGTCCCTGCGTCGTCAGGCGGCCGGGCCGCGACCGCGGACCAGGCTGGGCGACCCTCGGCCGAGCAGGTGCTGGGCTGGTTGCGTGACGAGGGCTGGGCGTGCCCGGTGGCGCTGCCGGACGGCATGCACGTGACGGCCGTGCACGAGCGTCCCCCCGGCCGGCTGGAGGTGGACCTCCTCGGGACCTACGGCGTGGTGGTGGTGACCCAGGAGCGTGGGCGGCTGGACCACGACGCGCTCGCCGTGCTCGGCGCCCGGAGCACCGAGATCGAGGGCCGGACCCTCCACCTGCTGTCCAGCTCCCCGTGGCACGCTGTGTGGCAGGCGGACGACACCGTCGTCAGCGTCGTCGCCGAGCGGCACACCCCTGAGGTGGAGGCGCTTGTCGCCGCGCACCCGCACGGCGGCTACGACGAAGGCATCCCCGCGCGCATCGCGCGCGGCTGGAAGACCGTGGCAGGAGCATGGAACCCGTGAGCGAGAACCCGTTCGTCCCCCCCGGTGCACCTCGCCCGGCCCCCACCCCGGACTCCGGCTCCCACGAGCCGGGTCGGCCGCCCCTCGGCCCCCCGCCGGTGGGTTACGTCTCACCGACCGGCTACGCGCCGTCCGCGCCGCCGCCGTCGGCCCAGCCCGCCACTGCCGGGCCGCACGTGCAGGGACCTTTCGGCACTGCCCCTGCGCACCCCCAGCACCAGGGGTCCGAGCGCCCGGGCCAGGCTCCGCTGGACGGCTGGGGCCGCCCCGTGCCGGATCAGAGGCAGGCGCCGGCACGGGGGCTCGGTGCGGGATGGATGGTCCTCGTGCTGGTCGTGGCGCTGATCGGGGGCGCGTTGGGCGGCTGGGGTGCGCAGACCATCGCCACGGGGACGCAGCCAGAGGCCGCGTCGACCCCGTTGCCCACCGGGACCGAGGCCGCCCGGGACCTGGGCGACCTGGACGGCACGGCCCAGATCGCAGCCCAGGTGCTGCCGTCGGTCGTGGCCATCGAGGTGCGCGGGGACCAGGGTGCGGGCACCGGGTCCGGGTTCGTGCTGCGTGCCGACGGGTACATCCTGACCAACAACCACGTGGTGAGCGCGGGAGCGGGCGCCGGGACGCGCATCGAGGTGATCTTCTCGGACGGGTCGCAGTCCACGGCCGAGATCGTCGGCAGGACCGCCGAGTACGACCTGGCGGTGCTGCGGGTCGACCGGGACGGCCTGACGCCGCTGCCGCTCGCGGATTCCGACCAGGTGGTCGTGGGTGACCCCGTGGTCGCGATCGGTGCGCCGCTCGGCCTGCAGGGCACCGTGACCACGGGGATCGTCAGCGCGCTCAACCGGCCGGTCTCTGCCGGCAGCATGGACGAGACGGCGTTCATCAACGCGATCCAGACCGACGCCGCGATCAATCCCGGGAACTCGGGCGGCCCCCTGGTGGACGCCCGTGGTGAGGTCGTCGGGATCAACTCCGCGATCGCGCAGCCGCCGGGTGTCCCCGGTGCGGCACCGGGGAGCATCGGCCTGGGGTTCGCCATCCCGTCCAACCAGGCGCGCCGGACCGCCGAGCAGCTGATCGAGACCGGCAGCGCCACGTACCCGGTGATCGGTGTGCTGCTCGACTCGCGGCACACCGGT
Source organism: Cellulomonas bogoriensis 69B4 = DSM 16987 (assembly GCF_000767165.1). Lineage (GTDB taxonomy): Bacteria > Actinomycetota > Actinomycetes > Actinomycetales > Cellulomonadaceae > Actinotalea > Actinotalea bogoriensis. The sequence goes on from NZ_AXCZ01000048.1 coordinate 1,637, forward strand.
GAGGGCGTGCGGGTGGCGACCGAGGGCCAGCCCGGGCAGGACCCCCTGACCCCCGGCGGTCCCGCCGACCTCGCAGGGATCGAGCCGGGCGACATCATCCTCGCGATCGACGGGCGTCCGGTGACGCAGGCCGACGAGCTGATCGTCGCGATCCGCGCCAAGGCGCCCGGTGACTCCGCGGTCCTCACGGTCCGTTCGGGTCAGGAGGAGCGCGAGGTCCGGGTCGTGCTCGACGAGGTCGAGGCCGGCTGAGGCGCGATGGCTGGGATCAACGGCGCGGAGTTCCTCGTCCTGATCGTCATCGCGCTGGTGGTGATCGGGCCGGAGCGGCTGCCCCACTACGCCGAGCAGCTGGCGCGGGGGGTGCGGTCGGCGCGCCGCTACGCCGTCGCGGCGAAGCGTCAGATGGCCGAGGAGCTCGGTCCCGAGGCCGCGGACGTCGACTGGGAGTCGCTGGACCCGAGGCGCTACGACCCCCGCAGGATCGTCCGTGAGGCGCTCCTCGAGGACGACGAGCCCGGCCGGGGTGATCCCGGGAGGACGGGCGAGAAAGTGCCCGCTGCGGCGGGCGGGCTCGCGGCGACGGCTGCGGGCGCGGCCGCGGGCGCGGGAACGGTCGCGGCAGGCGCGCCGTTCGACGACGAGGCGACCTGAGCGCGCCCGGGTGAGCACGGAGTGAGCACGGGGCGGGCACGGGGCGGGCGCGGAGCATCCCGTCGAACCTGTCAGAATGCTCTTCATGTCCAACGTGGTGACGACGGCCCCGGGCCGGCCCAGGATCCTGTCGGGGATGCAACCGACCTCCGACTCCCTGCACCTGGGCAACTACCTGGGTGCCCTGACGAGCTGGGTCGATCTGCAGGACTCGTACGACGCGTACTACATGGTCGTCGACCTCCACGCGCTGACGGTGGCGCCCGACCCGCAGGTGCTGCGTGACCGCACCCGCCGGACCGCGGCCCAGTACCTGGCCGCGGGCGTCGACCCGGAGCGGTCGGTCCTGTTCGTCCAGAGCCACGTGCCGGAGCACGCCGAGCTGGCGTGGGTGCTGTCGTGCCACACGGGCTTCGGCGAGGCCTCACGGATGACGCAGTTCAAGGACAAGTCCGCCCGCCAGGGCGCGGACGGCACCACGGTCGGTCTGTTCACCTACCCGGTGCTGATGGCGGCAGACATCCTGCTCTACGACGCCGCCCTCGTGCCGGTGGGGGAGGACCAGCGCCAGCACCTGGAGATGACCCGGGACCTGGCGCAGAGGGTCAACAGCCGGTTCGGGCGCACCTTCGTGGTCCCCGAGGCGCACATCACCCGGGCGACGGCGAAGATCTACGACCTGCAGGACCCGACGGCCAAGATGAGCAAGTCCTCGTCCACACCGGCCGGGCTCATCGAGCTGCTCGACGACCCGAAGGTCATCGGTAAGCGGATCCGGTCGGCGGTGACGGACACCGAGCGGGAGATCCGGTTCGACCAGGAGTCCAAGCCGGGGATCTCCAACCTTCTGACCATCCACTCGGCTTTGAGCGGGACCCCGGTGGACGCCCTGGTCGCCTCGTACGAGGGGCGGGGTTACGGCGACCTGAAGAAGGAGCTGGCAGAGGTCGTGCTGGACGTGGTGGTCCCGTTCCAGGAGCGGGTCCGACGGTACCTGGACGATCCGGGTGCGCTGGACGAGGTCCTTGCGGTGGGGGCGAGCAAGGCGCGGGAGGTCGCAGCGGCGACCCGGGACCGCGTCTACGACCGGATCGGTCTGCTTCCCGCCCGCAGGGACCTGTCGTGAGGCTCCCCGAACGGGTCGGTGACCAGGTCCGCATCGGGATCGCGATCGAGGTCCCCGAACCATTCGGCCCCCGCCTGCAGCGGGCTCGCGCGTCCTTCGGGGACCCGCTGGCGTGGGACATCCCGCCGCACGTCACGTTGCTGGGGCCCACCGTGGTCGAGCCTGGCGGGCTGGAGGTGGTGGCCGACCACCTGACCGATGTGGCCCGCCGCCACGCGCCGTTCACCGTGCACCTGCGGGGCACGGGCACGTTCCGCCCCGTGTCCGCGGTGGTGTTCGTGCAGGTCGCGCAGGGGATCGCGGAGTGCGAGCTGCTGGAGCAGGCGGTGCGGACCGGGCCCTTGGCCCAGGACCTGCGTTTCCACTACCACCCGCACGTCACCGTGGCGCACGACGTCCCGGACGAAGCCCTGGACCGCGCGTTCGGCGAGCTGGCGGAGTTCGAGGCCGCGTTCCGGGTGGACTCGGTCCAGGTGTACGAGCACGGCGACGACGGGGTGTGGCGGCCGGTCCGGTCCTTCCCCCTGCTGGCCAAGGCCTGAGGGACGGGGCCGGACCGGGCGCCGGTGCCGGTCGGGTCAGAACGCGCGGGTGATCATCGCGCGCTTGACCTCCTGGATCGCCTTGGTGACCTCGATGCCGCGGGGGCAGGCCTCGCTGCAGTTGAAGACGGTGCGGCAGCGCCACACGCCTTCCTTGTCGTTGAGGATCTCCAGGCGTTGGGCGCCGCCCTCGTCCCTGCTGTCGAAGATGAACCGGTGCGCGTTGACGATCGCCGCCGGCCCGAAGTACTGCCCGTCGGTCCAGAACACCGGGCACGACGTGGTGCACGCGGCGCACAGGATGCACTTGGTCGTGTCGTCGTACCGTTCGCGCTCGGCCGGCGACTGTCGGCGCTCGGCGGACGGCTCGGGCCCCCCAGCGACGAGGAACGGCATGATCTCGCGGTAGGAGGCGAAGAACGGCTCCATGTCGACCACGAGGTCCTTGATCACGGGCAGACCCTTGATGGGTTCGACCACGATCGGCTTGGCGGGGTCGAGGTCCTTCAGGAGGGCCTTGCAGGCGAGCCGGTTGCGGCCGTTGATCCGCATCGCGTCCGAGCCGCAGATCCCGTGGGCGCACGACCGCCGGAACGTCAGCGACCCGTCCGTCTCCCACTTGACCTTGTGCAGCGCGTCCAGCACCCGGTCCGTCCCGTAGGCGGTGACCGTGAACTCCTCCCAGTACGCCTCGGGCTCGTCGGCCTCGGGGTTGAAGCGCCTGACCCGCAGCGTGACGTCGAAGCTCGGCACCGCCCCGACCTCGGTCGCGGCGTCGGCCTCGGGGTTCTCCAGGACAGCGGTCATCAGTACTTACGCTCCATCGGCTGGTAGCGGGTCATGGTCACCGGCTTGTGGTCGAGCACGATCTCGGTGCCCCCGGTCGCGGCGGGGCGCTGGTAGGCCATGGTGTGGTGCAGGAACTTCTCGTCGTCCCTGGTGGGGAAGTCCTCCCGGAAGTGCCCGCCGCGGGACTCCTCCCGGGCGAGGGCGCCTGCGACGACGACCTCGGCGAGGTCCACGAGGAACCCGAGCTCGACCGCCTCGAGCAGGTCGGTGTTGAACCGCCGGCCCTTGTCCTGGACGCTGACCGCGGCGAAGCGCTTCTTCAGGGACGTGACGTCGTCCATGGCCTGGGTCAGGGAGTCCGCGGTGCGGAACACCTGGGCGTTGGCGTCCATCGTCTCCTGGAGCTCGCGGCGCACGTCGGCGACGCGTTCTCCGGCCGCCTGGTCACGCAGGCGCTCGATCTCGCCCACGACGGGACCGGCGGGGTCCTCGGGGAGGTCGACCCACGGGGCCTCGGTGGCGTAGCGAGCAGCGGCGATCCCGGCTCTCTTGCCGAACACGTTGATGTCCAGCAGCGAGTTGGTGCCGAGCCGGTTGGCGCCGTGCACGGACACGCACGCGACCTCACCGGCGGCGAACAGGCCACCGACGACGTCGGTGTTGTTGCGCAGCACCTCGGCGTCGATCGTGGTGGGGATCCCGCCCATCGCGTAGTGGGCGGTGGGGTACACGGGCACGGGCTCGGTGTAGGGCTCGACGCCCAGGTACGTGCGCGCGAACTCGGTGATGTCCGGGAGCTTGGCGTCGATGTGCGCGGGCTCCAGGTGCGTGAGGTCCAGCAGGACGTAGTCCTTGTCGGGCCCGCAGCCGCGCCCCTCGCGGACCTCGTTGGCCATGGCTCTGGCGACCATGTCGCGGGGGGCGAGGTCCTTGATGGTCGGTGCGTACCGTTCCATGAACCGCTCGCCGTCGCTGTTCCGCAGGATCCCCCCCTCGCCGCGGGCGGCCTCGGAGAGCAGGATCCCGAGCCCGGCCAGGCCGGTGGGGTGGAACTGGAAGAACTCCATGTCCTCCAGGGGGATCCCGCGCCGCAGGGCCAGGGCCATCCCGTCACCGGTGAGGGTGTGGGCGTTGGAGGTCGTCTTGTAGATCTTCCCGGCACCGCCGGTGGCGAACACCACGGACTTGGCCCGGAACACGTGGATCTCGCCGGTGGCGAGCTCGTAGGCCACCACGCCGCTGACCTGGACCTGCTCGCCGTCGGCGACCTCGCCGCTGGTCAGGTCGTGGGTGAGGAGGACGTCCAGGACGTAGAACTCGTTGAAGAACGCGACGTCCTGCTTGACGCACTGCTGGTACAGGGTCTGCAGGATCATGTGACCCGTGCGGTCGGCGGCGTAGCAGGAGCGGCGGACCGCGGCCTCGCCGTGGTTGCGGGTGTGCCCCCCGAACCGACGCTGGTCGATGCGGCCCTCGGGCGTGCGGTTGAACGGCAGACCCATGCGCTCGAGGTCGATGACGGCGTCGATCGCCTCCTTCGCCATCACCTCGGCGGCGTCCTGGTCGACGAGGTAGTCACCGCCCTTGACGGTGTCGAAGGTGTGCCACTCCCAGTTGTCCTCCTCGACGTTGGCCAGGGCGGCGCACATGCCACCCTGGGCCGCGCCGGTGTGTGAACGCGTCGGGTAGAGCTTGGTGAGCACGGCGGTGCGGGCACGCGTGGAGGATTCGAGCGCGGCCCGCATACCGGCGCCCCCCGCGCCGACGATGACGACGTCGTACTGGTGGGTCTGCATCAGGGATGGTGTCCTTCGGTGACGTCGGGGCTCAGTCGAAGCAGAGGGCGGGAAGCAGGTCGTCGGGGCTTCCCGGCGGGCACGGGTCGAAGGTGAAGATCACCAGCGTGCCCAGCGTGACCGTGATGGTGAACGCCAGGTACAGGGCGGACTTCAGGACGACGCGCGTGCCGATGCGCTCGGCGTAGTCGTTGATGATCGTCCGCACGCCGTTGGTGCCGTGGATCATCGCGAGCCAGAGCATCAGCAGGTCCCAGGTCTGCCAGAACGGAGAGCTGAGCTTGCCGGCGACGAACGCGAAGTCGATCTGCTGGATCCCGTCGCCGGTCATCAGGTTCACGAACAGGTGGCCGAAGATCAGGATGAGGAGCAGGACGCCGGACGCCCGCATGAAGAGCCAGCCGTACAGCTCCCAGTTGGTCCGGGTGGTGCGACGGTTGCGCGGTGCGCGCGGCGCGGCGATGTCAGGTGCGGTGGCAGCCATCAGTGCCCCCCGAAGACGTTCGACAGGTGGCGGGGCAGGAACGCCGCCATCGTCACCACGACGAGCCCGACGACGATCCACAGCATGACCCGCTGGTACCGGGGGCCGTTGGACCAGAAGTCGACGAGCATCACCCGGATGCCGTTGAAGGCGTGGAACACGATCGCGGCGACGAGGCCGGCCTCGGCCAGGCCCATCACCGGGTTCTTGTACGCCCCGATCACCACGTTGTAGGCCTCGGGCGAGACCCGGACCAGCGCGGTGTCGGCGACGTGGACGAGCAGGAAGAAGAAGATCAGGAACCCGGTGACGCGGTGGGCGACCCAGGACCACATCCCTTCGCGGCCGCGGTAGAGCGTGCCTGCCGGTGCTTGGGGCACGGGTGATCCTCCAGGCGGGTGGTGGAGACGTCTGCGTCTCACGGTCGTCTCGTGGGCCGGGCGTCTCGTCGGTCGACCCACTGTACGTCTGGAGCCTATCGGTGCGGCCGGTGTGCTCCGTCGGGCGGGTGGGCCCTGGGTCCCTGGTCGGCACGGATTGTGACCAATGCCACATCGGGGTCGCCTTCGGGTGCGGTGGGGTGCACCCACGGCTTGGCAGGATCGGAGGGTGCAGACACGTGCGGGAAGCGCCCGCCTCGAAGGGTTCCGTGCCGTGGTCCCCGCAGGGGGCGCGGGTACGCGACTGTGGCCTGTGTCGCGCCGCGGGGCGCCCAAGTTCCTCCAGGACCTCGACGGGAGCGGGCGCACCCTGCTGCAGGCGACGGCCGACAGGCTGGAGCCGCTCACGGGGCCCGACGGCGTCCTGGTGGTGACCGGTGCCGCCCACGAGGAGGCGGTCCGTGCCCAGCTGCCCGGGCTGGGCGCCGGGCAGGTCCTGGCCGAGCCGTCGCCCAGGGACTCGATGGCGGCGATCGGCCTCGCGGCCGCGGTGCTGCGCGAGCGTGAGGGTGACGTGGTCCTCGGGTCGTTCGCCGCCGACCACGTCATCACCGACGTGCCGGCGTTCCATGACGCCGTCACCCAGGGGGTGGCCGCCGCGCGTGCCGGCTACGTCGCGACGGTGGGGATCGTGCCCACGTCCCCGGCCACCGGGTTCGGGTACGTCCACCTGGGCGAGGCCCTCGGCGTCGACGGCGCCCCGCAGGGCCGCCGCGTGCGCTCCTTCACCGAGAAGCCCGACGCCGCCACCGCGCGTGCCTACCTGGACGCCGGGGAGCACCTGTGGAACGCGGGCATGTTCCTGGTCCGCGCGCAGGTGCTCCTGGAGCACCTCGCCGTGCAGCGCCCCGCCCTGCACGACGGGTTGTGCGCCGTCGCCGCGGCCTGGGACACCCCGCAGCGGGGTGAGGTGCTTCAGCGCACGTGGCCGGGCCTGGAGCGGATCGCGATCGACCACGCGATCGCCGAGCCCGTCGCCGCCGCCGGTGGTGTGGCGGTGGTCCCGGGGACGTTCGGGTGGGACGACGTGGGTGACTTCGCGTCCCTGGCCACGCTGCTGGACCGGACGGCCGACCCGGACGGGGGTGCGCGGGTGGTGGGTCCCGGTCACGTCGTCCAGGTGGACGTCGACGGTGGGCTGGTCGTGCCGGCCGGTGGGCGGACGGTGGCGCTGGTGGGGGTCGAGGACCTGGTGGTCGTGGACACCCCGGACGCGCTGCTCGTGACCACGCGGGCGCAGGCGCAGCGGGTCCGCGCGGTGGTGGACCGCCTCCAGGAGGCGGGGCGCGAGGACCTGCTCTGACGAGCCCGCGACGGCCGTGGCGGCTAGTGTCGGCCGGGTGCTGGAGATCAGACGGACCGCCCTGGCCGACCGTCTCGCCGAGCGCGTGGAGGCGCTCGAGGCCGAGCTGGTCGACTTCCGCCGCGACCTGCACGCACACCCGGAGGTCGCCCGCACCGAGCGGCGCACCACCGAGAAGGTGGCCGACCGGCTGCGGCAGGCGGGTCTGAGTCCCACGCTCCTGCCCGGTACCGGCCTGGTGTGCGACGTCGGCCCCGGGCCGGTCACGACGGGACGCCGGCGGGTGGCGCTGCGCGCGGACCTCGACGCCCTGCCGATGACCGACGAGTGCGGTGAGCCGTGGCGGTCGACCGTGCCGGGTGTCGCACACGCCTGCGGGCACGACGTCCACACGACCGTCGTGCTGGGAGCCGGTCTGGTGCTGGCCGACCTGGCACGGGACGGTGACCTGGACGTCGGGGTCCGGTTGATCTTCCAGGCGGCCGAGGAGGTCCAGCCCGGTGGTGCCCTGGACGCGGTCGAGGCCGGTGCCATGGACGGCGTCGGGCGCGTGTTCGCCCTGCACTGCGACCCCAGGTTGGACGTGGGACGGGTCGGGACCCGGATCGGCCCCATCACCTCTGCCTCGGACGCGGTGACGGTGTCGTTGACGGCGCCCGGCGGGCACACCTCGCGTCCGCACCTGACCGGTGACGTGGTGTACGCGTTGGGACAGGTGATCACCCAGGTGCCGGTCGCGCTGGCCAGACGGATGGATCCGCGTTCGGGGGTGAACCTCACCTGGGGTGAGGTCCGCGCCGGCTCGGCACCGAACGTGATCCCGACCAGCGGCACCGTGCGGGGCACGTTGCGCTGCCTGGAGAGCAGGGCCTGGGAGGACACCGCACGTGTCCTGCGTGAGGCGGTGGAGCACGCGGTCGGTCCCTACGAGGTCGAGGTCGAGCTGTCCCACCGTCGTGGGGTGCCCCCGGTGGAGAACGAGGACGCGTCGACCCGCATGCTGGACATGGCGGCCCGGGACGTCATCGGGCCCGAGGCCGTCACCCTCACCGAGCAGTCGCTGGGTGGTGAGGACTTCGCGTGGCTGCTGACCCGGGCACCGGGTGCGATGGCGCGCCTGGGCACCCGCACCCCCGGCGGGCGCACCTACGACATCCACCAGGGCGACTTCCGCGTGGACGAGGGCGCGATCGCGGTGGGCGCGAAGGTCCTGGCCAGGGTCGCGGTGCTCGCGGGGGAGCCGGAGAAGGTCCCGGTTCCGTAACGGAAGCCCGTGGACGATACCGACCGGTAACACAACCGGTCCGGTCGAGGGCTACTGTGCATCCACAACCGGTCGACCGACGGCTCGGCGAGCCCGACGTCCCACCCCTCACCCCCCTCGTGGGACGTCCACGAGCCCTGCGGTCGGACCGGCGTCGACCAAGCACACCAGGAGCAGACGTGAAGATCGGTACACGAGCAGCGGTGCTGGCCACCGCCACCGCGCTGGCACTGGCCGCCTGCGGGACCCCGCCGCCGGACGAGCCCGAGGCCACCGCCACGGACGACGCCCGGACGCCGGAGGTCGAGCAGATCGACTACCGCGGCTGCATCGTCTCGGATGCGGGCGGGTTCGACGACCGCTCGTTCAACCAGGCCGGCTACGAGGGCCTGACCCAGGCCCGCGACGAGCTGGGCATCGAGATCTCCCAGGCGGAGTCCCAGGGCGAGAACGAGTTCGTCCCGAACATCGACTCGATGGTCAACCAGGGCTGCGACCTGGTGATCACCGTCGGGTACCTGCTCGCGGACGCCACCGGGGGTGCGGCCGAGGCCAACCCCGAGACCCACTTCGCGATCATCGACGACCAGTCGGTCGACGCCGACAACGTCAAGCCCCTGGTGTTCAACACCGCCGAGGCGGCCTTCCTCGCCGGCTACCTCGCGGCCGGGTACTCGACCACCGGCACCGTGGCGACGTTCGGCGGCATGCAGATCCCGCCCGTGACGATCTTCATGGACGGCTTCGTGGACGGCGTGGCCCACTACAACGAGGTCAAGGGTGCCGAGGTCCGGGTGCTCGGCTGGGACAAGGACGCCCAGACCGGTGACTTCACCGGTGACTTCGACGACATCGCCGCCGGGCAGAACCTGGCCCGGGCGCAGATCGACCAGGGTGCCGACGTGATCATGCCGGTCGCCGGGCCGGTCGGGGCCGGTGGCGCGTCCGCCGCCCAGCAGTCCGACGGTGTGGCGTTCATCGGCGTCGACAAGGACTGGTACGAGACGTCGCCGGAGTTCGCCGACGTGACGCTGACGTCCGTCCTCAAGCAGATGACCCCCGCGGTGTTCGACGTCCTCTCCGAGGCCGTCGCCGGGAACTTCGACAACACCCCCTACGTGGGGACCCTGGAGAACGACGGTGTGGGCCTGGCCCCGTTCCACGACCTGGAGGGCGAGGTCTCCGAGGAGCTCGCCGCCGAGGTGGAGCAGCTCCGTCAGGACATCGTCGCCGGTGAGATCGTCGTGGAGTCCCCCTCCACGCCGTGACCTGAGCCCTGGTGGCCGGGTGGGTGCAGCACTGCACCCGCCCGGCCACGGCCAGTCCCACGGGGTGCGCCCACCCCGTGGCCCGTCCTGCTGAGGAGGGACACCGGTGAAGCTCGAGCTCCGCGGGATCACGAAGCGCTTCGGTGCGCTCGTGGCCAACGACCACATCGACCTGGTCGTCGAACCGGGGGAGATCCACGCCCTGCTGGGCGAGAACGGTGCCGGCAAGAGCACCTTGATGAACGTCCTGTACGGGCTGTACGACCCGGACGAGGGCGAGATCGTCGTGGACGGCACGCCGGTGAGGTTCGGCGGCCCGCGGGACGCGATGTCCGCCGGGATCGGCATGGTGCACCAGCACTTCATGCTGGTGCCGGTGTTCACGGTGGCCGAGAACGTGGCACTGGGGCACGAGCCCACGCGCGGCGGGTTGCTGGACCTCGCCGAGGCCCGTCGGCGGGTCACCGAGATCTCGGACCGGTTCGGGTTCGACGTCGACCCGGACGCCATGGTCGAGGACCTGCCGGTGGGCGTGCAGCAGCGTGTGGAGATCATCAAGGCGCTCAGCCGTGACGCACGGGTGCTGATCCTCGATGAGCCGACCGCGGTGCTCACCCCGCAGGAGACCGACGAGCTCATCACGATCATGCGTCAGCTCAAGAGGTCGGGGACCTCGATCGTGTTCATCACCCACAAGCTCCGCGAGGTGCGGGCCGTGGCCGACCGGATCACCGTGATCCGTCGGGGCACGGTCGTGGGGTCCGCGCGGCCGGACGCGGCCGAGACCGAGCTCGCCTCGCTCATGGTGGGGCGTGCGGTGGCCCTGGGGGTGCAGAAGGCACCGGCCGCCGCGGGCGAGGTGCGCCTGGAGGTGCGTGACCTCACGGTGTTCGACACGGTGGGACGCCGGGTGGTGGACGGGGTGAGCTTCGACGTGGCGTCCGGTGAGGTCCTGGCCGTGGCCGGGGTGCAGGGCAACGGGCAGACCGAGCTCACCGAGGCGGTCCTCGGGCTGCAGCCGCAGGTGCGTGGGTCGATCCGGTTGCGTGGCACCGAGCTCGTGGGCCTGGACGTCCGCTCGACGCTGCACGCCGGGGTCGGGTTCGTCCCTGAGGACCGCAGCACCGACGGCCTGGTCAAGGAGTTCTCCATCGCCGAGAACCTCGTCCTGGACCTGTACGACCGCAAGCCGTACGCCTCGGGTCCGTCCATGAGCCCGAGGGTCGTGCGCGCGAACGCCGAGAAGCGCCTGACGGAGTTCGACATCCGCGCCTCGGGGGTCGACGTCCCGGCCGGGACGCTCTCGGGGGGCAACCAGCAGAAGGTCGTCCTGGCCCGTGAGCTGTCCCGTCCCCTGGAGCTGTTCATCGCCAGCCAGCCCACCCGTGGCCTGGACGTGGGGTCGATCGAGTTCGTGCACGAGCGCATCGTCGCCGAGCGTGACAAGGGCACCCCCGTGATCATCGTCTCGACCGAGCTGGACGAGGTCCTCGCCCTGGCCGACCGCATCCTGGTGATGTACCGGGGCCGTGTGGTGGGCGTCGTGCCCGCCGGGACCGACCGTGACGTGCTGGGCCTGATGATGGCGGGCGTCCCCGTCGCGGAGGCGACCGCCCAGGCCGCCACGCACCGCACCGAGACCTCCGCCGCCGGAACGACCGAGGGAGGGGTCCTGTGACCAGCCCTGCACAGCCCGACCCCGTCCAGCCCGACTCAGCCCGGTCCTCGGCGCCCGACGCGCCCGCGCACGGACCCGCCGATGCCGGCCCCGACGCCGACCGTCGACCCGACGGGCGCGACCAGGCCGGCGTGGTCCACCAGATCCTGTCCAGCTCGTGGCTGCTGTCCCTGCTCGCGCTGCTCGTGGCGCTGGTGGTCGGCGGTGTGCTCATCGCGATGGCCGACGCCCGCGTGCAGGACGCCTCCGGGTATTTCTTCGCCCGCCCGCAGGACATGCTCGTCGCGGTCTGGGACGCGGTGCGCAACGCCTACGTCGCGATGTTCAACGGCGCGGTGTACGACCCCCAGGCCCCGTCGTTCCAGCGGTCGGTGCGCCCCCTCACCGAGACCCTCACGGTCGCGACCCCCCTGGTGCTCGCCGGGCTGGGCGTGGCCCTGGCGTTCCGCGCGAGCCTGTTCAACATCGGTGCCCAGGGGCAGATCATCATGGGCGCCACGTTCGCCGCGTGGATCGGGTTCACCTGGCAGCTGCCCCCCGGCGTCCACCTCGTGCTGGCCGTGCTCGCCGGCCTGATCGGCGGTGCCATCTGGGGCGGGATCCCCGGGTTCCTGCGTGCCCGCACCGGTGCCCACGAGGTGATCGTCACGATCATGCTGAACTACATCGCGTTCTACCTGCTGTCCTACCTGCTCACGACGGCCGCGTTCCAGCGGCCGGGCAGCTCCAACCCCGTCAGCTCCCACCTCGAACCGACGGCCGTGTACCCCCTGCTGCTCGGTCCCGGGTTCCGCCTGCACGCCGGGTTCCTGGTCGCGCTGGCCGCGACCGTCTTCGTGTGGTGGCTGCTGAGCCGCAGCACCGTCGGCTTCCGGTTCCGTGCGGTGGGGGCCAACCCGCACGCGGCCCGCACCGCGGGGATGAACGTCGAGTGGTCGTACATGCTCGTCATGATCATCGCCGGCGGTCTCGCCGGGCTCGCCGGCACGGCCCAGGTGATGGGCACCGAGCGGTACCTCACCGCCGGGATCGCCGCGAGCATCGGGTTCGACGCGATCACGGTCGCGCTGCTGGGTCGCTCCCGGCCGTGGGGCGTGCTGCTCGCGGGCCTGCTGTTCGGTGCCCTGCGCGCCGGCGGCGTGACCATGCAGGCCCGGACGGGTACCCCCATCGACATCGTGCTGGTCGTCCAGTCGGTGATCGTCCTGCTGATCGCCGCGCCGCCCCTGGTCCGGACCATCTTCAGGCTCCCCGCTCCCGGGAAGGGACGGGCCCCGCGCCCGGTCGCCCCCGCCCCCGCCAAGGAGGTCCAGGCATGAGCGTCGCCGCCCCGCCCCAGCTCGGCACCGGCCCCGGCGCGAGCCCCGCCGCGAGCGACCGGGCACCCACCAGCTGGAAGGGGCCCCTGACGTACGGGCTGCTGGGCACCCTGGCCCTGGTGGTCTTCGCGGTCCTGGGGCGGCCGGGCACCTCGACGTTCTCGGTCGCGACGCCCGGCGACCTGTTCCACATCAGCCCCGTCGGGGTGCCCTCGAGGCTCACGGCACTCGTGCTCAGCCTGCTCTGCCTGGGCCTGGCCGCGCTCGCCGCCGTGCGCACCCGGCAGGGCCGGCCCACCCCGGGGTGGGTGCCGGGCACATTCGCCGCGGCGTTCGTCCTCGCGTTCCTCAGCTGGGCGGTGGCGGGGGAGTCCATCCCGTTCACGGGCCTGCTCCAGGGCACCCTGTTCCTGGCCGTCCCCCTGGTGTTCGGGGCGATCTCGGGCCTGATGTGCGAGCGCACCGGTGTCATCAACATCGCCATCGAGGGCCAGCTGCTCGCCGGCGCGTTCCTCGCGGCGGTCGCCGCCACCCTGAGCGGCAACGTGTACGTCGGCCTCGTGGCCGCACCCGTCGCCGGGCTGGCCGTCGGGCTGCTCCTGGCGATCTTCACGATCACCTACGGCGTCAACCAGATCATCGTCGGTGTCGTCCTCAACGTCCTGGTCATCGGGCTCACCGGGTTCCTGTACTCCACGGTCCTGGCCACCGACGCCGCCAACTGGAACCAGCCACCCGGCCTGCGTCGGATCGCGATCCCGCTGCTGTCGGACATCCCGGTGATCGGGCCGGTGGTGTTCAACCAGAACCTCATCGTGTACCTGATGTACGCGACCGTGGTCGCCGCCAACGTCGCGCTCTTCCGCTCCCGGTGGGGCCTGCGGGTCCGCGCGGTGGGGGAGCACCCCCGCGCGGCCGACACGGTCGGCATCAAGGTCAACCTCACCCGCTACAAGAACGTCCTCCTCGGCGGCGCGATCGCGGGCCTGGGTGGCGCGTTCTTCACGATCGGTGCGGGTCTGGCGTTCGGACGTGAGATGACCGCAGGCAAGGGGTACATCGCCCTGGCCGCCATGATCTTCGGCAGGTGGAGCCCCAAGGGCGCCCTGGCGGCGGCGCTGCTGTTCGGGTTCGCCGAGCAGCTCCGCATCTCCCTGGGCATCGTCGGGACCGGCATCCCCAGCCAGTTCATGCTCATGACGCCCTACCTTGTGACGATCTTCGCCGTCGCCGGTCTCGTCGGGCGGGTCCGCCCACCGGCGGCCAACGGCACCCACTACTCCAAGGCGTGACGTGACCCACCCCACCCCACCTGCCGACCACCCCGCCCAGGTCGCACCCCCGGTCGACTGGGACGCGCTGCGGACCGCCGCCCAGGACGCCATGCGCCGCGCGTACGCCCCCTACTCCTCGTTCCCGGTCGGCTGCGCCGCCCTGGTGGACGACGGCCGCGTCGTGGTGGGCTGCAACGTCGAGAACGCCTCCTACGGCGTCGGCCTGTGCGCCGAGTGCACCCTCGTCGGCGCGCTGCACACCTCCGGTGGCGGTCGGCTGGTCGCGTTCACGTGCGTCGACGCCCACGGCGCCGTCCTCATGCCCTGCGGCCGGTGCCGCCAGCTGCTGTGGGAGCACGGCGGCGCCACCCTGCTGGTGGAGACCGTCAGCGGTGTGCGCCCCATGTCCGAGGTGCTGCCGGACGCGTTCGGCCCCGACGACCTCACCGACCGTGCCTGACCACCGACCGGACCAGCACCAGGAGCGCACCGTGCCCCACGAACCGTTCGACGCCGTCGACGTCATCGGCGCCAAGCGCGACGGCCGCACCCTCACCCCCGACCAGGTCGACTGGGTCGTGGACGCCTACACCCGCGGCGTCGTCGCCGAGGAGCAGATGGCCGCCCTGGCCATGGCCGTCTACCTCAACGGCATGGACCGCCACGAGACCTCCCGGTGGACGGCGGCCATGATCGCCTCGGGTGAGCGCATGGACTTCTCGTCCCTGTCCCGGCCAACCGTCGACAAGCACTCCACCGGAGGCGTCGGCGACAAGATCACCCTGCCGCTCGCCCCGCTCGTGGCGGCCTGCGGGCTCGCCGTCCCCCAGCTGTCCGGACGCGGCCTCGGGCACACCGGCGGCACCCTCGACAAGCTCGAGTCCATTCCCGGGTGGCGGGCCGCGCTCACCAACGACGAGGTCCTCGCCCAGCTCGAGTCCGTCGGCGCGGTGATCTGCCAGGCAGGTTCCGGGCTCGCTCCTGCCGATCGCCGCCTCTACGCCCTGCGCGACGTGACCGGCACCGTCGAGTCCATCCCCCTGATCGCGTCCTCCATCATGAGCAAGAAGATCGCCGAGGGCACCGGGGCGCTGGTCCTGGACGTCAAGGTCGGCACCGGCGCCTTCATGAAGGACCTCGACCGGGCCCGGGAGCTCGCCCGCACCATGGTCGACCTCGGCACCGACGCCGGCGTCCGCACCGTGGCCCTCCTCACCCACATGAGCACCCCCCTCGGGCTGACCGCCGGCAACGCCCTGGAGGTCCGGGAGTCCGTCGAGGTCCTCGCCGGCGGTGGCCCCGCCGACGTCGTCGACCTCACCGTCGCCCTCGCCCGCGAGATGCTCCAGGCCGCAGGGCGCCCCGGCACCGCCACCACCGACCCCGCCGACGTCCTCGCCGACGGGCGGGCCATGGACACCTGGCGCGCCATGATCAGCGCGCAGGGCGGCGACCCCGACGCGCC
>NZ_AXCZ01000049.1 GCF_000767165.1 Cellulomonas bogoriensis 69B4 = DSM 16987
CCGGCGCCTGGGGTGGGGGTGGAGGGCTCGGGGCCCGTTGTGTGTGGGGACGAGGGTGCGGGCAACGGCGCGCAGGGCCACCGCTGGGGCGTCGCCCGCAGGGGGCCAGGCGCGGCGTTGCCCGCGGGGTGGGGCGTGGCCAACCGTCCGTCCGTGGGCTGGACCCCCGTAGAGCCCACGGGCGGACGGTGTCTGGTTCCGGTGGTGCGGCCCGCGCGTGGCTGTCGGGCCGCACCACCGGGGTCATCCCTTGACGGCGCCGGTGAGGCCTCCGATGATCCGCCTCTCGAAGAAGCTGAAGAACACCAGGGCCGGGAGCATCGCCAAGGACGTGAAGGCCAGGACCCTGGCCGTGTCGACGGAGTACCGGGACGCGAACGCCTGGACCCCGAGGGGCAACGTGTACACCTCTTCGTTGTTCAGGATGAACAACGGCAGGAGGTAGCTGTTCCACGCCCCGATGAACGCCAGGATCCCGACGGTGATCACACCGGGCAGGGACAACGGCAGGACCATCCGCCAGAAGAACCCGATCCGGCTGCACCCGTCGATCGAGGCGGCCTCCTGCAGCTCGGTGGGGATCGCCCTGAGGAACGGCACCAGGATGATGACCGTCACCGGGAGGGCGAACGCGATCTGCGGGAGGATCACACCGCCGAGGTTGTTCATCAGGCCCAGGTTGCGGACCATGATGTACAGCGGGGTGATCGCCACCGTCATCGGGAACATCAGACCCGCGGCGAACAGCGCGTACATGAACGCCTGACCACGGAACCGGTACCGGGCCAGCACGAAGCTGACCATCAGGCCCAACGCCACCACACCGACGGTCGTCACACCCGCCGAGATCGTGGAGTTCATGACCTGACGCCAGAACGTGTCACTGGTCAGGACGTCGATGTAGTTGCCGATCTGCCACGGGCCCGGCAGGCCCGAGGGGTCGGCGGTGATCTGCGCGTTGGTCCGGAAACCCCCGAGGACGATGAACGCCACCGGCGCCAGCATCCCGACCACGAGCAGCGCAGCCACCACGTAGACGACCGGGTCGCCCCACTGCAGGGGGGCAGAGCTCTTGCGCCGGGACGGCCGTCCCGGACGGGGGCCCTTGCGACCCGTGGGTGGCAGCGGGGGCGGGGCGACCGACTGGGCGGCCATCAGCGTGCACCTCCTGTGATCGCACCCTCGGTGTCGCGGCGCAGCACGTACCGCTGGTACACCAGCGCCACGATGAGGGAGATGACGAAGAGCACGACCGCCACCGCGTTGCCGTACCCGTAGCTACCGGCGTTGCGACCGTAGGACACCATGTACGTCGCCATCGTCGACGTCCCCGCCGTGGAGGCGATGTACTGCCCCCAGATGATGTACACGAGGTCGAACAGCTGCAGCGCCCCGATGATCGACAGGAACGCCCAGATGCGCATCGTCGGCCCCAGCAGCGGCAACGTGATGCGTCGCTGCTGCTGCCAGTACGACGCCCCGTCGATCGACGCGGCCTCGTACAGCTCGTCGGGGATGCCCTGCATGCCCGCCAGGAAGATGATCACCGCGAAGCCCACGTACTTCCACGTGATGATCCCCATGAGGGTCCAGATCGCGATGTCCGGGTCGGACAACCACTCCTGGGCGAGCCCACCGAGGCCGAGCTTCTCGAGCATGTCGTTCACGGCGCCGTTGCTCTGGAGCATCAGGCTCCACCCCGTGCCGACGACCACCTCGGAGATGACGTACGGCACGAAGATCAGCACCCGGATCACCGACTGCCCACGCATCTTCCTGTTCAGCAGGAGCGCGAGCAGCAGGGCAGCCGGCCCCTGCAGCACCAGGGACATGACCACGATGAACGCGTTGTGCGACAGGGCGTCGTGGAACAACGGGTCCCGCAGGATGGTGATGTAGTTCTGCAGCCCCACGAAGTCCGTGGGCGGGCCGTAGCCCTCCCACCGGAAGAAGCCGTAGTACCCCGCCATGATGACCGGGAAGATCACGAAGGCGAGGAAGATGACCAGCGCGGGTGTGCTCAGCGCCACGATCTCCAGGCGTTCGCCCCAGGTGGTCCCTGAGCGCCGGCGGCGCGGCGGGGGCGACACGGAGTCCGTGCCGTCCCCGCCGTCCGCGAGATCCACGCGCGAGCCCACCGCCTGGGAGGAGCTCTCGCTGAGGGAAGTCATCCTTGTGCTGCCGGCCTACGACCGGGCCGCAGCCTCGTTGACCGCGTCCACGACACCGGCGGCGTCGCGCTGCTCGGCGAGCAGGTCGACGATGCTGATGTTGAGCGCGTTCCCGACGTTCTGCCCGTAGATCGTGTCCAGCCACTGCGAGACGTACGGCGCGGCGTTGTACGCCTCGAGCACGCTCTGCAGGTACGGCTCCTCGATCACGGCCTGCGACTCGGTGTTGACCGTCGGGGCGTTGAACGCCCGGTAGTAGCCCTCCTGGATGTCCGTGCGGGCGATGAAGTTGAGGAAGTCCGCGCACGCCTGCTCGGGGGCGTTCGCCCAGCAGGAGTACCCGTCGACGCCACCGAGGATCGCGCCGGGCACACCCTCACCGCCGGGGACCTCGGGGAACGCGAACCAGTCGAGGTCCGGCAGCGGCTCCTCGTCCGGGGTCAGGGACGCGATGACGCCCGGGTTCCAGGCACCCATGAGCTCCATGGCGGCCTGGTGGTTGGCCAGCAGACCGGCCGACGAGCCGGCGCCCTGCTGGGCGGCGGTGGTCAGGAACCCGGTGTTGAACGGCTCCGTCTCGGCGAAGGCCTGCAGGTTCTCGGCAGCCTCGACCCAGCACGGGTGCTCGAACTCCATGCTCGAGGCGGCCTCCTCCAGGGTGTCGGGGCTGCAGGCGCGCAGGGCGAAGAAGTAGTACCAGTGGGCGGCGGGCCAGGCGTCCTTCGCGCCCAGGGCGATCGGCTGGATGCCGGCGTCCTTCAGGGCCGCGACGGCGGCGTCGAGCTCGTCAATCGTGGTGGGGACCTCGGTGATCCCGGCCTCGTCGAACAGGTCCTGGCTGTACCAGATGCCACCGGGGAGCACCGCGACGGGCATCGCGTACGTGCTGCCCTCGATCTGGTTGGCGCTGAACGAGCCCTCCGGGATCAGGCCCCGGGTCTCGTCGGTGATGAGGTCCGAGATGTCCAGGAGCTGGTTGGCGCGCACCATCGCGGCCATCTTGCCCCCACCGCGCTGCATGAAGATGTCGGGCGCGTCACCGGAGTTCAGCGCCGTCTGCAGCTTGCCGTCGAGCTCCTCGTTCTGGACCGCCTGGATGTTGATCGTCACGTCCGGGTACTCGTCCATGAACGCGTCGACCGTCTCGTCCCAGAACGCGGCACCCGGGCCGGTGGTGGCGTTGTGCCAGAACGTCATCTGGACCTGGCCGTCGTCCCCACCGGGGTTGTCGGCGTCACCTGCACATGCGGTCAGGGCCATCACGCAGGCCAGACCGGCGGCCGACGCCGCCATCGTCTTCTTGAGGCTCATCGCGAACCGTCCTTCTTCTCTCCGTTGAGCAACGCGGCGGGTGGCGCCGCGGACGTGTTCCATCGTTGTACTACAACGGTGAAAAGGTCCCAGCAGGGCCATGCGATGTCAATCTGCCCACAGGTAACGATTGCGTCACCGGCAGAGGGCTCAGAGGCCGAGCACGACCGCCACCCCGAGGGCCTCGTCCGGGGCGTTGAGGACGATGAACGCGGCGATCGTGGACGACAGCCCGAGCAGCAGCGCCAGGACGGCCACGGCCAGCGCACCCCAGGCCAGGCCCCGTCCGCGCAGGCCACGGGCCCGCACCCGGCGCAGCGCCAGCACACCGAGGACGACGGCGGTGATCGCACCGAGGATCCCCAGGACGCCGATCAGGGGGAGCCAGGCGATCAGGAGCGACAGGACCGCGACGACCATCGCTGCCGTGGCCATCGGGTTCGGCCCCGCGGGCCCACGTGACGGCCGGTGCGGCCGGTGCGCAGCGTCGCTCATCGCGCCCACCCTACCGGCGTGGGGCCCACCGGCCCGGAACCGGTCCGCGGTCGAGGCGGCCCGGGCGACGTAGGCTCGGTGGTGTGGCGACGTTCTCCTCCGTGACCCGGCAGCACCTCCTGCGAGCCCTCGACGAGCACGACACCCGCGGCGGTGACGACTTCCTCGCGGTGTACGGGTTCACCGCCTCCCCCGACCACACCGTCGTCCACGACGGGCGCCGGTACGACGCCCGGGCAGTGATGGCCGTGGCCCACCGGCACGCCACGGGTCGGCTCGCGACCCCCGAGGAGTTCGACAGCAGCCTGGACGCCGCGGTCATGATCCTGCGCCGGCGCGGGTTCGAGGTCACCGAACCGCAGGCCAGGGCACGCGTCACCGCCCCGACGGCGCGTCGCGAGCCGCGGCGGGCCCCCGCACGGGCGACCACCCCACGCCGCACCCCCACCCGGGAGGCGCCCCAGGCGGTGTGCCCCACCTGCTCGATGACCCTGCCGGCGACCCGCCGCTGCGACAGCTGCGACTGACCCGCGCCCTCCCCCGCACGATCCCTCCACAGCGACTGCACTTTTTGTCCGTTTCAAGGCACAATTGCTTCATACCGGACGTACGGGACAAGGAGTGCATGCAATGGGTCTCACCAAGGCGCGGACCTGGTTGGCCGCGGCCGTCGTGCTGGCGGTCCTCACCTACCTGTCGGTCAGCGTCGAGTTCTACCTCGCCCACGCCGAGATGCGCGCCGGCAGCATCTCGTGGATGGAACCCGCGCTCGGGGTGCTGGCACTGCTCGCAGGCATGGTGGGCCTCGGCCTCTACCTGCGGCGCAGCCCGTCCGGCCCGACAGGCTGACCCCCCACCCGCACGCCCCCGTGACCTCGCCGACGGTCAGGACACGGGGGCGTCGCCTTGTCCTGAACACCTGGGATGAGCGACGGTGGGGACCCGACCACCACGACACCAGGGACTGACACGTGGCTGACTACCGCAAGACGTGGCGAGGGCGACGGCAGAGCTGGTTCGGCCTCAAGAGGCACGTCAAGCGGACGCTGTCCCTCCCGGGTGCGCACCACCTGCTGCGCACCGTCGCACCGCTGGTGCCCAACCTGCGCGTCGGCCGGCTACCCGCACCCTCGAGCGTGCACGAGGTCACCGGCTACGCCGACAACCAACGCTTCGTCCTGATCCGGCCGGACCGCTGCGAGATCGCCAAGGAGCTGTACTGGGGCAAGGGCCGACGCCCGAACCCCCAGGACGCCCTCGCCCTGGACACCGTGGTGATCCTCTCGCGCACCGCTGACGTGTTCGTGGACGTCGGCGCGTACACGGGTGTCTTCACCATCGCGTCCGCGTCGGCGAACCGTCGCCTGACCGCGCACGCCTTCGAGATCGTGCCCGCGGTGGCGCGCACCCTGGACGCGAACGTGCGTCGCAACGGCCTGGAGGCCCGCGTGACGATCCACCCGTACGGCCTGGGCTCCCCCGGGACCACCATGCGGGTGCCGTCCGGCGACGGGGGCTCTGCGCTGCCGTCGTTCTACTCGGCGTCCATGACGTTCGACGACGGTGTCGACGTGGAGTTCCACCCCCTGGACGAGCTGGCCGGGGCGCTGCACGTCGACGACGAGCACGGGCGCAGCGTCGTGATGAAGATCGACGTCGAGGGGGCCGAGGACCAGGTGCTGCGCCACGGCCAGCACTTCCTCACCACGTTCCAGCCCGACATCCTGTGCGAGGTGCTGCACGGGGTGGCCGACGGACCCACCCTCACCGACCTGCTCGCCCCCCACGGGTACCACTACTACCTGGTGCGCGACCGGGACCTGCTCCCCCAGCCCCTCCTGACGCCGGACCCCACCCACCGGGACTGGCTGATCACCACCCGCACACCCGAGCAGCTCGCCCGCCTGGGCCTGCCCGTCCACGGGGAGCGGACCGCCCCCGCCTGAGCCCGACCCACACGCGAGCACCACCACGACACCGCGCACGACGACGGGGGGCGTGTCACGATGCGGTGCATGCGCGACGAACCCGGCACCGACGTCACCACCGGTTCCGTCACCGGGATGCGGACCCTGGACGCGGCCCTGGACAAGGCCGTGTCGATCCCGTCGACGGTGGTCCACGCCCACGTGGACCGGCTGCGGCGACGCAACCCGCACGCCTCCCCCGAGCAGGTGCTCCGCATGCTGGAGAAGCAGTACCTGCTGGCGGTCACGGCGTCCGGGGGCGCGGTGGGCGCGGTCGCTGCGACACCCGCGGTCGGCACCGGCGTGGCCCTGGCGGTGACGACCAGCGAGGTGGCGACGTTCTTCGCGGCGTCGGCGGCGTTCTCCCTGGCGGTCGCGGACGTGCACGGCATCGCCGTCGAGGACACCGCCCGCCGCCGCACCCTGCTGCTGGCCACGGTGCTGGGTGACAAGGGTGCCCGCACCGTCGGCACGGAGGCGGGGATCGCCCCGCAGGCCTGGGCCCGCACCCTGCTGGTGAACATGCCCACGTCGACGATCCGCCGGGTCAACACCACCCTGGCCAAGCGGTTCGTGCGCCGCCAGGCCGGCAAGCAGGGCGCCCTGGCGTTCGGGCGGCTGGCGCCGTTCGGCATCGGGGCGGTCATCGGCGCGACCGGGGCGCGCGCCCTGGGCCGTAACGTGCTGACCGGGGCGCGCAAGGCGTTCGGCCCACCGCCGACGGCGTTCGCACGCACCATCGAGGTGACGGCGACCACCGACAACACCCCGCCGGACCGGTTGCCCCTGGACTGGGCACCGCCCAGGTCCTGACAACCAGATCCTGACAACCAGGCCCTGACCGGGGACGTCCCGGCAGCGCCGGGCAGCACCCGCCGTCGGGCGGCTCAGGTGGCCGGGCGCCGCCCGGGGATCACCACCGGTCGTGCACGTGGACCCGGATGTGCTCGTCGTACACCGACCGCAGCGCCTCCAGGACCGCGTCGTCCAGCGGCGCGAGGTCGGCGGCGGCGGCGTTGGCGCGGGCCTGGTCCGGGCGGCTGGCACCGGGGATGACGGTGGTGACACCGGGCTGGTCCACGACCCACCGCAGGGCCAGCTGCGCGGTCGACGCCTCGTCCGGGGCCAGCCGTGAGACCTGCTGCGCGGCGCCGACACCGATGTCGTAGGGCACCCCCGAGAACGTCTCGCCCACGTCGAAGGCCTCACCGTTGCGGTTGTAGCTGCGGTGGTCGCCCTCGGCGAACGTGGTGCGGGAGTCGAACTTGCCGGTCAGCAGGCCGCTGGCCAGCGGGACCCTGGCGATGATCCCGACCCCGGCCTCGACGGCGGCGGGCAGGACCTGCTCCAGGGGCTTGCGGCGGAACACGTTGAGGATGATCTGCACCGAGGCGACGTTCGGGCGGGCGATCGCCGCGAGCGCCTCGTCGACGGTCTCGACCGAGACCCCGTAGGCCCCGACGCGACCCTCCTGGACCAGGGTGTCGAGGTCGTCGTAGGTGTGGTCCTGGTGCAGGACGGCCGTGGGTGGGCAGTGGAGCTGGACCAGGTCCAGGGTGTCGACGCCGAGGTTCTGGCGGGACCGGTCGGTCCAGTGCCGGAACGCGTCGAGGGTGTACCCCTCGGGGGTGTGGGGGTTGGCGCGGCGTCCCATCTTGGTGGCGACGGTCAGGCCGTGGTCGGCGCCGCGCTGGGCGAGGAAGCTGCCCACGAGACGCTCGCTGCGCCCGTCGCCGTAGACGTCGGCGGTGTCGAGGAACGTGACGCCGGCGTCGGCTGCCGCGTGCAGGATCTGCAGGGCCTGGTCGTCGCCGACGTCACCCCAGTCGCCACCGAGCTGCCAGCAGCCGAGGCCGACGACGCCGACGTGGCGTCCTGTCCGTCCGAGCACGCGCGTGTCCATGACGGCGACGCTACCGTGGCGTGGTCGTCGACGCCTGGAGGGGACATGACCGGGAACCGGGTCGCGGTGAGCCGGGTGGTGGGTGTTCCGGCGGCGGTGGCGTGGGCGACACTCACCGATGTGCGCCGGCACCAACGGTGGGTGCCCCTGACCCGCATCGAGGCACCGGCGTCGTTGGCGGTGGGCGACACGTTCACCGGGGTGAGCGGGCCCACGGCGGTGGGTGGTGGGCCGGGCCTGGCCGACACGATGGTCGTGGTGCGCCTGGACGCCCCGGTGCCCGCGTCGGGTCGGGTCGGGGCGGTCACGGGTGTGGCCGAGCTGCGCAAGGTGGGGCCGGTGCTGCTGGGGACCGCGGAGATCCGGGTGCGGCCGTTGGGCGCGTCGCACTGCGAGGTGACGTGGGTGGAGGACGTCCACCTGCGTGGCCCGCGGTGGCGGGTGTGGCCGGTGGTGACGGGCGCGGTGCTGCGGGTGCCGTTGGCGGTGATGGGTGCGGTGGTGCTGCGCCGGGCGGCGGCGGAGATGACCGCCCGACCCTGACGCAACGTCAGTGCGTGAAGTGGCTGCCAGACGCAACGTCGGGGCACGTGGACGGCGGTGTTGGAACCGGGCGATCACGCGGGTGTCGCACTAGCCTCGTCGCAGCCCACCGACAAGGAGCACCCGTGGACCACCCCACCACCCCCGGCCGTGGCCCCGGCGCCGTCGAGCGAACCTCGACCGCCCGCCGGTACCTGATGTGCCGTCCCGACCACTTCGACGTCACCTACGAGATCAACCCGTGGATGGACGTGAACCGTGCCACCGACCGGCAGCGGGCCGTGGACCAGTGGGAGGTGCTGTACCGGACCTACCTGGACTGGGGGCACACCGTGGACCTGATCGACCCGCTCCCGGGCCTGCCGGACATGGTGTACGCCGCGAACGGGGCGACCGTCGTGGACGGGATCGTGTACTCGGCCCGGTTCCGGTTCCCGGAGCGCGCCCCCGAGGGCCCCGCGTACGAGCAGTGGTTCGCCGGCAGCGGGTTCACCACGCACACGGCGGCGGAGGTCAACGAGGGCGAGGGCGACATCCTCATGGTCGGGGACGTCCTGCTGGGCGGGTCGGGGTTCCGCACCGACCCGGCGGCCCACGCCGAGCTGGCGCGGGTCACCGGTCGTGAGGTCGTCACCCTGGAGCTGGTGGACCCGCGGTTCTACCACCTGGACACCGCGATCGCCGTCCTGGACAGCGACCCCGCGCACCCGATGATCGCGTACTTCCCGCCCGCGTTCTCCCCCGCCTCCCAGGAGGTGCTGGCCGGCATGTTCCCCGACGCGGTCATCGCCACGGAGGCCGACGCGGAGGCCCTGGGCCTGAACGCGGTGTCGGACGGGCGGCGGGTGGTCGTGGCACCGGCTGCGGTGGACCTGGCGGCGTCGTTGCGTGAGCGCGGGTTCGAACCCCACCCGGTGGACACCACCGAGCTGCTCAAGGGCGGTGGCGGTGCCAAGTGCTGCACCCTGGAGATCCGCGAGGGGTGACCCGGGGGACGACCGGGGCGAGGGTGCGGCGTCGTCGGGCATGCTGAGCGCATGCCGCACGACGACGCACCCTCCGGGTCCCTGGACCGCGTCGACGCGGCGATCCTGGAGCACCTGTCCCGGGACGCCCGCACCAGCTACGGGGTCATCGGGTCGCGGGTGAACCTGTCGGCGTCGGCGGTCAAGCGACGCGTGGACCGGTTGCGCGCCGACGGGGTGATCGCCGGGTTCACCACCCGTGTGGACCCCGGGGCGCTGGGTTGGGGTACCGAGGCGTACGTGGAGGTCCACTGCGCGGCCTCCACCAGCCCGGCGACCATGCGCGACGTCCTCGTCACCTACCCCGAGGTGGTCGCGGCGTCCACGGTCACGGGGGACGCCGACGCCGTGGTCCAGGTGCGCGCGCGGGACGTGCGCCACCTGGACGAGGTCGTCGAACGGCTGAACGCCGAACCGATCGTGGACCGCACCCGCTCCACGGTGGTCCTCACCCCGCTGGTGCGTCGCTGACGACGTCGACAGGGTTGTGGGCGCGAGACGTGGCGGCCCTCCTGTGCAGAGCCGGACCGGCTCCGCACGCCGTCACTATGCTCGGCGCGGGAGTCTGCCAGCCAGCGCCGTAGCAAGGGGAACGATGGACGACGAGCACACCATGCCGCCGTTCGTGTACCTGCTCCGCCCGGACGACGCCGCGCCTGACGAGAACCTCGTGGTCAAGCACCGCCTCGCGGACGGCCGGACAGCGCTCCTCGCCTACACGGCCCTGGACCGGGTCGGCCGCCTGTGCGGTCCCCACCAGCCCTGGATCCTTGCTCGGACCGAGGAGCTGGCGGCGTTCGCGCCCTACGACGTGCTCGTGATCGACCAGCCGACCACTCCGACCGCCTCTGCGCAGTCGCAGGACGTCACCCCCGCTGGTCGCCCGACGGTCCCGCCCGTGGTGTACCTGCCCGTGCGCCCTGGTGAACGGTCCGGCACCCCTGAGGTGCGCACGCTCAAGGACGGGCGCCTGGCTCTGCTGGCCTACACCGCGCTCGACCGACTCGGCACGTCGTGCGGTGAGCGACAGCCCTGGGTCGCGGTCGAGACCCCACGCCTGGACGAGGTCAAGCGCCGGAACCACTACGACGTCGTCGTGTTCGACATGGTCGTACCTGAGCAGTACCGACGTGAAGGACGGATCGCGTGAGAGAGCTCCAGATGGACCTCGAGGTGATCGAACACCTCGGGCGCCGTCACACCATGGCCGCCGAGGACCTCGAAGAAGCCCTCACCTCCATGCCGACCTCCGTGGACGGAGGGGTCGCGAGCGCCATCATCGCCACGATCATCAGTCACCTCGCGACCGGCGCGGGCGACCTGGCGACGACCTCACGCCTGATGGGCGCGGCCCTCGCCGACTCCGTTGCCGACAGTCGCAGGACCGACGCGTCGATCGCCAGCACCTTCGGCGCCGCCCTCGCTCCGCTCGAGGACCAGCGGTGATCGACACCCACGTCCCCGGCGACCCCGGCTCCGTCCGGGCCGCGGCCGAGTGGCTCTCCCCCACGCTGCGCAACGGCCTGACCATGTTCACGCGGTTCTGCACCACCCAGCGCGCGGGGCACTTCACGTGGATCGGTGAGTCCGGCGAGGCGTACCACCACGTCCTGGAACAGCTACGTCGTGCGGCGGAGGATCAGCCCGGGATCGCCGCGGACGCCGCCGAGAAGCTCCGCGCATACGCCGGCCAGCTCGAGCGGATGCAGCACAAGTTCGCCGACATGCGTGACGACGCCGCATCCGGCGGGCTCGTCGTCGTCGGCACGGTGATCGAGCCACCTTCCGATGCCCTCCCTCCCCCGCACTGCCTCGGGCCCGACGCCTCACCGGCGCAGGTGAACCAGTTCGACGCCGCCCAGAGGGCCTACGAGCGGCAGCTGGAGAAGGTCGAGCTGTACAACCGGATCGCCCACGAGGTCGCCGTCGCCTGGGACAAGCTCGAGGTCTGGATCATCGACAACCTGGACGCCTTCGGTGCAGAGCTCGAACCGCAGCCGTTGTCCGGTGCCGTACTGGACGCGATGGCCAAGACCAACAAGTTCGCCCTCAAGTCGATCACCGAGCTCAAGACTCAGACCCACAAGGCGAACATCGAGACGCTTCGCGCCCACGCCGAGACCCTTCGACACGACGCGCGCGTGTTCAAGCGAGAGATGGGCTCGGGCAACCCTGCCGTCCGCGAAGCGGCACGGGCCGCGGACCCCGACGCGCTACGACGCGCCGCGTCCGGCGCAGAGAGCACCGCAGACGCCCTGCGGCGCACACCGACCCGGCACCTGCCCCTCGTGGGTGACGCACTCAGCCTCGGTCTGGCCGGACAGGAGATCGCCTCCGGCGAATCACCGTCAACCGTCGTGATCGGTGAGCTCGGATCCGTCGTGGGCGCCGCCGTGGGGATCGCTGCGGCGGTCGTCGTCACCGGCGTGATCGGAGTCACAGCACCGGCATGGGCCACAGCCGCTGCTGCCGTCGCCGGAGCTTGGGCAATCGGCGAAGGAGGTCGCTGGGCGTACGAGAGCGCTGTTCCCCAGGACGTCAGGGAGGCCATCGACGCAGGCCTCGAGAACGCGTGGGACGCGACCACCGACTTCGCAGAGGACGCCTGGAGCTCCGTCACCGACGGCGTCTCAGGCAAGCCGAATCCGGTGTGCAGCTGACATGACGGCCCCTCGCGCCCTGCACCCGCCGGTCCACCTGCCCGACCCCCCCGTTCGTCTCAACCGTCGCACAGCGCTCTGGGCGGCCTGGACGTTGGGGACCGTCGCGGCCGTAGCTGCGCTCGCTTCCGCTCTGATGATCGCCCTGGGCCCCCCCGCCACCGTCACCCTGGGACTGGCCACTCTCGCCATGCTCGTGCTGGCTTGCCGGGCTCTGTGGGCGATGCTCCTGCGACCGCGTGGAGGACGCATCGAAGTGCTCGCGACCTCACGTGGGCTGGAGCTACCGGCTGCGGCCGGAATCCGACCGGTCGTCGTGGCCGCACCGTGGTTCGGTCTCGTGGCTGCAGCGCTCATGGTGTTCGCCGGGGCTCTCGGCTACGAGGCGGTACACCGGGTCCCCGGGCATGTGGCCGGGCTCGTCCTGGGCGTGTTCAGCATCGGTGTCCTGCTCCTCCAGACCACCTACTCAGCCACTCTGGTCTCCATGACCCTCACCCCTCACGGGATCGTGCGCCATGGCCTCAAGCACGACACCGTCGTGCCGTGGGAGGAGGTGTTCTGGGTCACGATCGTCACCCGCCCCGGGATCCACCTCCGCATCGGACACCGTGCAGGCGCAGATCGGCACAAGCCGGTCGTCATCCCACTCGCCCTCCTCGACAGCGACCCCCGCCTCGTCGTCGCCGTCGTCGAGCACTACCGGCGCCACCGCAAGCACCGCGCCGAGCTCGCCGACGGCACCGCCGTCAGCCGCATCGAACGCGGAGAGCTCAAGGGGCTGCGTCGCGGCCACCGCCCGGTCCGGACCAGGCCCGGCTCGTAGGCGAGGATGACCGCCTGGGCGTGAGCTGTTCCGCGCCCGCCCGGTCCCCACGCCCGGCGCGAGCAGGCCCGGGAAAACCCCTGTCGTGATGTCGGTGGTCGGGGGCAGGATGGCGCCCATGAGCGATCTCGCCATCGAGGCCCACGGCCTCGTCAAGCACTTCAAGACGACCAAGGCCGTGGACGGGGTGGACCTCGCCGTGCCTGCCGGGACCGTGTACGGCGTCCTGGGGCCCAACGGCGCGGGCAAGACCACCACGGTCCGCATGCTCGCGACGCTGCTGCGGCCGGACGCGGGCCAGGCCCGCGTCCTGGGCCACGACGTCGTGGCCCACGCGCAGGAGGTCCGGGGACTGATCGGCCTGACCGGGCAGTACGCCTCGGTCGACGAGGACCTGTCCGGGAACGAGAACCTGATCCTGATCGCCCGCCTGTACGGGTACTCCCGGGCCGCGGCGCGCTCCCGGGCCGCCGAGCTGTTGCACGCCTTCGACCTGGACGAGGCCGCGGGACGTCAGGTCAAGACGTTCTCCGGAGGCATGCGGCGGCGGATCGACCTGGCGGCCAGCATGGTGACCAGCCCCCGGGTCCTCTTCCTGGACGAGCCCACCACCGGGCTCGACCCGCGCAGCCGCAACCACGTGTGGGACATCGTGCGCGTGCTCGTCGACGACGGCGCGACGGTGCTGCTCACCACCCAGTACCTGGAGGAGGCCGACCAGCTGGCCGAGCGGATCGCCGTCATCGACCACGGGAAGGTCATCGCCGAGGGCACGGCCACCCAGCTGAAGGCCTCGGTGGGAACCGCTGCTGTGCACCTGCGTGTCGGTGACCCCGCGCAGCGCCCCACCGCCGCCCAGGTCATGGCGCAGGTCCTGGCCGCCGAGGTCGACCTCGGGGCCGACACCACCACCCTGTCCGCGCGCGTGGACTCCGCCCGGGCAGCCGCGACGCTGCTGCCCACCCTGCTGGACCAGGGCGTGGACGTCGCCGAGGTCTCGTTGGGCCAACCCAGCCTGGACGAGGTGTTCCTCGCCCTCACCGGCCGCCCGGCCGAGGACGACACCCCCACCGAGGAGGTCGCATGAGCGCCCCGACCACTGCGGCGACCGAGCAGAACCCGCTACGTGCCGCCATCAGGCCACGCGAGCAGCCACGACGCCCGGGGCCCGTCGCCAACGCCCTGACGTTCGGTTGGCGTGCCCTGCTGAAGATCAAGCACGTGCCCGAGCAACTGTTCGACGTGACGCTCACCCCGATCATCTTCACCCTCATGTTCACCTACCTGTTCGGTGGAGCGATCGCCGGTGACGTGAGCACCTACCTGCAGTTCCTGCTGCCGGGAATCCTGGTGCAGACGGTGCTGCTGATCACCGTGTACACGGGCTTCACTATGAACACCGACATCACCAAGGGCGTGTTCGACCGGTTCCGCTCCCTGCCGGTGTGGCGACCCGCCCCCATCGTCGGGGCGCTCCTGGGCGACTCGGTCCGCTACACGATCGCATCGGCCATCACCCTGGGCCTCGGGTTCGCGATCGGGTTCCGTGCCGACGGGGGCCTGGTCGGAGTGGTGCTCGCCGTCCTGCTGCTGCTGGTGTTCGCATTCGCGATCAGCTGGATCTTCACCGCGCTGGGGCTGGTCATGCGCTCCCCCAACGCCGTCATGGGCACCTCCATGATCGTCCTGATGCCGCTGACGTTCGCCAGCAACATCTTCGCCGACCCCGCCACCATGCCCGGGTGGTTGCGCGCCTGGGTCGAGGTCAACCCCGTCAGCCACCTCGTCACCGCCGTCCGCGGCCTCATGGGTGGTACCGCCACCTTCGGGGACGTGGCGTGGGTGCTGATCGCCGCCGCGGTCATCACCGCGGTCGCCGCCCCGATCACCATGCGCCTGTACCGCACGCGCAGCTGAAGCCCCTCCGTGGCGGGCGGCCGCTCCGTCAGCCCGCCACGGAGGTCGGTGACCACTCCTCCCGCCTGCGGCTGGTCACCACCATCACCGGGCACACCGCGTGGTGCAGGACCGCCTGGCTGGTCGACCCCAGCAGCAGGCCCGCGAACCCGCCCCGCCCCCGGGACCCCACCACCACCAGGTCGACCGCGGTCGAGAACTCGGTGAGCAGGGCCGCCCCCGTGCCGTCCAGCACGTGCCGACGCACCTGCACACCGGGGTGGTCGGCCAGGGCACGGTCCACGACCACGTCCAACCCCTCGGCCACGTCCCGGAGCACGGCCTCGTGGTCCACCGACGACGGCAACCACGCCAGGATCCCCGTTCCCGAGCCCACCGGGACACCGGCCACGGCCGTGAGCTCGGCGTCCCAGATCTCCGCTTGGCGGATCGCGCACGACAACGCGGCCTCCGCAGCCGGCGACCCGTCCACACCCACCACGATCCGCCGCACCCGAGGCGCAGACGGCTCCGGCTCCCTGCCCTCGTGCTCGGGGCGGTACGGGACGACGACCGTCGGGCAGTGGGCGTGGGCCGGCAACGCCGACGACACCGTCCCCAGCAGCCGCTCGGCGAACCCACCGCGACCCCGGGTCCCCACCACCACCGTCGCCGCACCACGGGACAGCTCGACCATGACCGCCGCCGCGTCCCCCGTGGCCACGGCGGACGTCGTCCGGACCCCCGAGGGCCGCACCCGCTCCACCGCCTCCTGGAGCACCGCGCGGGCGCCGTCCTGGATGGCGGTGTCGTCGATGGCGGCGTACCCGCCGTCCAACGCCGTGGCGGTGAACGACGGGACCGAGTACGCGCACACCAGGTGCAACCCGTACCCGTGGACCCGCGCGTGCTGAGCGGCCCAGTCCAGGGCGTTCAGGCTCGCAGGCGACCCGTCGATCCCGACGAGCACCACGTTCTCCACCGTCATCATCGACTCCCCTCAGCGGCGCGTGATCACAGTCTGCCGCGAAAAGGCCCACCCGTGCGCACCGCACACACCCGCTACAGGGTCAGGTACGCGACCCAGGTGGGGTGAGGACGCGAGGCGACCCCCGGGATGGCCCGGCCCGGGGCAGGCAGCGACGGGGTCACCAGGAGCTGCCACCCGATCTCCGACAGGAGCCGGTCGGCCTTGCGGTGGTTGCACCGCGAGCAGGCCGCCACCACGTTGGTCCACTCGTGGCGCCCGCCCCGCGACCGGGGGTGCACGTGGTCGACGGTGTCCGCAGGAGCCGTGCAGTACGCGCACCGGTGGTCATCACGTTGCAGGACGGTCCGCCGGGTGGGGGGCACCACGCCCCGGTACGGGACGTGCACGTACCTGTTGAGGCACAGCACGTGCGGGGCGGGCATGACCATGCGTTCGGACCGCAGCACCCGGCCGTCGGTCTCCAGCACCACGGCCTTGCCCGCCAGCACCAGGCTGACCGCCCGGTGGGCACTGACCACGCACAACGGTTCTCGTGAGGCGTTCAGCAGCAGGGCGCGTGGCAGGTCACCCGCGGGCGGGGCCTTCACCGGCGGGCGGGCATCGGGCTTCAGCAGCACGGCAGTCTCCCTGACCAGAACGGTCGGACCCGGCTGGATGCTCGGGCCCGGCTGGTGGAGCAGCCTGCCCAGCGTACGTGGGACGGCAAGCCCTTAACGGCCGTCCACGGCACGAAGCCCCGGACCATCGTGGTCCGGGGCTTCGTGGAGGGGTGTCCGGGAGTGTCAGCCGGTCACACGGATGAACGTCGGGCTCGACTGCCAGATCGCACGGAACTGGACCGTCTTGCCCGGGCGGGGAGCGTCGATCTGCTGGTTGCCACCGGCGTAGATGGCGATGTGGCCGGGCGACCAGATCAGGTCACCGGGCTGCGCCTGGTCGCGGGAGACGACCGTCCCGGCGTAGCGCTGCTCACCGGAGGTGCGCGGCAGGTTGATGCCCAGCTGGGCGAACACGTACTGGGTGAAGCCCGAGCAGTCGAACCCGGACGGGGTGGACCCACCGCTGACGTACGGCACACCCACGTAGCGGGCGGCGACCTCGAGCACGGCGTTGCCGTTGACGCTCTGCGGGGCGGGCGCGTTGGTCTGCGTGGTCGCAGCGGCCGGGGCCTCGGCGCGCTCGTTGGACCGCGACGCGGTCGACGTCGACCGCTCCGCGGTGGGCTCCGGCTCCGGCTCGGGCT
>NZ_AXCZ01000050.1 GCF_000767165.1 Cellulomonas bogoriensis 69B4 = DSM 16987
GCGGGCCCCGCGCGCCTCGACCACGGCAGCGGCCGCCCGGAGCGCAGCGAGATGACCGTGGACCAGACGCTCCTCGGTCGTGCCCGCCAGGCTCGCCGCGACGAGCTCGTCGTCGGACCGGGCCAGCAACGCACGCACCCTCGGTGAGACCGGCGCGACCCGGTCCATCGCACCCAACCCTGCTGCTCCCATGGCACACCTCCCACCACCATCATCGAACACCTGTTCGACGGCGTCAATGGCGGATCCACCACCGCCCCGCCACCGCCTACCGTGGGCCCATGCCCCGCTCCCCCCGACGCGCAGTCCGCCCCACCGACGCGCGCCCCCTGCCCGTGGGGCCCCAGCCGATCGACACCGGGACGGCCGAGCTCGTCCCGGACCGCGGCGAGACCCGTGCGTTCACCGTGCACGTGAACGGGGTGCCGTCCTCGCACGTCCACCTCGACCGGCCGGACCTGCTGGACTTCGAGTACATGCAGCACATGGCAGCGGTCG
Source organism: Cellulomonas bogoriensis 69B4 = DSM 16987 (assembly GCF_000767165.1). Taxonomy (GTDB): domain Bacteria; phylum Actinomycetota; class Actinomycetes; order Actinomycetales; family Cellulomonadaceae; genus Actinotalea; species Actinotalea bogoriensis. Next base: position 499 of record NZ_AXCZ01000050.1, read on the forward strand.
TGGACCAGATGCCACCGGGGGGGCTGCGTGTGCTCCACCTGGGCGCCGGAGCCTGCACCATGGCCCGCTGGGTCGACCACCGGCGGCCCGGGTCGAACCAGCTGGCCGTCGACGTGGACGCCCGGCTGGTGGACCTGGTGCGCACCTGGTTCGACCTGCCCCGGGCTCCGGCGCTCCGGCTGCGGGCCGAGGACGCGAACCTCACCGTGGCCCAGCTCCCACCCCACCGTTGGGACGTGGTCATCCGGGACGTCTTCAACGGTGACAGGACGCCCACCGCGCTGGCCACCACCACGAGCGTCGCGCAGATCGCCCAGACGCTGCGCCCGGGGGGCCTCTACCTCGCCAACTGCGCGGACCGCCCCCCGCTGACGCTGGCGCGCGCAGAGGTCGCCACCCTCGCGCAGCACTTCAGTCACGTCGGGCTGCTCGCCGAACCGGGTCAGCTGCGCGGACGCCGCTACGGGAACCTCGTCCTGGTCGGCACCGAGGACCCCGACCTGCTGGGCGGGTCGGGGCTGGGCCGCGCGCTGCGCAGCCTGCCCCAGCCGGCCCGTGTGCTGCACGGGGACGAGCTCACGTCCTTCACGGCCGGGGCCAGACCCCTGCGGGACGGGACGGGCTGAGCCCCGGCGGGCCGCCGACGTGAACCGACGGCCCGCCGGTCACCGGTTCAGAGCGGGCGGACCTTCTCCGCCTGCGGACCCTTGGGGCCCTGGGTGATCTCGAACTCGACGCGCTGCGCCTCGTCGAGGGTGCGGTAACCCTGCGTCTCGATCGCCGAGTAGTGCACGAACACGTCGGCGCCACCACCGTCCTGCGCGATGAAGCCGAAACCCTTCTCGGCGTTGAACCACTTCACAGATCCCTGCGCCATGCTCGTCCTGTCCTTCTGTCCCGCTGGGACGTCCTCGAGAGGGCCGTGCGCCCGCTCGCCCTGCCGCAATGCTCTGCCCAGGTCCGACGAGGACGGGTCCAACCACTGCAACACCGGCAGTCTGGCACGAGGCGACATCGTTGACCAGAGCCCCCGTCGAGGGCACCGGAAGATCATCATCCCGCTGGTCTGCACGGTCGCGGACCACCGCGACCACCATCGCGTAGCCGACGCACCGCAGGCCTCAGGACGGCCGGCCAGGCCCCTCCTGCTGGGCCAGGAACCGCTCGAACTCCGCCCCGAGCTCCTCGGCCGTGGGCAGGTCGGTGGACTCCGCCAGCAGGTTCGTGCGACCGATCGCGCGGGTGAAGGAGTCGTACTGCTCCTCCAGGGCCGCGACCACCGCCGCCACCTCGGCCGACTCCCCGACCTGTCGCTCCACCTCCGACGCCGCAGCCCGGACCACCGGCTCCAGCACCGCCGGGTCCAGCTGGAGACCGGTGCGTCGCTCCAGGAGGTCCAGCGCGGCGACCGAGGCCTGCGGGTAGGCCGACTGCGCCAGGTAGTGCGGCACGTGCACGGCCACCCCCACCGCGTCGTGCCCCAGCTCCCCCAGTCGCAGCTCGAGCAGCGCAGCGGCACTTCCCGGCACCTGCACCCGACCGAACCACGACGGGTGGTCCGCGACGAGCTCGGTCCGGGTCCCGTGGACGGTCATCCCGACCGGGCGCGTGTGCGGCACTCCCATCGGCACCCCGTTCACCCCGACCGTCAGGCGCACGCCGAAACGCTCCACGAGCTGGGTGACCGCCGCGACGTACCGCTCCCACTGCACGTCCGGCTCCGAGCCGTGCAGCAGCAGGAAGGGCACGCCCTCGGCGTCGCGGACCACGTCGAGCGCCAGGTGGGGCGCGTCGTAGGCGGTCCACCGGGTCGAGTCGAACGTCATCACCGGACGGCGCGCACGGTAGTCCACCAGCTCGTCGACCTCGAACGTCGCCAACCGCGTGGCACCGAACCGCTCGGCCAGGTGGGCCACGACCCCCGCACCCGCCTCACCGGCGTCCACGAAACCCTCCAGGACGTGGAGCATGACCGGCCCCTCGCCGGAACCGGACCGCAGGCCCAGCTCGGCCGCGACGTCCTCCTCGACCTGGTACATCTCCCTCGGGTCGCGCATGGTGGTGCCTCCGCTCAGCCGTCGTCCGTGGTCGTCAACGCCGGACGGCGCACGGGGATTCCCCGGTCACCTGGACGGCAGCCTCACGACCGTCAGGAAGAAGTCGTCGATCTGCCGCACGACCTCGATGAACCGCTGGAAGTCCACCGGCTTGGTGACGTAGGCGTTGGCGTGGAGCGAGTAGCTGCGCAGCACGTCCTCCTCGGCCTCCGAGGTCGTCAGCACGACCACCGGGATGCGCCGGAGCTCCTCGTCGCTCTTCATCGCCGCCAGGACCTCGCGTCCGTCCATCCGCGGCAGGTTCAGGTCCAGCAGCACCATGTCCGGCGTGGGCGCGTCGGCGTACTGCCCCTGCTTGCGCAGGTACTCCATGGCCGAGGCGCCGTCGCTGACGACCGCCAGGCGGTTGGCGACCTTGTTCTCCTCGAACGCCTCCTGAGTCATGAGGACGTCCCCGGGGTCGTCCTCCACCAGCAGCACGTCGATGGGCTTCTGCGCGTCGTTCATGTCTGTGTGACCTCCTGGTCGCCGCCAGAGGCGGGCGCCTGACCCGTCGCGCCGGACGGCACGGGGGTCTCCTTCCGCGGCCCGGACGGGCCGCGCTCCTGCTCCTCCGCGAGACGGCTCGCGAACTGATCGGGAAACGTCCACCGGATGGTGGTGCCCTCGGCGGCGCCCGCGTCGATCCAGATCTGACCGCCGTGGTACTCCACGATCTTCTTGCACAGCGCCAACCCGATCCCGGTGCCCTCGTAGAGGTCCTTGGGGTGGAGCCGCTGGAAGATCACGAAGACGCGGTCCACGTACTGCTCGTCGATCCCGATCCCGTTGTCCGAGCAGCTCAGCTCCCAGGCGGCGCCCGTTCGCCTCGCCTCCAGCCGCACGACCGGTGCACGGTCGGGGTGCCGGAACTTCACCGCGTTGCCGACGAGGTTGTGCAACAGCTGGGCGAGCAAGGGCTCCTCGCCCACCACCGTCGGCAGCTCACCCACCACGACCTGGGCACCGGCCTCCCGGACCGCGTCGTCCAGGTCCTCCACGACCCTCTCCGCGAGCACCCGGACGTCGACCTCGCCGAGCTCCCCGCCGATGCGCCCCACCCGGGAGAATCCGAGGAGGTCGTTGATGAGCCGCTGCATGCGCTTGGCGCCGTCCACGGCGAACTCGATGTACTGGTCGGCCCGCTCGTCGAGCTGGCCCTGGTACCGCTTGGCCAGCAGCTGGGTGAAGCTCGCCACCTTGCGCAGGGGCTCCTGCAGGTCGTGGGAGGCGACGTACGCGAACTGCTCCAGGTCCCGGTTGGACCGCGCCAGGTCCTCGCTCTGCTCGCGCAACCTGGCGTGGGACTCCTCCAGCTCCTCCCTCGACCGCCGGGCGTGGGCGATCAGGCCCACGAGCCGACGGCGCATGTGGTCCACGTCCTGGGCGACCTGCGCCACCTCGCCGGTCCCGTGGGTGGCGACCTCGTGCTCGGCCTGCCCCTCGGCCACCAGACGCACGTCCTCGGTCAGCGCGGTCAGAGGGTTGAGGACCCACTTGCGCAGGAACACCCACAGCAGCGCCCCGCCGACCACCGCCACACCCGCGAGCGCGGCGACGCTGGCAGCGAGCACCCGGGTGGCGGTCCGCAGCCCCTGCACCGCCGCGGCACGCTCCTCCTGGAGAAGGACCCGGTAGGCCTCGACCTCGACACGCACGTCCTCGAACAGCACCTGCCCTCGCCGGGCCTGGGCCTCGCCGACCGTGCCGGGGCCGTCCTGGCGCACCTGCTCGATCGTCGGCATCGCGTGGTCGGCGTACCAGGCACGCGTAGCCTCCCGTGCAGCCTCCTGAGCCCTGAGGACCGCGGAGCCCTCACCCCGACGCTCCAGCAGCCGCGCCTGGGCGCGCTCCTGGGCAGGGGTGCGTCCGGCGGCGAGCGCCTCGAAAGGCTCGAGCGAGACCTCGTCGCCGGTGGCGACGTACGCCCGGAGGGACGCCTCTGCATCGACCAGCCGGACGAACGTGTTGTCCGCCTCGAGAAGGGCGTCGAAGTACATCTCGGTCACGTCCTGCTGGCGGGACCCGACCGTCAGGAACGCCGCGACCGCCCCGGTGACGGCGAGCACCACCACCAGGCCCGCGCAGGCCAGGGCGACGGTCACCCTGCGTCGCAGCGTGGTCCCGCCGGTGGCGCTCACCGCTGCCCCCAGCCCAGGACGACCAGTGCGGTGTCGTCGACCAGGTCGCCCCCGTGCAGCGCCCGCACCTTCTCCAGGATCCGTTCGACCAGGTCGGTGCCCTGGTCCGGGTCGGCGCGGTGGGCGCGGACCTGCTCCGCCATGACCCGTTGCAGGCCCTCCTCGCCCAGGCGGGCGGTGCCGCCGTCGATCGTCGTCTCCAGGACGCCGTCGGTGAAGAGGACCACGCGCCACGACGGGCCCAGCTCGACCCGGCTCGACCGCCAGCCCCCGAGCACGGGGATTCCCAGCGCGCGCCCGCGCTCACCGGCTGGCAGCGCGGTGGTCGGGTCGTCCAGGAGGAAGGGGGTGGGGTGCCCGCACAGGAACAGCTCCATCGAGGTGCGCTCGGGGTCGATCACCACCATGACCAGGGTCGCGAAGATCTCCGGCCTGCCCCGCTCGGCCGAGAGGATCTGCTCGGTCACGTCCAGGACCTGCGCGGGGGGTAGTCCTGCCAGCACCGACGTGCGCCACGCGGTGCGCAGCTGGGCCCCGAGGGCCGCCTCGTCGGGACCGTGGCCGGCGACGTCGCCGACCACCGCGGCGACCGAACCGTCGGCGCGCTCCACGACGTCGTAGAAGTCGCCGCCGAGGAGCCCGTCCCGGCCCGCCCGGTAACCGACCAGCACCTCCATCGCCCCGTCACCCACCAGCGGGGTGGGCAGCAGCGCACGCTCGAGCCGGCTGGTCTCGGAGGCGCGCAGCTGCGCACGGTACAGGTCCCGCTCCTGGACCTCCGCCCGGCGGCGCTCGGCCGCGTACCGCACCGTGCGGCCGAGCAGCTCGGCCGTCACCTCACCCTTGACCAGGTAGTCCTGCGCACCGGCGGCCACCGCACGCAGGCCCAGGCCGCTCTCGGTGCGGCCGGTGAGGACGACCACCGCCGGCACGCGTGGGCCGGTGAGCAGGCGCTGGATGGCGCCGAGCCCGTAGGCGTCCGGAAGCCCCAGGTCCAGCAGGACGCAGTCGACGTCCAGGAGGCCCGCGGCCTCGGCGAGGGTGCGGGCACGGCGCAGGTCCACCGCCACGCCGGAGTCGGCGAAGAGCTCGGAGACGAGAACGGCGTCGGCGTCGTCGTCCTCGACCAGCAGGACGCGCAGCGCCCGTCGGTCGAGCTCGGTGTACGGCACGGTGAACCCTTCCCAGACGGCCGGGGCTGATCGGTGGACGCGACGATCCTAGAGGTCGGAGCCGTACCGGCCGGTACCGGTCCGCCACGGCGCCCGCGCGCCGGTGCGTACGCGACCCCCGGCGGACGGGATAATGGACGGCCACCCGCCCGAACCGACCTGGGGGTCCCGTGACAGGAAGGCAGGACCAGCTCCGGCAGGAGCAGGCCGCGGTCGACCTCCGTTACCAGCGCCTGGACACGCTCCGGGCCCAAGCCCGTGAACGCCTCGCCACGGTGCGTCGCACGGGACCGAGCGGGTCACCCCAGAACCGCTCGGAGCGGGACGCCTTCGCGACCCTGTACGAGGACCGGGTCGCCCAGCTGGACGCGGTCGAGGACCGTCTGTGCTTCGGTCGTCTCGACCTCCGGGACAGGTCGGATCTGTACATCGGCAGGATCGGTCTCACCGACGCCGAGCACACCTCCCTGCTCACCGACTGGCGGGCCCCTGCCGCCCGCGCCTTCTACAGCGCCACCTCCGCACGGCCGGACGGGGTGGTGCGGCGCCGGCACCTGCTCACCCGCGGCCGGGCCGTGACCGGCATCGAGGACGAGGTGCTGGACCTCGACCTCCTCGGGGACCACGCGGTCGACCCGAGCGCGCTGGCGGGAGAAGGTGCCCTGCTGGCAGCGATGGCGGCGGGTCGGACGGGCCGGATGGGCGACATCGTCGCCACCATCCAGGCGGAGCAGGACGCCGTCATCCGCGGCGACCTGGCGGGGGCCCTGGTGGTGCAGGGAGGCCCTGGCACCGGCAAGACCGCGGTGGCGCTCCACCGTGCCGCCTACCTGCTCTACACCCATCGACGTGCCCTGGAGCGCTCGGGCGTGCTCGTACTCGGTCCCAGCAGGGTGTTCCTGAGGTACATCGACCAGGTGCTGCCCTCCCTGGGTGAGACCGGCGTCGTCACCGCCACCGTCGCCGACCTCCTGCCCGGTGTCACCGTCCGGGCCACCGACCGCGACGACGTCGCCGAGATCAAGGGCAGGCCCGTCATGGCCGACGTGGTCGCGCGCGCCGTGCGGCGGCGTCAACGCGTCCCGGCGGCACCGGTCGCGGTACGGGTCGACGGGCGCGAGGTCGTGGTGCGTCCGCGGGACGTGCGGGAGGCGATCGGTCGGGCTCGTCGCACCGGCCGGCCCCACAACCTGGCCCGGGTCACGTTCGTCCGGGACATGCTGTCCCGACTCGCCGCGCAGTGGGTCGACCAGCTCGGACACTCCGTCCCCGACGAGGACCGGGCCGCGGTGATCGAGGACCTGCGCACCACCAGGGAGATCAGGATCGCGCTGAACCTCGCGTGGATGCCCCTGACCCCGCAGCGACTCGTCGGCGAGGTGCTCGCCAAGCCGCACGTCCTGGCCGAGGTCGCACCGGAGCTGGACGCCCGCGAGCGCGCACTGCTGCACCGGCCGGTGGACTCGCCCTGGACCGAGTCGGACGTGCCGCTGCTGGACGAGGCCGCCGAGCTGCTGGGCGAGGACGACCAGGCCGAGCGCGCCCAGGCCGACGCCGACGCCCGCCGCAGGCAGGAGGAGCTCGACTACGCCCGCCAGGTGCTGCGGTCCTCGGGGGTCGGGCAGGGGATGGTCAGTGCCGAGGTGCTCGCCGAGCGGTTCGCCCACAGCGGCCCCGTCCTCACGACCGCCGAGCGCGCCGCCGCCGACCGGACATGGACCTACGGCCACGTGGTCGTCGACGAGGCCCAGGAGCTGTCGCCCATGGCGTGGCGGATGGTGGTGCGCCGATGCCCCACCCGGTCGATGACGATCGTCGGGGACACCGCCCAGAGCGTGCGCGGCACCGGGCGCACCTGGGACGAGGCGCTGGACCCTGTGCTGCGGGGGTCGTGGCGGCTCGCGGAGCTGACCGTGAACTACCGCACGCCGGCCTCGGTCGCGCAGGCTGCTCGGGCGGTCGCCACCGCGGCCGGTGTCCACGTGGGTACCACGACCTCGGCCCGTGACGTCCCGGACGCGCTGCGCACCCGGTCCGTGGGGCCGGACGAGCTCCACGGGGCCCTGGTCCGCGAGGTGCGCCGGGCCGTGGAGCGCTTGGACGAGGGCGCCGGCCGGGTGGCCGTGATCGGGCCGGCGGGGCAGGTCGAGGGTCTCCGGGCCGCGCTCGCCGACGACGACGTCGGGCGGCTGCTGCGTCCTGAGGGCGAGGGGACCACGCTCGACGCCAGGGTGAGCGTCCTGGACCCACGCGCGGCCAAGGGGCTGGAGTTCGACGTCGTCGTGCTGGTCGAGCCGCTCGAGATCCTCGCGGGTTCGCCCGGGGACCTCTACGTCGCTATGACCCGACCGACCCAGGCGCTGCGCGTCCTGGCCACCGGAGGGCTGCCCGAGGGGCTCAGCTGAAGCCCTCGCACCCGACCTGTCCGACGAGCGCCAGGCCCTGCCTGTCGCCCGGGCCGAGGTCGGTCCGGCTCGAGGTCAACGGGTGCATCAGCTCGTCCGGGTCGTCCACGTGGTCCAGGCCCAGGACGTGTGCGAGCTCGTGGACCACGATCGCGCGGGCACGCTCGTAGCCCCCGTTCCGGGACAGCAGCGCACCGAGGTCCTCGGCGTCGAGTGCGACGCGTCCCGCGGCGAGCCAGAGCCCGGACCCGTCCGCTCCCGGCACCGCTGCCGAGCCTCCCACCCCGGCGACCTGGCCCTCGAGCTCGGAGACCTCGTCCGGCCCGGACCACGCGATCAGCACGGGCGCCCAGCCCGGCCCGTACCGGTCGGGTTGGATGAGGGGGCGGTCCATCAGCGGCGGCTCGTCGGTCTCACCGACCTGGACCAGCACGAGGCCCGACGCCTCGGCCACGACCTGCACCGCGTCGTCGATCAGGGACTGGCCCGACCGCGGTGCGCGGTCGGGCCGGACGACGTACTCCACGGGGCGGCACGGGTCGTACCCCACCGGGCTGCCGTCGTCGTGCACGTGGAGGAACGCGTGCTCCCCCGAGGTCGTGACCGGCACCTCCGGGGCCAGCCTGCCCTCCGAGGACGCCGGCCTCGGGACGGCCACGGTCCGACCGTCGACCTCGACCAGAGCCCTGGGGCCGAGCAGGTCCGCCGGGGTCCAGCCGGGGCCGAACGTGCTCGTGGAACCGGAGCCGACGAACCACACCAGGGCGACGGCTGCCGCCGTCAGCCACACGCCGGGGCGGGCCCGGCCCGATCGCCCCGAGGCACGGTCCATGTGCCGCAGGAGCCTGCGCGAGCGTCGTCGCTCACGCCACGAGGTGACGTCCACCAACCCATTGTCCCAGGCGCCGGGCGTCCCGCCAGGCGGGCGCGGTTTGGCCGGCGCCTCCCGGAGGTCCACAATCACCCCCGTGCGAGCACTTCTGCTGGAGAACCTGCATCCGTTGGCCACCACCGTCCTCAACGCCGACGGTGTCGAGGTCGTCACCCGTTCGGGTGCCCTCGACGAGGACGAGCTGATCGAGTCCCTCGCGGGGGTCCAGCTCCTGGGCATCCGGTCCAAGACGCAGGTGACCGAGCGGGTCCTGAGTCACGCGCCGGACCTGCTGGCGGTGGGTGCGTTCTGCATCGGCACCAACCAGATCGACCTGGACGCGGCGGCCCGCGAGGGCATCGCGGTGTTCAACGCCCCGTTCTCCAACACCCGCTCGGTCGTGGAGATCGCGATCGCCGAGATCATCGCGTTGACCCGGCGACTGACCGAGCGTGACCGGGCGCTGCACTCCGGCGTGTGGGACAAGTCCGCCGAGGGCTCGCACGAGGTGCGTGGGCGCACCCTGGGGATCGTCGGCTACGGGAACATCGGCACCCAGCTGTCGGTGCTCGCCGAGGCGCTCGGCATGTCCGTGATCTTCTACGACACCGCCGAGAAGCTGGCGCTCGGCAACGCCCGGCGGGCGGAGACCCTCGACGAGCTGCTCGAGACCGCCGACGTCGTCACCCTCCACGTCGACGGGCGTGCGGGCAACGCCGGGATGTTCGGGGCGTCGCAGCTCGCCCGGATGCGACCCGGGTCGATCTTCCTCAACCTCTCGCGCGGGTTCGTCGTGGACTACGCGGCCCTGCGCGAGGGGATCCTCGAGGGTCGCATCGCGGGGGCGGCGGTGGACGTGTTCCCCCAGGAGCCCAAGCGGCGCGGAGACCCGTTCGAGTCCGACCTCCGGGGCCTGCCGAACGTGATCCTGACCCCGCACATCGGTGGGTCGACCGAGGAGGCGCAGAAGGCGATCGGCCAGTTCGTGGCGAACAAGCTGCGGGACTACGTGCGCCACGGGTCGACGATGCTGTCGGTGAACCTGCCGAACCTCGCACTCGACGCGCGCACCGGGTCCCACCGGCTCGTGCACCTGCACCGCAACACCCCGGGCGTGCTCGCCGGCATCAACGCGACGCTCGCCGAGCACGGGGTCAACGTCGAGGCACAGCTGCTCGCGACCAGCGGGGACATCGGCTATGTGGTGACCGACGTCGGGTCCGACCTCGGTGCGGACGTGTGCGCCGAGCTCGAGGTCATGGACCAGACGATCCGGCTGCGCCTGCTGTCCTGACCGGCAGGCCTCCGGGCGAGCGGACACAACCTACGGTCCCGTAACCTAGGGGCATGACCGATCCCGCACGCCCCTGGTCCACCGCGTACGCACCGGGGGTCCCGCTCGACGTACCCGCTCCGGCGCAGTCACTCACCGAGACGCTCGCACAGACCGCTGAGCAGCACCCGAGCGTCGTCGCGCTGGACTTCATGGGCGCGGTCACGACCTACGACACCCTGCAACGACGTGTCGACCGGGCTGCCGGCGCGCTGAAGGAGCTCGGCGTCGAGCCCGGCGACCGGGTGGCGCTGGTCCTCCCCAACTGCGCGACCCACGTGGTCGTGTTCTACGCCGTGCTGCGCCTGGGCGCCGTGGTCGTGGAGCACAACCCGACCTACACCGCCGACGAGCTCGCCCACCAGCTCAAGGACAGCGGGGCGACCGTCGTGCTGTGCTGGCAGAAGGTCGTCCCCGAGGTTCTCGGCAGTCACGGAGAGACCTCGGTCCAGACCGTGGTCTCGATCGACCTCGCGGCCGACCTCCCCTGGATCAAGCGCGCGGCGCTGCGCCTTCCGCTGAGCGCCTCGCGCAAGGCGAGGGACGCCATGCGGGGCCCCGTTCCCGCCCATCCGGCGGTTCGCCGCTGGGGCACGGCGCTGAAGCACGCCACCCCGCTCGAGGCCACCCACCCGCACCCCGACGTGGAGGACGTCGCACTCCTGCAGTACACGGGCGGCACCACCGGGACCCCCAAGGGCGCGGTCCTGCGGCACCGGCACCTGGCCGTCAACGCCGCCCAGGGGCAGGCATGGACAGGGCACGGCGCCGGCGAGACGGTCCTGTCGGTCCTGCCGTTCTTCCACGCGTTCGGCCTGATGCTCTGCATGGTGTACGTGGTGCGGATCGCCGCGACGGCGGTGGTCCTCCCCCGGTTCGACGTGGACGCCGTCCTGGCGGCTCAGCGCCGCCGGCCAGCGACGTTCCTGCCCGGCGTGCCACCCATGTTCGAGCGGCTCGCGGACGCCGCCGAGCGCACCGGTGCGGACCTCACCTCGATCCGCAGCGCGATCTCGGGCGCGATGTCCCTGCCCGTGGCGACCGCGGAGAAGTGGGAACGCGTCACCGGCGGGATGCTCGTCGAGGGTTACGGCATGACCGAGACCGCGCCCGTCGCGCTCGGCTCACCCATGTCGACCGCGCGGCGCCCCGGGACCCTCGGCCTGCCGTTCCCCTCGACCCATGTCCGCATCGCCGACCAGGAGGACACCGCGAGGGACGCCGCGGAGGGTGAGCGCGGCGAGCTGTGGGTCAGCGGCCCCCAGGTGTTCGACGGCTACTGGCAGCGCCCGGACGAGACCGGTTCGGTGCTGGTGGAGCACGAGGGACGCACGTGGCTCCGCACCGGTGACGTGGTCGTCGTCGAGGACGGCTTCGTCAGGTTGGTGGACCGCTCCAAGGAAGTGATCATCACCGGGGGGTTCAACGTCTACCCGTCCCAGGTCGAGGAGCACCTGCGGTCCATGCCGGGGATCGCGGACGTCGCGGTGGTGGGGATCCCGGGGGGCGACCTCGGCGAGAAGGTCGTCGCGGCGGTGGTGCTCGCCGAGGGCGCCACCCGTGTCGAGCTCTCTGCGGTCCGGGCATGGAGCGAGAAGCGACTCGCCCGCTACGCCCACCCTCGCGAACTCATCGTGCTGCCCGACCTACCCCGGTCCCAGATCGGCAAGGTGCTGCGACGGGTGGTTCGTGAGCAGGTCATGGACCGGATCCCGCACGCCCGCCACACCGAGCACGGGCACCGCGCGGACTGAACGGCGACGTCCAGGACCAGCCCCTACCGCACCAACCGCATCGCACGGATGCGGACGTAGGCGTGGACCTCGTCGAGGGTCTGAAGCTGCCGCTCGGTCTGCTCCACGAGCTCGACCATGCGCGACTCGTCCAGTGCCAGGTCCCCGGCGAGGTCCACGAGCGCCTGCCACACCCCGCGCTTGCCCATGACCGCGCTGCGGAGCAGCTCGACCTCGAGCAACGTGGTGATGGGCGAGCTGCGCATCCGCGACCTGTCCGCCTTCAGCCGCGCCACCCGCTCTCCCACCCAGGCCAACGCCTGCTTCGGCCATGCCTGCGTGACGTCGAGGTGGGCGACGACGGCGGCGAGCTCCTCGCGCTCCTGCTCGACCTCGGACGCCACCCGGGCCAGACCCGGCCCCACCGGCGTGCTACGCAGGACCTCGGCGGTGCGGCGCAGGCGCCTGGACCCGGCCACGGCGCCGGCCAGGTGGTCGTTGAGGTAGATGCCGACCAGGCGCGGGTCGGAGGGGCGGGGGCGGTCGCTCATGGTCATGCCTCCTCGTGTCAGGACCGAGCCTCACACGCCCACCGTGCCCGCGCGACCGGACCGGGCCAGGGCCCCGGTCAGCCGTCGCCGGCGGTCGAGGCCGAGGCGTGGTCCTCACGGAGACCACCGATGGCGCGCTCGAAGTCCTCCAGGGACTCGAACGCCTGGTAGACGCTCGCGAAACGCAGGTAGGCGACCTCGTCGAGGTCACGCAGCGGACCGAGGATCGCCAAGCCGATCTCGTGGGCGTCGAGCTCCGCGCTACCGGTCGCCCGGAGCGCCTCCTCCACCCGCTGGGCCAGGAGGGCGAGGTCGTCCTCGCTCACGGGACGTCCCTGACACGCCTTGCGCACCCCGTTGACGATCTTCTCCCGGGAGAAGGGCTCTGTGACGCCCGATCGCTTCACCACCGCCAGGCTCGCGGTCTCGATCGTGGTGAACCGTCGTTGGCACGCCGGGCACTGCCGCCTCCTACGGATCGAGGCGCCGTCATCAGCCGTCCGCGAGTCGACCACCCGCGAGTCGCCATGACGGCAGAAGGGACAGTGCACGCAGACCTCCAGGCTCGTCGCACGCCCGGTCCCGCAGGAGCGGCCAGGACGTGCCACACCGTACGGGCCCCGCACATCCCCGTGCAACGAGTCGTGCACGGGGATGTGCGGGGCCCGTACCGAGGTCGTGACGGCTCAGGCGTCCGCGTCCGCCGGCAGCGGCACGACCAGGCGCTGGCCCGGGACGATGGCCGCGCTCGGCAGGTCGTTGGTCCGGACCACGTCGGCCACCACGTCCCGGACATCCCCACCGGCGGGCGTCGCGGACCTGGCGATGTCCCACAGGGTCTCACCCGCCACGACGGTGTGCGCCCGCACCTCCTGGGGCTCGGCCGGGGTGCCGGCGGTCGCGCTCTGCGCGCCCAGGCCGACACCGGCGGCGACGAGGGTGGCCAGCAGCCACACGACCACCCGGCCGCGGGCCGTCAGCCGCAACGGCACCTCGCACTGCTGACCGCTCCGTGCTCGCACGCTCACGCTCATGCCGTTCACGACACCCACCTCCTGTTCGAACACCTGTACGTCGAACACCTGTACGATTTCTACCAGGGTCCGCGAGCGATGTCGAGACACGCTCGAACACGTGTTTGAACCGGACCGTCCGCGACCCTAGGGTTGTGCCAGGTGGAAGAAGATCAGCCACCACCGACACGGACGTCGGGACCGGCCCGGACGGCGAGCAGCGGCGCGCAGCGGCGGACGGCGACCGACCACGACCGACCACGACACGGCACGACCGGGAGGTCCCGATGGCGACCAGCGACGTTCAGGGCGACGGGCAGCCCACGAGGGGGCAGGGGGCCCGCGGTTCGCTGACGTCCCGGCAGCTCCGCGTGCTGGAGACGGTGCGGGACAGCGTCTCCTCACGGGGGTACCCGCCGAGCATGCGGGAGATCGGGCAGGCGGTGGGGCTGACCAGCCCCTCCTCCGTCAAGCACCAGCTGACCGTCCTGGAGCGCAAGGGTTACCTGCGGCGCGACCCCAACCGCCCTCGGGCGATCGAGGTCGTCATGCCCGAGGACGTGACGGTCGGCACTTCCCACGAACCCGCCCGGGCGGGGGAACCGTCACGGGACGAGGCCCCCGCCCCGTCCTACGTACCCGTGGTGGGCCGCATCGCCGCGGGAGGCCCCATCCTCGCCGACCAGCTCGTGGAGGACGTGTTCCCGCTCCCGCGGCAGCTCGTCGGCGACGGCGAGCTGTTCCTGCTCAAGGTCGCCGGGGACTCCATGGTCGATGCCGCGATCTGCGACGGCGACTGGGTCGTCGTGCGCCGCCAACCGGTCGCCGAGAACGGCGAGATCGTCGCCGCGATGATCGGCGAGGAGGCGACCGTCAAGACCTTCAGCCGCAAGGACGGGCACGTGTGGCTCCTGCCGCACAACCCCGCCTACTCCCCCATCGCCGGGGACGAGGCCACCGTCCTCGGACGGGTGGTCACCGTGCTGCGGAGCCTGTGACCGGCCCCGCCAAGCCTCAGAGCCCGAACCTCGCGGCCACCTCACGCAGTGCCTCCGCCGAACGTTGCAGCCCGTCCAGCTCGTCACCCGACAGGCGGACCGGGAGGGTCCCCTCCACCCCGTGCCGGCCCACGACCGACGGGACCGACAGGCACACGTCCGAGATGCCCCGGTAGTCGGTCAGCAGCGACGACACCGGCAGGACGCGACGCTCGTCGTTCATCACCGCCTCGATGATCCGCGACCCCGCCAGCCCCACCGCGTAGTTCGTGGCCCCCTTGCCGGCGATGATCCGGTAGGCGGAGTTCACCACCTCGTGCGCGATGCGCTCCCGGTCGGCCGCCCCCAGGCGACCCTCGACGCCGCCGTCCGCGCCAGGCATCCCCGGCCAGTCCAGCAACGGGACCGACCCGATCATCGCCGAGCTCCACAGCGGGATCTCCGTGTCCCCGTGCTCACCGGCGATGTAGGCGTGGATGTTCTGAGCCGCGACACCGGTGTGCTGGGCGAGCAGGTAGCGCAGCCGCGAGGAGTCCAGGACCGTACCCGACCCGAACAGCTGGTGCGGCGGCAGGCCCGAGGTCTTCAACGCCGCGTACGTCACGATGTCGACAGGGTTGGTCACCATGACGTACACCGCGTCCGGCGCCACCTCCACCAGGCCCGGCAGGATCGACCGGACCAGACCGACCGTCGCCTCCGCCAGATCCAGGCGGGACTGCCCCGGCTTCTGCTTCGCGCCGGCGGTCACGACCACCACGTCCGCGTCCGCGCACACCGCGATGTCGTCCGAGCCCTCGATCTGGGCCATCGGCATGAACTGGATCCCGTGACCGATGTCCAGGGCCTCGGCCTCGACCTTCGCGGCATTGATGTCGTACAGCGCCACGTGCCGCGCCGCGCCACGCATCAGGGCGGCGTACGCCATGGTGGCACCCACGCTCCCGGCCCCGACGACGGCGAGCTTGCTACGCCTGCGGGCCGTCGGCCCCACCGTCGCCCCGCCCGTCCCAGCGTCTGCCTCTGCCGTGGTGTCCACGCCTCACCTCTCGTCGTCGCCGCGCCCCGTGTCGACCGCACCGCCACTCTAGGCTCGTGCGGGTCCCGGCGCAGACCTGCGTCTCACCCGTCGGCCGCGAGCCGCGTGAGGGCCGAGCGCACCAGTGCGGGGTCCGTCGTCCTCCAGAACGGCGGCATCGACCGGACCAGGAACCCTGCGTAGCGGGCCGTCACCAGGCGGGGATCCAGCACCGCCACCACCCCCCGGTCGGTGGCCGTCCGGACCAGGCGCCCGGCCCCCTGCGCCAGCAGCAGCGCCGCGTGGCTCGCCGCCACCGCCATGAACCCGTTGCCACCCGCAGCAGCGACCGCCTCCGACCGTGCCGACCGCACCGGGTCGTCGGGGCGGGGGAAGGGCACCCGGTCGATGATCACCAACCTGTTCGAGCGCCCCGGGACGTCCACCCCCTGCCACAACGACAACGTGCCGAACAGGCACGTGGCGTCGTCCTCGGCGAACCTGCGCACCAAGGTGGGCAGCTGGTCCTCGCCCTGGCAGAGGATCGGGACGTCGACGCGCCCACGCACCGCCTCAGCCGCCTGCTCCGCCGCCCTCCTGGACGAGAACAGGCCCAGTGCGCCACCTCCCGAGGCCTGCACCAGCTCGACGATCTCGTCCAGCTGGGAGTCGGTCGTGGGCTCCCGCCCCGGCGCGGGCAGGTGCGAGGCGACGTACAGGATCCCGCTGCGCGGGTAGTCGAACGGGCTGCCCACGTCCAGGCCCCGCCACCGACGCACCGCATCCGGGTCGTGCGACGGCTCGTCCGCAGGCTCGTCCCCCACCACGGGTGGGGCCTGCTCACGCTCCGCGGCCGGGTCCAGACCCAGGCCCCGTGCCGTGGTGGTGAAGGACCCGCCCAGGCTCAACGTCGCCGACGTCAGCACCGCGGTACGGCCCGTGAGCAGCTGGGACCGCACCAGGCCGGAGACCGCGAGCGGTGCGGCGTGCAGGCGCGGGACCGGGGGCCGGCCCCGCCCCTCGGCCGTGCGCGCGCACCACAGCACGTCGTGGCCCTTGTCAGCGGCGTCGCCGACCATGCGCTCGGCGACCTCGAACAGCAGGAGCACGGTGGAGGTCGCCAGCTTCAACCCGCCCTCGGTGCCCTTGGCCGGTGGCCCCT
>NZ_AXCZ01000006.1 GCF_000767165.1 Cellulomonas bogoriensis 69B4 = DSM 16987
CCGCACGTCCTGCGCAGCTCGACCGCCGGGCCGGTCGCGGTCGCCGTGCTGTCCCAACGCCTGGGCCGGTGGGGCTGAGGCGCCGGGGACAGCACGGACCGGGGTCGTGCTCGGGCGCCGTCGCGCTCGGGCACTAGGCTGGGTGGGTGCCCACCACCGCCGAGCCGTCGCTCACAGCCCCGGACTGCGTCTTCTGCGGCATCGTCGCCGGTGAGGTCCCCGCGACGGTGGTCGCATCGGACGAGCGTGCGCTCGCCTTCCGTGACATCGAGCCGAAGGCGCCCCTGCACGTCCTGGTGGTTCCCCGCGACCACCACGCCGACGTCGCGCAGCTCGCCGCCGCGGATCCCGAACTCCTCGCCGCGATGGTGGGCCTGGCCGAGCAGGTGGCGTCCGACGAGTCGGGTGGACAGTTCCGACTGGTCTTCAACACCGGGCCGACGGCCGGGCAGTCGGTGTTCCACGTCCACGGGCACGTGATCGGCGGCACGGGGCTGGGGTGGAGCCCGGCGTGACCCGGCACGTGCCCAGCGGTACCGAGATCGAGCACCGCATCCTCGTCCCGGCCGACCTACCCGTGGTCGCGTTGCTGGGTCCCGGGGATGAGGTCCTGCGCGCGGTCGAGAAGGGCTTCCCGACCGTCGCGGTGCACGCACGCGGTGACCAGATCACCCTGCGTGGCCCCGCGGCCGAGGTCGGGCTGGTCGCGCGCCTGATCGACGAGCTGCTGGAGGTCGCAGCGGCCGGCACGGGCCTGGACGCGGACGTGGTGGAGCGGGCGGTGGCGATGCTGACGGCTGCGCAGGCGAGCCGCCCTGCCGAGGTCCTGACCCAGAACATCCTGTCCAGCAGGGGGCGGACGATCCGACCCAAGACGGTCGGGCAGAAGAGCTACGTCGACGCCATCGACCGCCACACGGTGACCTTCGGCATCGGCCCGGCGGGTACCGGGAAGACCTACCTGGCGATGGCCAAGGCGGTCCAGGCCCTGCAGGGCAAGCAGGTGAACCGGATCGTCCTGACCCGCCCGGCCGTCGAGGCGGGGGAGCGGCTGGGGTTCCTGCCCGGGAGCCTGAGCGAGAAGATCGACCCGTACCTGCGGCCGCTGTACGACGCGCTCCACGACATGGTCGACCCGGACTCGATCCCCCGGCTCATGGAGTCCGGGACGGTGGAGGTCGCGCCCCTGGCGTACATGCGGGGGCGCACCCTGAACGACGCGTTCATCATCCTGGACGAGGCCCAGAACACCTCGACCGAGCAGATGAAGATGTTCCTCACCCGACTCGGTTTCGGCTCCACGATGGTCGTGACCGGTGACGTGACCCAGGTCGACCTGCCGGGCGGCACGACGTCGGGGCTGCGGGTCGTGGAGGAGATCCTGTCGGGGGTCGACGACGTCGCGTTCTGCAGGTTGACCTCGCAGGACGTGGTCCGTCACCGACTGGTCGGCGACATCATCGACGCCTACGCCTCGTTCGACGCCAGGCGGCCGCAGCCGGACCGAGGAGGGCGGGCATGAGCATCGAGGTCAACAACGAGTCCGGGGTCGAGGTGGACGAGGCCGAGTTCGCGGCCCTGGCCCGGTACGTCCTGGACGAGATGCACGTCCACCCCCAGACCGACCTGTCGGTGCTCATGGTCGACACCGAGGTGATGACCGGGTTGCACGTGCAGTGGATGGACGAGCCCGGCCCCACCGACGTGCTGTCGTTCCCGATGGACGAGCTGCGCCCCGGCTCCGCCGACCACCCGTCCCCGCCCGGACTGCTGGGTGACGTGGTGCTGTGCCCCCAGGTCGCGGCCGGGCAGGCGGCGCGTGCCGGTCACTCGGCCACCGAGGAGATGCTGCTCCTGACCACGCACGGGATCCTGCACCTGCTGGGGTACGACCATGCCGAGCCCGAGGAGGAGAAGGAGATGTTCGCGCTGCAGCGTCGCCTGCTGCTGACGTTCCTGGCCGGAAGGCCCTCGTGAACGCCGGCCCCGGTTTCCGGTCGGGTTTCGCGTGCATCGTCGGGCGACCCAACGCGGGCAAGTCGACGCTGACCAACGCGATCGTGGGCCAGAAGGTGGCGATCACCTCCGGTCGTCCGCAGACGACGCGGCACACGGTCCGGGGCATCGTCCACCGGGACGACGCCCAGCTGGTCCTGGTCGACACCCCCGGTCTGCACCGACCACGGACCCTGCTGGGCGAGCGGCTCAACGACCTCGTCCGGGACACGTTGGCGGAGGTCGACGTGGTGGTCTTCTGCATGCCGGCCGACCAGCGCGTCGGGCCGGGTGACCGGTACATCGCGGCTCAGCTCGCCGAGCTGCGACGGGGCCGGTCCAGCACGCCGGTGGTGGCGGTCGCGACCAAGGCGGACCTGGTGCCGAGGGGGCGACTGGCCGAGCACCTGATGGCGGTGGACGGACTGGGGGAGTGGGACGACATCGTGCCGGTGAGCGCCGTGGACGGGTTCCAGGTCGACACCCTGGTCGACGTCCTGGTGTCGCACCTGCCCCAGGGCCCGGCGCTGTACCCGGAGGGTGAGCTCACGGACGAGCCGGAGGCCGTCATGGTCGCCGAGCTGGTGCGGGAGGCCGCTCTGGACGGGGTGCGTGACGAGCTGCCCCACTCCTTGGCGGTGGTCGTGGACGAGATCGTCCCGCGCGAGGGCCGTGACGAGGGGCGTCCGCTCCTGGACGTGCGGGTCCACCTCTTCGTGGAGCGTGACAGCCAGAAGGCGATCGTGATCGGCAAGGCGGGCTCCCGGTTGCGGGAGGTGGGCACGCGCGCGCGGCAGGGGATCGAGGCGCTGCTCGGTGCCCGGGTGTTCCTGGACCTGCACGTGAAGGTCGCCAAGGACTGGCAGCGCGACCCTCGCCAGCTCCGACGTCTGGGCTTCTGACCGGGGGCGCTGGTTACACTCCGGCTGGTGCGCTACCGGATCGCCCTGACGACGGCCGGCGTCGTCGTGGGCCTCGGTCTGGTCGGTGCGGTCTCGGGCCCGGGGTGGGACCCGGTGCCCCTGACCGAGACCGTCGACGTCGCCACCGCTGACACCACGATCGACGTGGGTGTGGTCACCGACCCGGTGGGCACCTACGAGGTCGCCACCTCTGTGGTGGACGTGTCGTTGACCGGTCATGACGTCCAGGCGCGTGTCGCCCAGCCCCTGGGGGCCCAGGGCCCGCGACCCGGGGTGGTGTTCGTCCATGGTGCGGGCACGGGACGTTTCGAGGACGCCTTCGTGGATCATGCCCATGCCCTCGCCTCGGCGGGTGTGGTCACGCTCGTCCCGGACAAGCGGTTGGACACCTACACCACGAGGGACCGTCAGTACCCGGCGATGGCCAACGACTACCTGCGCAGCGTGCAGCTGCTGCGGGACCTCCCCGGCGTCGACCCGGACCGTGTGGGCGTGTACGGCGAGAGCGAGGGCGGGTGGATCGTGCCGCTGATGGCCGCCGACAACCCGTCGGTGGCGTTCACCGTGCTGGTTGCGGCCCCGGTGGTCCCGCCGCGCCAGCAGGCGGCGTTCGCGGTCGACTCCTACCTGCGCAACATCGGGGTGCCGGACTCGCTCCTGAGGTCGATCCCCAGGTTCGTGGGCATGGAGATCCCCGGTGGTGGGTTCGAGTACACGCGGTTCGACGTCCGGCCCTTCCAGCAGCGCATGCGCCAACCGGTGCTCATCGGCTACGGCACCGGGGACGAGGCGATGCCGATCGTCCAGGCGCCGCTGCAGCTGGTGGCGGACCTGGAGGTGGCGGGCAACGAGGACTGGACGCTGCGCTACTACCGGGACGCCAACCACGGGATGCGCATCGACGGCGAGCTGTGCGAGGACTTCGTCCGTGACCTGGCGCACTGGGTGCAGGCGCTGCCGCACTCGGCGGGCGCAGAGCCGAGGGTGGCGGGGGCCGAGCCGTACCAGCGGTTCGTCGCCGGACCGGTGGAGCGGCCCCGTTGGTATGCCGAGGGCGACCTGCTGGTCGTCAGCCTCGTGGCCTCGTTCCTGGCGGTCGCCACCGGGCCGGTGGTGTGGGCCGTGCGCCGGGTGCTCCGGCGTCCCGGGACGATGATGGCCGAGGGGGTACGTGCGCCGCTGATCACCTTGGGCGCGGGGTGCGTGGTGACGTTCGCCGCCCTCGCGGTGTACCTGCTGACGGTGGCCCATCTGGCGCAGAACTACCGCACGAGCGTGGCGGTGGTGCAGGGCGGGTGGTTCGCCCTGCGGATGCTCGGGGTGGTGACGGTACTGGCAGGGGTGGTGCTCGTGTACCGGATCCTGGACGGTCGGCGGCGCGGCGGGGTCCCGGCGGCGCGCGGTACGGCCGGGGAGTGGGTCCTGGCGAGCACGGTCGGCGGTGCGGTGATGCTGCTGCTCTCGGCCGCCTACTGGGGGGTGTTCCCGGCGCTGGTGTGAGGGCGCACCTGTGATCCCGGCGACATCGTGGGTACAGTGGGCGGGTGCGTGCGACCACGCAGCGAGCGCTGCTCCTTCGTCGCCGCGGCGAGGCCTGACCGACCGGTCCCTCGTCGCGGTGGTGCGGTGTGCCGGTCAGCCCTGACAGCCCACCAGAAGGACGAGAACCATGAGCAGCAGCACACCCGGGCCCCGGGACGCGGCCACCGTGCCCTACGCGGTGCGGAACGCGCAGAAGCCCTCGCCGATGCCCGTGCACAAGTACCTGCCGTACCACGACCAGATCGCCGTCGACCTGCCGGACCGGACGTGGCCCGGCAGGCGCATGACCCAGGCGCCCCGCTGGTGCGCGGTCGACCTACGGGACGGCAACCAGGCGCTGATCGAGCCGATGAACCCCGAGCGCAAGCTCAGGTTGTTCGAGCTGCTGGTGCGCATGGGCTACAAGGAGATCGAGGTCGGGTTCCCCTCGGCGTCCCAGACGGACTTCGACTTCGTGCGGATGCTCATCGAGTCCGACCGCATCCCCGACGACGTCGTCATCCAGGTCCTGACCCAGTCCCGTGAGCACCTGATCGAGCGGACGTTCGAGGCGATCGCCGGGGCGGACCAGGCGATCGTCCACCTGTACAACTCCACGTCGGTGCTGCAGCGGGACGTGGTGTTCCGCACCGACCAGGACGGCGTGGTCGACATCGCGCTGGAGGGCGCACGTCTGTGCCGCAAGTACGAGGAGACGATCCCGGGGACGGACGTCTACTACGAGTACTCCCCGGAGTCCTACACCGGGACGGAACTGGAGTTCGCGGCCCGCATCTGCAACGAGGTGCTGGGGGTCCTGGAACCCACCCCGGACCGCAAGGTCATCATCAACCTGCCGGCGACCGTCGAGATGGCCACGCCGAACGTCTACGCGGACTCGATCGAGTGGATGAGCCGGAACCTGGCCAACCGTGAGGACGTGGTGCTGTCCCTGCATCCCCACAATGACCGCGGCACGGGGGTGGCGGCCGCCGAGCTCGGGTTCCTGGCGGGGGCGGACCGCATCGAGGGCTGCCTGTTCGGCAACGGTGAGCGCACGGGCAACGTGTGCCTGGTGACCCTGGGGATGAACCTGGCCGTCCAGGGCATCGACCCGCAGATCGACTTCTCGGACATCGACGACGTCCGCCGCACCGTGGAGCACTGCAACCAGCTGCCGGTGCCCGAGCGCCACCCGTACGGGGGAGACCTGGTCTTCACCGCCTTCTCCGGGTCCCACCAGGACGCGATCAAGAAGGGCCTGGACGCGATGGCCACCCGCGCCGCCGACAAGGGCGTGGACGTGGACGACCTCGTGTGGGCCGTGCCGTACCTGCCGGTCGACCCGCGTGACCTGGGCCGTTCCTACGAGGCGGTGATCCGGGTGAACTCCCAGTCGGGCAAGGGCGGCATGGCGTACCTGATGCGCACCGAGCACCACCTGGACCTGCCGCGACGGTTGCAGATCGAGTTCTCCCGCGCGGTGCAGGTGTTCACCGACAGCCACGGGCAGGAGGTCACCGCGCAGGACCTGTGGCGGATCTTCTCCGACGAGTACCTGCCGGTCGAGCCCGGCAGCGGGCTCGCCCCGTGGGGCCGGTTCGCGCTGCGCGGAAGCCGCACCTCCAGCGGTCAGGACGCCCCGGACCGTCTCTCGGTGGACCTGGTCGACCACGGGGTGGAGCGCACCCTCGAGGGTGAGGGCAACGGCCCGATCGACGCGTTCCTGCACGCGCTGGAGCATGTCGGTGAGCGCGTGGAGGTCCTGGACTACGCCGAGCACGCCCTGTCCACCGGTGGTGACGCGACCGCGGCGGCGTACGTCGAGTGCAAGGTCGGCGACACCGTCCTGTGGGGGGTGGGGATCGACCCGTCGATCACGACCGCCTCGTTCCGGGCCATCATCTCGGCGGTGAACCGCGCCCACCGCTGAGCCCGGCGCGCGTCGGCGGTCGCGGCCCGGGTTCTGGGGGAGGATGGTCCGGTGAGCCTGTACCGAGACGAGGCCGTGGTGCTGCGTGCCCAGAAGCTGGGTGAGGCGGACCGCATCGTCACGTTGCTGACACGCCACCACGGCAAGGTGCGGGCGGTGGGCAAGGGCGTGCGACGGACGTCGTCCCGGTTCGGTTCGCGCCTGGAGCCGTTCATGCTGATCGACGTCCAGCTGCACCGGGGCCGGAACCTGGACGTCGTGACCCAGGTGGAGACGATCGGTCCGTACGCCCGGGCCATCGGCGCCGACTACGCCCTGTACACCGCTGGTGCGGCGATGCTGGAGACGGCCGACCGCCTGGTGGAGGACGAGCGTGAGCCGGCGCCTCCGCAGTTCGCGCTGCTCGCCGGGGCGGTCCGGACGCTGGCGGACCGCGCCCACGCTCCCGGGCTGGTGCTGGACGCGTACCTGCTGCGTGCACTGGCGGTCGCGGGTTGGGCACCGTCGTTCGTGGACTGCGCCCGGTGCGGCGCGACGGGTCCGCACCGGGCGTTCGCGGTGGGCAGCGGTGGGGCGATGTGCCCTCGTTGCCGACCGCCGGGGGCCACGTCGCCGGCGCCGGAGACCCTCGACCTGCTGGCGGCGTTGCTCACGGGTGACTGGGAGACCGCCGACGCGAGCACGGAACGTCACCGGCGTGAGGGCAACGGCCTGGTCGCAGCGTTCTGCCAGTTCCACCTGGAGCGCGGTCTGCGCTCCCTGCGCATGGTCGAGAGGGTCTGATGCCACGTCCAGCACGACGTCCGCGCCGCACCGAACCGGTCCAGGCCCCGCCCCCGCACCCCTCCGGCGCCCGGCCGCCGGCGATCCCCGCGGCGTTCGTGCCGCAGCACGTGGCCGTGGTGATGGATGGCAACGGCCGGTGGGCCAACGCCCGGGGCCTGCCTCGTACGGCAGGTCACGAGGCCGGTGAGGCGGCGCTGCTGGACGTGGTGGCCGGTGCGATCGAGATCGGTGTGCGGCACGTGTCGGCGTACGCGTTCTCGACCGAGAACTGGAAGCGGTCACCGGAGGAGGTGCGCTTCCTCATGGGGTTCAACCGGGACGTGCTGCGGCGCCGACGCGACACGATGCACGCGTGGGGGGTGCGGGTGCGGTGGGCGGGTCGTCGGCCGCGCCTGTGGCGGTCGGTGATCGCCGAGCTGGAGCAGGCCGAGGACCTGACGCGCGGCAACGACGTGTGCACGTTGACGATGTGCGTGAACTACGGGGGTCGGGCGGAGGTCGCCGACGCCGCCAAGGCCCTGGCCAGGGAGGTCGCGGCGGGCCGTCTGGACCCGGAGCGGATCGACGAGCGTGCCGTGGCCCGTCACCTGGACGAGCCGGACCTGCCGGACGTCGACCTGTTCCTGCGCACCTCGGGGGAGCAGCGGACGTCGAACTTCATGATCTGGCAGGCGGCGTACGCCGAGCTGGTGTTCCTGGAGGAGTACTGGCCGGACGTGGACCGCCGCCACCTGTGGCGGGCGGTCGACACCTATGCCAGGCGGGACCGTCGTTACGGGGGAGCTGTGGACGTCCCGTCGGCACCGTCAGCACCGTCAGCACCGTCAGTGGACAGCCAGTAGCGTGCGACGCATGGACCTGATGGTGGAGATGGTGACGTTCGACGCGCGCGACCCCCGGGCCCTGGCCCAGTGGTGGGCCAGGCAGCTGGGCGGTGAGGTCGTCATGGACCAGGACGGGCAGTTCGTGATGGTGCAGGTGGCCCACGGCCCTCGCCTGGGGTTCCAGAAGGTCGAGGACCCTTCACCGGGCAAGGGGCGCGTCCACCTGGACCTGGGGTCCAACGACCCTGACGTGGAGGTGGGCCGGTTGCTGGGCGACGGTGCCCTGGAGGTGGCCCGTCATGGCACCCCGGCGTTCAGCTGGGTCGTGATGTCGGATCCTGAGGGGAACCACTTCTGCGTGTCCCAGGCTCACTGACGGTCTGGTGCCGGACCCGCACCAGGACGTAGAGGACGGCCGCGACGAGGGCCACCGCGGCGGCCAGGGCCCAGGGGGATCGGGCCAGCAGGGCGCTGCCCGCCTGGAAGGCGGCGAGTCCGCCCAGGCTGTAGATGAGTGCCCAGGCCAGGCACCCGGGAATCATGGCCAGGGTGTACCGGTACCAGCGCAGCCTCAGGAACCCGGCGCCGGCGTTCACCGCGGTCTGGAACCCCACGGTCAGGAACGACAGGGGGATGATCGGTAGCCCCCAGCGGTCGATCGCGGCCGTGGCGCGTTCCATCTGCGGGCTGGAGAACAGGCGGGCCCAGCGGGACCGGAGCGTGCCCGCCGCGGCGGCGCGCCCCACCCAGTAGGTGCCCTGGGCGCGGAAGAACACCACCACGAGCAGGAACGTGTACAGGACCGCGAACGGCCCCTCCTGGACCCACTGCGGCACTCAGGTCTCCGTGCCGGTGCAGGTGGCGCAGGTGCCGGTCAGCTCGATGGTGTGCTCGATGTCGGCGAACCCGTGCTGCGCGCCCACCTGGGCCGCCCAGGTCTCGACCGAGGGTCCGTCGATCTCGACGGTGGCGCCGCACCGTCGGCACACGAGGTGGTGGTGGTGCTCCTGGCGTTCGCACCGCCGGTAGAGGGCCTCGCCGTCCTCGGAGCGCAGGACGTCGATCTCCCCGCCGTCGGCGAGCGACTGCAGGGTCCGGTAGACGGTCGCGAGGCCGATGCCCTGGCCCTGCGCGCGCAGGAGCTCGTGCAGCTGCTGTGCGGAGCGGAAGTCGTCGAGATCGGCCAGCAGCTCGGTCACCGCCGAGCGCTGGCGGGTCATCCGCTGCATCATCGTCCTCCGGGGGCCGCTATCTGGACGTCGTCGGCGAGGTGGGGGTGGGGGTCGCCGGGCGTTCGACGCCCGAGTCTGCCCCGCAACCCACGGACGCCTGCAGCAGCAGCGTAGACGCCGATCGCCAGAACCACGATCGTCGCGCCGGGTGACACGTCGTGCCAGTAGGTCACCGACAGCCCGGTGAGGCACACGACCACACCGATCCCCATGGCGGTGGTCATGGTGCGGCGGAACGAGGACGTGACCATCTGTGCGGCGGCCACCGGGACGATCATCAGCGCGCTGACGAGCAGGACACCGACGACGCGCATGGCGACGGTGACGGTCAGGGCCGCGACGACCGCGATGGTGATGTTGAGGACGCGCACGGGCATCCCGGCCGCGCGGGCGAACTCCTCGTCGTGGCAGACCGCGAACAGGGCGGTGCGCAGCCCCACCCCGACCGTGAGCACGAGCACCGAGAGCAGCGCTGTGGTCCACACGTCGCTGCTGGTGACGGTGGAGATGGAGCCGAAGAGGTAGCCCACCAGGTTGGCGTTGGTGCCGCCGGCGAGGGAGATGATGAGCACGCCACCGGCGATCCCGCCGTAGAACAGCAGCGCGAGCGCCACGTCGCCACCGGTGCGTCCGCGTTCGCGGACGAGCTCGATGGTCACCGCCCCGATGATCGCGGCGATCACGGCCCCGGGTATGGCCAGGGCGTCGTGCGGGGTGAGCCCGGCGACGCTGCCCACGAGCCACCCGGCGGCCACGCCGGTGAGCGCGACGTGGCCGATGCCGTCGCCGAGCAGCGCGAGCCGGCGCTGCACCAGGTAGGTCCCGATGACGGGGGCGGTGAGGCCCACGAGCGCCGCGACGACGAGCGCGCGGCGCATGAGGGGGTCGGTGAACATCCACACGAGCTCGTCGATCACGTGGACCTCCATCGCAGGGTGGCGCTGAAGTCACCGTCGGCAGTGGTGGGGTGGTCGCCCTCGTGGGGGTGGACGTGGTCGTGGCCGGGTCGGGCGTGCTCGTCCCGCGCGGGCGGGGGTGGGCCGTCGTGCACGACACGGCCGTGCCGCAGGGCCACGGCCCGTGCGACGAGCCCGGCGAGCGCCCCGAGCTCGTGCAGGACCACCAGGATGGTGGTGCCCTGTCCGGCCAGGGCCGCGAGTGTGCGGGCGAAGGCCTCCTGGCTGGGCAGGTCCACCCCCGCGACCGGCTCGTCGAGGAGGAGCAGCCGTGGCTGCCTGACCAGTGCCCGTGCGATCAGGACCCGTTGCTGCTGGCCACCGGACAGCTCGCTGACGGGCCGTCCGGCCAGGTCTGCGAGCCCGACGTCGGCCAGGGCCTGGTCGGCGCGACGGCGTGCGCCTCGGGGCGGCACGAGCCGGCGTCGGTGCAGCGTGCCTGAGACCACCACGTCGCGCGCGGTGGACGGGACCCCGGTGGCGGCGCTGATGCGTTGCGGCACGTACCCGACCCTGTCCCACGCGACCTTGGGGCCCAACGGAGCGCCGAGCAGGTGGATCTGCCCTCGGTCGTGGGGCACCACGCCGACGAGCGCGCGGACGAGGGTGGACTTGCCCGAACCGTTGGGCCCGAGCAACGCGACGACCTCACCGTCGTGGACGGTGAGGTCGACGTCGTGCAGGATGCGTGAGCCGCCGAGGCTGACGCCGAGTCCTGCGGCCTGGACCGCTGGTGTCACGCGCAGTCGAGCGCGGTCCGCAGGACCTCGAGGTTGTGCTCCATGCCCTCACGGTAGTCGGTGCCGTCGTCCACCTCGGTCTCCAGGGGGTGGAGCACCTCGGTGGTGACGTCGAGGTCGGCCGCCAGGACCTCCGCGACCCGCGGGTTGATGAGGTCCTCGGTGAAGATGGTGGTGACGCCGCGCTCGGTCACGACCTCCCGGATCTCGCGCAGACGCGCCGGGGAGGGCTCGGCCTCGGGGTCCAGGCCCGAGATCCCGACCTGCTCCAGGTCGTAGCGCTCGGCGAGGAACCCGTAGGCCTCGTGGGCGGCCACCACGGTCCGCCGTTCGCAGTCGGCGAGCCCCTCGGCGAAGTCCTGGTCGAGCTGGTCCATGTCCGCGGCCAGCGCCTCGGCGCGCGCCCGGTAGTCCTCGGCGCGGTCGGGGTCGGCCTGGGCGAGCAGCTCGGCCACGTCGTGGCCCACCGCCGCCATCAGGGTGGGGTCGAGCCAGAAGTGCGGGTCGTCCCCGTGGTCGTGGTCGTGGCTGTGGCCGTGGCCGTGGTCGTCGTCCTCGTGGCCGTGGCCGTCGTCGTGCCCGTGGTCGTCGTCATGGCTGTGGCCGTGGTCGTCGTCCTCGTGGCCGTGCTCGTCGTCGTGGCCGTGGTCGTCGTCGTGGCCGTGGTCGTCGTCCTCAGGGTCCATGTGGGCGGCGACCGCCTCGGTGGTGGCGACGTCCAGGACGTGCGCCGGTGCGCGCGTCTCGACCGCGTCGTCGACGGCCGGCTGGAAACCGCTCAGGTACACCACGGCCTCGGCCTCGCCGATCTCACGCACCTGCCGCGGTGAGAGCTCCAGGTCGTGCGGGTCGATCCCCGGGGGTGTCATCGCGCCGACGGACACGGCCTCGCCACCGACCTGCTCCACCACGTACTGCAGCGGGTAGAACGAGGCGAGGACGTCGATGGTCTCGATCTCGGGCACCGTCTCCTGCGGCTCGGCGGCAGGCGGGGCCGCAGGTTCCGGTTCCTCCTGCCCGGCGCAGGCGGAGAGCACCAGGGCGGAGCCGGCGAGGATCGCGACGGGCAGCAAGCGGGCACGACGATAAACGGGGGACATGAGCATCATTCTCAAACTGGATGAGAACGGTTGTCAAGCGCAGCGCCGGTAGCCTTGGTCGCGCACCCAGGCGCAAGCGCGCCTCGTCCTGTCCGCGCGAGCCACGTGCGGACCCGCCACGTCCACTGGAGCCCGTCGTGCCTGCACCCTCCCGTCTCGACTCCGTCATCAGCCTCGCCAAGCGACGCGGATTCGTGTTCCCTTCGGGCGAGATCTACGGAGGCACCCGCTCCGCCTGGGACTACGGCCCCCTCGGCGTGGAGCTCAAGGAGAACATCAAGCGCCAGTGGTGGCGGTCGACGGTCACCAGCCGCGACGACGTCGTCGGCCTGGACTCCTCGGTCATCCTGCCCCGCCAGGTCTGGATCGCCTCCGGCCACGTCGGCGTCTTCACCGACCCCCTCACCGAGTGCCTCAGCTGCCACAAGCGGTACCGCGAGGACCAGATGCTCGAGGAGTTCGAGGAGCGCAAGGGCCGGGCCCCCGAGGGCGGCCTCGCCGAGATCCCCTGCCCCGGCTGCGGCACCCGCGGGCAGTGGACCGAGCCCCGCGACTTCAACATGATGCTCAAGACCCACCTGGGTCCCGTCGAGGACGAGTCCGGCCTGCACTACCTGCGCCCGGAGACCGCCCAGGGCATCTTCGTGAACTTCGGGCACGTCATGTCCAGCGCCCGCAAGAAGCCCCCGTTCGGCATCGGCCAGATCGGCAAGTCCTTCCGCAACGAGATCACCCCGGGCAACTTCATCTTCCGCACCCGCGAGTTCGAGCAGATGGAGATGGAGTTCTTCGTCGAGCCCGGCACCGACGCCGAGTGGCACCAGTACTGGATCGACGCACGCACCGACTGGTACGTCGACCTCGGCATCGCACGCGACAACCTGCGCCACTACGAGCACCCTGCCGAGAAGCTCTCCCACTACTCCACCCGCACCGTCGACATCGAGTACCGGTTCGGGTTCACCGGCAGCGAGTGGGGCGAGCTCGAGGGCATCGCCAACCGCACCGACTTCGACCTCAAGACCCACACCAAGCACTCCGGTCAGGACCTGTCCTACTTCGACCAGGCCAAGGGCGAACGCTGGGTCCCCTACGTCATCGAGCCAGCAGCCGGTCTCACCCGGTCCCTCATGGCGTTCCTCGTCGAGGCCTACGCCGAGGACGAGGCCCCCAACGCCAAGGGCGGGGTCGACAAGCGCACCGTCCTGCGCCTGGACCCCCGCCTGGCACCCGTCAAGGCCGCCGTCCTGCCCCTGTCACGCCACGAGGACCTCTCGCCGGTCGCCCGCAACCTGGCCACCGACCTGCGCCGCCTGTGGAACGTGGACTTCGACGACGCGGGCGCCATCGGCCGCCGCTACCGGCGCCAGGACGAGATCGGCACCCCGTTCTGCCTGACCGTCGACTTCGACTCCCTGCAGGACCAGGCCATCACCGTCCGCGAGCGCGACACCATGAGCCAGGAGCGCGTCAGCCTGGACCAGGTCACCGCCTACCTCGGTGCCCGGCTCGTGGGCGCCTGAGGCCCGTGCACGGACCCGAGCGGGGGGCACAGGACGGTGTGAGCGACCTCGCGCCCACACCGACCGCCATGGCCCACGCCCACGGGCCGGCGCCACGCGCGTCGGCCCGGGTCCGGCTCATCCTCGCCCTGGCCGTCCTGCCCGCGCTCCTGGCGACCGTCGCCGGTGTCGTGGCGCTCTGGCCGGGCGCCGACGACCGGGTCGACCGCATCCCCACCGTCGACCCGGGCTCCTCCTACCTCCAGGGAGAGGTCCTGCGCGTGCTGCCCGAGGCCGGGCTGCTCGAGGTCGACCTCGACGACGGCATGGGCCTGGTGTACGTCCCGCCAGAGGTGGTCGCTGCCGGGATCGCCACCGGTGACCGGATCAGGGTCCTGTCCATCGGGGACGTGGCCGACGCCCAGGTGCCCTACGCCTACGCCGACCACGTCCGCGACGTCCCCATCGGCATCCTGGCCGTGGTCTACGCCGTGCTCGTGGTGCTGGTCGCGCGCTGGCGCGGCCTCGCCGCCCTCGCCGGGCTCGGGGTCGCCCTGTGGGTGATCGGCGTGTTCACCCTGCCCGCGCTCCTGTCCGGCCAACCCGCGCTCGCGGTGGGGGTCGTGACCGCCTCGGCCGCGATGTTCGTGGTCCTCTACCTGGCCCACGGGTTCAGTGCACGGACGACCACGGCGTTGCTGGGCACGCTGCTGGGTCTGGGCCTGACGGCGGTGATGGCGGCATGGGCGACGGGTGCGGCGCACCTGACCGGCCGCACCGGTGAGGACGCGATGCTGGTGCCGTTGCACGCACCCGCGGTCGACCTGCGTGGGGTGGTGCTGTGCGGGATCATCCTGGCCGGGCTCGGCGTCCTGAACGACGTGACCATCACCCAGGCCTCAGCGGTGTGGGAGCTGAAGGCGATCGCTCCGCGGATGGGGCCGCTGGAGCTGTTCAGCCGCGGTATGCGGATCGGCCGGGACCACATCGCCTCGACCGTCTACACCATCGCCTTCGCCTACGTGGGCGCCGCCCTGCCGGTGATGCTCCTCATCAGCCTGTACGACCAGCCGCTGCTGCACACCCTTACCGCGGGTGAGATCGCCGAGGAGGTCGTGCGCACCCTGGTGGGGTCGATCGGGCTGGTCCTCGCGATCCCGATCACGACCGCCCTCGCCGCTGTGGTGGTCAGCGCTGGTCCGGGTCCCCAGGACGTGCCTGCCGGTCAGGACCCGGAGCAGTCTGCTGAACCTGCGCCGCCGGCGCCGTGAACCCAGCGTGGCCGTGACCGTGCCCGTGCGCGCCCTGGTCCTGGAGCGCGGCCTCGCGGGTGACGACGAGTGCGGCGATCGCGGTGGTCAGTGGGATCGCGAGGACCAGCCCGATGGAGCCGACGAGGGTCCGGGCGATCTCCTCGGCGAACTCTCCGCTCCCGAGGGTCTGGCCCAGGGGCATCTGGTAGATGTTCAGCAGCAGCAGGATCGGCAGCGCCGCGCCCGCGTACGCGAAGGCGATGGTGTAGACGGTCGAGGCGATGTGGTCCCGGCCGATGCGCATCCCGCCCTTGAACAGGTCGGTCCGGGTGGCGTTCGGGTCGGCGGCGCGCAGCTCCCACACCGCTGAGGCCTGGGTGATGGTCACGTCGTTCAGGACGCCGAGCCCGGCGAGCACCACCCCGCACAGGAACAGGCCGCGCAACGCCTGGCCGTCGAGGTTCCCGGTGAGCATCGCCAGCCGGTACCCCTCCTCGGTGGAGATGCCGGTCAGGCGGGCGGTGTGGGCGGCGACGACGCCCAGGACCGCGGTGACCCCGAGGCCGGCCATCGTGCCCAGGAGCGCGGCCGTGGTCCGTCTGGAGAAACCGTGCGCCAGGTACAGGACCACGAACATGATCGCCGAGGACCCCGTGAGCCCGACCATCAGGGGGTCGCGGCCTTCCAGGAGCGCGGGGATCATGAAGACGGCGATCACGACGAACGCGAGTGCCAGACCGATCAGGGCCCGTATCCCCCTGAAGCCGGCGACGGCGGTCACCACCACGGCGAACGCGACGGCGAGCGCGGTCAGGGGGATGCCGCGGGCGAAGTCCTGCCACGCCCACACCTCCGGCTCGTCGGCGGTGGCGACGTAGCGGGCCAGGACGATCCTGGTCCCGGCGGGCACCTCGTCGGCGCGGACGGTCGCCGGTGCCCACACCTCGACGGTGCGCCCGGCCGCGTCGCCGGTGTCGACCTGGGCGGTCACCAAGGTGCAGGCGACCTCACCGGGGATGGAGCCGTCGGCGCGACGGTCCTCACCGGTGCCTGCGCAGGTCTCGGCGACGGTGGTCTCCACGACCGCGGTGGGGTACTCGGTTTCCACGTCCACGATGCCGGTGACGAGCCGTTCACCGGTGGGCCACAGGGCCATCAGCCCCACGACGGTCAGGGTGCCGAGCGGCAGGAGCACGGCCAGCAGGATGGCGGTGGTCCGGGACATCTGGACGGGGGCCGGCGGGTGCTCGCTCACGTCGCGATCCTCTCCCGTGGGTAGCCCGGGGGCCAAGACGCGGCGGGGCCGGTGGAGAATGGGGCGGTGAGTGAGCAGACGAGCGCGAACGTCCTTCCGCCCCTGAGGATCGGTCCGTTGACGGTCGACACCCCGGTGGTGCTGGCACCGATGGCGGGGGTGACCAACCGTGCGTTCCGGCGCCTGTGCCGGGAGCACGGCGCCGGGCTGTACGTCGCCGAGATGGTGACCTCCAGGGCTCTGGTGGAGCGCACACCGGAGTCGTTGCGGATCATCCGGCACGACGAGGACGAGCGGCCCAGGTCGGTGCAGGTCTACGGCGTGGACCCGGCGACGGTGGGTGCGGCGGTGCGGATGCTGGTGGACGAGGACCGGGCCGACCACGTGGACCTGAACTTCGGGTGCCCGGTGCCGAAGGTGACGCGCAAGGGCGGGGGTGCGGTGCTGCCGTGGAAGCGGGGCCTGTTCACCGCGATCGTGACGGCTGCGGTGCAGGCTGCGGCGCCGCGCGGGGTGCCGGTCACGGTGAAGATGCGCAAGGGGATCGACGCCGAGCACCTGACCTACGTCGAGGCGGGGCTGATCGCCCAGGATGCCGGTGTCGCGGCCGTCGCGCTGCACGCACGGACGGCGGCGGACTACTACTCCGGGACGGCGGACTGGGACGCGATCGCGACCTTGAAGGAGGCGGTCACGGACATCCCGGTGCTGGGCAACGGTGACATCTGGTCGGCGGAGGACGCGGTGGAGATGGTCCGGCGGACCGGGTGCGACGGCGTGGTGGTCGGGCGCGGGTGCCAGGGGCGGCCGTGGCTGTTCGCCGACCTCGCTGCGGCGTTCCACGGGTCACCG
Source organism: Cellulomonas bogoriensis 69B4 = DSM 16987 (assembly GCF_000767165.1). GTDB lineage: Bacteria > Actinomycetota > Actinomycetes > Actinomycetales > Cellulomonadaceae > Actinotalea > Actinotalea bogoriensis. Next base: position 16,873 of record NZ_AXCZ01000006.1, read on the forward strand.
GTACGGGTGCGTCCGGGGATGGCGCAGGTCGCTGCGACGGTCCGGCGCCACGCCGAGCTGATGGTGGAGGACCTCGAGGACGAGGCCCGCGCCCTGCGTGAGCTGCGCAAGCACATGGCCTGGTACTTCAAGGGGTACGTGGTCGGTGGTGAGCTGCGTGCCCAGCTGGGGTTGGTGGACTCCCTGGCCCGGCTCGACGAGCTCCTGGGCCTGCTGGACCTGGAGCAGCCGTACCCGGGGGCCGGGGCGGAGGGCCAGCGTGGGCGGGCGGGGTCGCCCAAGCGCCCGCTGCTCCCGCAGGGGTGGTTGGACTCCCGCGAGCTGGGGGCCGACTTCGAGCGCGCCCTGCGGGAGGCCGAGCTGAGCGTCTCGGGCGGCTGAGCCGGTCAGGGGTCGGTCAGCAGTCGGTCAGCGGCCCAGACGTGCCCACACGGTGGTGTCGGCCGGGACGAGCACGGCGTCGTCCTCGGCCACGGCGAGGTCCTGGGAGGCGTGGACGAGCTGCAGGTCCGCCGGCAGCCGCAGGGTCTCGGGCCCCAGGTTCGTCACCACCAGGATCTCCCGGTTGACGAACGCGAGGACCGATCCTCGCGCGGTGTCGGGCAGTCCGTCCACCCAGGCCAGGGAGCCGCTGCCGAGCCGGAACTCCCGGCGCAGGCGCAGCGCGGACCGGTAGGTCTCGTAGGTGGAGCCGCGGACGCCGCGCTGGGCGTCGAGCGCGTACCGGGCGAACGAGTCGGGCTGGGTCAGCCAGGTGGCGCCGGTGGGGGAGAACCCGTGGCCCGGCTCGTCGGCTGTCCACGGAAGGGGGATGCGGCACCCGTCACGGCCGCGCTCGGTGCGCCCCGATCGCCACCAGGTCGGGTCCTGGCGCTCGTCGTCGTCGAGGGTGGTGTGCTCGGGCAGGCCCAGCTCCTCCCCCTGGTACAGGTACGCCGACCCGGGGAGGGCGAGCATGAGCAGGGTCGCGGCGCGGGCCCGGCGCAGGCCGAGCTCTTCGTCCGGCTGCGGGTCCTGTGCACCGATGCCGTTGGGCTTGGCCCCGGGTGTGGCCAGCCCGAGCCGGGAGGCGTGGCGGACGACGTCGTGGTTGGACAGCACCCACGTGGTGGGCGCCCCGACCTCGTCGTTGGCCTCGAGGGACTCGGTGACCACGCGGCGCAGCGCGTCGGCCGACCAGAGCGTGGTCAGGAACGAGAAGTTGAACGCCTGGTGCATCTCGTCGTCGCGGACGTAGGCCGCGAGCCGTGCGAGGGGCTCGACCCAGGCCTCGGCGACCAGGCAGCGGTCCCCGTCGTACTCCGCCAGGACCGAGTGCCAGTCCCGGTAGATCTCGTGGACCCCGTCCTGGTCCCACATGGGGCCTGTGCTCCCGGCGCCCGTGGCCCCGTCCTCAGACCCGGTGGTCCCCTCGTGGGCGCCGTCGATCATGGCCGAGGTCCCGTCCCAGTCGGGCAGGCCCTCGGCCTTGACCAGGCCGTGGGCGACGTCGACCCGGAACCCGTCCACGCCCCGGTCCAGCCAGAACCGCAGGACGGACCGGAACTCCTCGCGGACCTCGTCGTTGGTCCAGTCCAGGTCGGGCTGGTGCACGTCGAACAGGTGCAGGTACCACTGGCCGGGGGTGCCGTCGGGTTCGGTGAGGCGCGTCCACGCCGGTCCGCCGAACACCGACGTCCAGTTGTTCGGTGGCTGCTCGCCGTCCGTCCCGCGCCCGTCGCGGAAGACGTACCGGGCGCGTTCGGGGCTCCCGGGGCCGGCCGCCACCGCCTGGACGAACCACGGGTGCTCGTCGGAGGTGTGGTTCGGGACGAGGTCCACGATCACCCGGATCCCCAGGTCGTGGGCGGTGGCCAGCAGGTCGTCGGCGTCGGCCAGGGTGCCGAAGACGGGGTCCACGTCCCGGTAGTCGGCCACGTCGTACCCGGCGTCGTGCTGGGGGGAGCGGTAGAAGGGTGAGAGCCACACGGCGTCGACGCCGAGCCGGGCCAGGTGCCGCAGCCGGCTGGTGATGCCAGGGAGGTCGCCGATGCCGTCGCCGTCGGCGTCGGCGAAGGACCGTGGGTAGACCTGGTAGATGACCGCGGTCCGCCACCACTCGGCGGCTCCGGACGTGGCGCGGTGCACCAGGGTCGTCGTCGTCGATGTCGGCTGGGTGGTGGCCACGGGTCATCCGTTCCGTCGGGTCAGGTGGGGGACGAGGACTGTCCTCAGCCTGGTGGGGCGGGGCCGGTGGAGCCCCTCACGATGAGGTCGGGGTGGAAGAGCAGCTCGGTGCGGGGGACCTTCGCGCCGCCGATCTCGGAGACCAGGGCGCTGACGGCCGCGCGTCCCATGGGCCCCACGGGCTGGCGGACGGTGGTCAGGGGCGGGTCGGTGAAGGCGATGAGCGGGGAGTCGTCGAACCCGACGACCGAGACGTCCTCCGGAACGGACAGGCCCCGGCCCCGTGCGCCCCGGATGGCTCCCAGGGCCATCATGTCCGAGCCGCAGATGATCGCCGTGTGGCCCCGGTCGAGCAGCTCCTCACCTGCGGCCTGACCGCCCTCGACGCTGAACAGCGTGGTGACCACGTGGTCGTCCGGGTCGGTGTCCGGCGCCACGGCGGTCATGGCGCGCGTGAAGGCGCTGCGCTTGCGCCGTGCCGGGATGTACCTGTCGGGGCCGATCGCCAGACCGATGCGACGGTGGCCCAGGGAGGCCAGGTGCCGCACCGCGAGCTCCACGGCCACGGCGTCGTCGGTGGAGACCGAAGGTGCGTCCACACCGTCGGCGTACCCGTTCACCAGGACGATGGGCAGGCCCCGGCTGGTCAGGCGGTGGTACCTGTCCCGGCCGGCGGACTCGTCGGCATGGCGTCCGGAGATGAACACGATGCCGTCCACGCCGTGCTCGAGCAGCATGTCCACGTACTCGTCCTCGGTGGTGCCACCGGGGGACTGGGTGCACAGCAGAGGGGTGTAGCCGCGCTCGGAGAGCGTCGTCTCGACCGCTTGCGCCAGGGCGGGGAACACCGGGTTGTCGAGCTCGGGCACCACCAGCCCCACGAGGCCCTCGGACCGGGTGCGCAGCTTCTCGGGCCGGTCGTACCCGAGCACGTCCAGGGCGGCCAGCACCGCCGTACGCGTCTCGGTGGCGACACCGGGCTTGCCGTTGAGCACCCGCGAGACGGTCGCGGTGCTGACCCCGGCCTGCTCGGCGAGGTCCTTCAGACGGGTGCGCACCTGCGGCAGCGTAGAGGACACACGACCTCCTCGTCGGTCGAGGGGCCCGGTGCAACGAGTCCGGCGCACCGCGCTGAAATTTACGGTAACACCTTGCAGGGGTCCCTGGGCCCCGCCCGTCCGGAGCCCGCGGTGCGACCCCAACTACGCTTGCACCGTGCCGGCACACCCACGTGGCAACTACACCGACGCCGACCGGGAGAGGTGGGCGACCGAAGCCCCCAAGAGCAAGCAGCGCACCCCGTTCGAACGCGACCGCGCCCGGCTCGTGCACTCCTCCGCACTGAGGCGCCTCGGAGCCAAGACCCAGGTCCTGGGCCCCTCCAGCGACGACTTCGTCCGCACCCGCCTCACCCACACCCTCGAGGTCGCCCAGGTGGGCCGCGAGCTCGGCAAGGCCCTGGGCTGCGACCCCGACGTCGTGGACACCGCATGCCTGGCCCACGACCTCGGGCACCCCCCCTTCGGGCACAACGGGGAACGAGCACTCGCCGAGCTCGCCACCGGGATCGGCGGATTCGAGGGCAACGCCCAGACCCTGCGCCTCCTCACCCGCCTGGAACCCAAAGCCGTCGACGTCACGACCGGACGCGCCGTCGGCCTCAACCTCACCCGCGCCAGCCTGGACGCCTCCGTCAAGTACCCCTGGCCCCTGGACGCCGCACCACCACGTCACGACGGGCGCCCCGGCACCAAGTTCGGGGTCTACACCGAGGACACCGAGGTCTTCACCTGGCTCCGCGACGGGGCACCGGACCACGTCCGCTGCCTGGAGGCCGAGGTCATGGATCTCGCCGACGACGTCTCGTACAGCGTCCACGACGTGGAGGACGCCGTCGTGGGCGGACGGCTGGACCTCGCGGTCCTCGACGACCCCGGGTGCCGCCGCCAGGTCCTGGACGAGGTCGCCGCCTGGTACGGCGCCCACGACCAGCACGACCTGAACGCCGCCATGGACCGGCTGCGCTCCGACCCCGCATGGGTCCGCCACCACGACGGGTCCCGACGCGGCCTCGCCGCACTCAAGGACCTGACCAGCCAGCTCATCGGCCGCTTCTGCGGCGCGGCCATCGGGGCCACCCGCGCACGCTACGGCCCGGGCCCTCTCACCCGGTACGACGCCCGACTCGTGGTACCCACCACCACCCAGGCCGAGATCCTCGTCCTGAAGGGACTCGCCGTCACCTACGTCATGGCCCCACGCGAGTCCGAGCCCCTGTACCGCCGCCAGCGCGAGGTCGTCGCCGAGCTCGTCGACGTGCTCCGCACCCGAGGACCCGACGCACTCGAACCCCCGTTCGCCGCCGACCACCGCGCCGCCCACGACGACGACGCCCGCCTGCGGGTGGTCGTCGACCAGGTCGCCTCCCTGACCGACGTGAGCGCGGCCGAATGGCACGTCCGCCTCGTCCCCTCGCGCTCGCGGACCCACGTGCGGTGACGGTCCCGGCGGCGTGGACGGTCACCGACCCGGCCTAGACTCACGACGTGGCAGGACGGATCCGACGCGAGGACGTGGCGCAGGTCCGTGAGCGTGCCCGGATCGAGGAGGTCGTGGGGGAGCACGTCGCCCTCAAGCCCGCCGGCGTGGACTCCCAGAAGGGCTTGTGCCCGTTCCACGACGAGCGCTCCCCGTCCTTCCACGTCCGGCCGCAGGTCGGGTTGTGGCACTGCTTCGGGTGCGGCGAGGGCGGGGACGTCATCTCGTTCGTGCAGAAGATCGACGCCCTGCCGTTCGCGGAGGCCGTCGAGCACCTCGCCGGCCGTGTGGGCGTGCAGCTCCGGTACGAGGAGGGCGGGCCGACCCGCCCGGGGGAGGAGCCCGGCCGTCGTCAGCGCCTGTTGGAGGCCCACCGGACCGCTGCCGCCTTCTACGCCGAGCAGCTGCTGACACCCGGTGCCGGACCGGCACGGACGTTCCTCGCCGAGCGGGGCTTCGACCGAGGGGTGGCCGAGCGGTTCGGTGTCGGGTTCGCCCCGCAGGGCTGGGACCACCTGCTGCGGCACCTGAGGGGCAGGGGCTACACCGAGGCGGAGCTCACCGCCTCGGGTCTGATGAGTCAGGGCAACCGGGGCCTGTACGACCGGTTCCGGGGACGTCTGGTGTGGCCGATCCGGGACGTGACCGGTGACGTCGTGGGCTTCGGGGCCCGACGCCTGCTGGACGAGGACCAGGGGCCCAAGTACCTCAACTCCCCGGAGACGGCGCTGTACCGCAAGTCCCACGTCCTGTACGGGATCGACCTGGCCAAGCGTGAGATCGCCCGGGCCCGGCAGGTGGTGGTCGTCGAGGGCTACACCGACGTGATGGCCGCGCACCTGTCGGGCGTCCCGACCGCGGTCGCGACCTGCGGGACGGCCTTCGGGCCGGACCACGCGCGGGTCGTGCGCCGGCTCCTGGGCGACGGATCGGCCGGCGCAGGTGTGCAGCTGTCGTCAGGGACGTCGCTCGGCGGTGAGGTCATCTTCACGTTCGACGGGGATGCAGCCGGTCAGAAGGCCGCGATGCGCGCGTTCGGTGAGGACCAGCGGTTCTTCGCCCAGACGTTCGTGGCGGTCGAGCCGTCGGGCATGGACCCGTGCGAGCTGCGGCAGGAGCACGGGCCGGACGCCGTGCGGGCCCTGGTCGCCGGACGCCAGCCGCTCTTCGAGTTCGTGATCCGCTCGACGCTGCGCGCACACGACCTGAACACCGCGGAAGGCCGGGTCGCGGCGCTGCGGGCGTGCGCCCCTGTGGTCGCCGGGATCAGGGACACGGCCCTGCGGCCGGAGTACGCGCGGATGCTGTCCGGCTGGCTCGGGATGGAGCTGGAGGCGGTGCGGCGCGCCGTGACCGCCGCGGAGCGTGCCGCCGGCCGCAACCACGGCGAGACACACTCCCGCGACCGGGGTGCCCCTGCCGTGCCCGGCCCCGGGGGGGAGCACTCGGGTGCGTCGAACCGTCCCACCGGCCCGGACCGGGTCGACCCCGTCGCGCGTCTGGAGCGCAACGTCCTGGAGTCGGTCCTGCAGCACCCGGACATGGTCGACGCCGTGACGTTCGACCAGCTCGCCCCCGACGCGTTCACCGTGCCGGCGCTGCGGGCCGTCCACGAGGCCGTTCGTGCGGCCGGGGGAGTGGGGGGCGCCGATGCCCGGTGGGTGGAGCGCGTGCATGCCGAGGCGGGTTCGACGCTCGCCTCCCTGGTGACCGAGCTCGCCGTCACCCCACTGCCCGAGGACCGTCCCGACGCCCTGCCCGACTACGTCGATGGTGTCCTCACCGCCCTCCTGGACCTTGGCCTGACCAGGCAGATCGCTGATGCGCGGGGCCGCCTGCAGCGCATGGACGCCGTCCAGGAGGCCGACGCCTACCAGCAGGCGTTCGCTGAGCTGGTCGCGCTCGAGCAACGCCGACGTGCGGTCCGGGAGCACGCCCAGGGGTGACGCCCACCGGTCTGGTCATCCGGGCGCCGGTGCGCACCTCAGGAAGTTCACCCGTTCGGCCCAGCCTGAAACGGGCCTGGTCCCTGTCCACGGGGGGCCGCAGGCCCTAGGTTTATCGCCGCCGGTCGTCGGAACCGGGAGAACATGAGAAAGGGGCCGTGATGACTCGCGCCCTGAACACCCCCACCAGCCCAGCCGTCCCAGGTCGACGGCGCCTACCTGCGCTGGCCCTGACCATGGCCCTGGCCGCCGCCCTGATGACGCCCGCTGGCCCGGCGTCGGCGCAGGCCGGGAGCGGTCCCGTCCTCGAGCCGGACGTCGAGCAGCAGGAAGTCACCGACGGCGGAGTCCGCCTCGTCGGGCAGCTCGTGGTCGGCGGCACCCTCGACGTCGAGATCGCCGCACCGTTCGACATCGCGGCACCGGTGAGCGTCACCTGGACGACCGCGGGCGGCACCGTGCTGTCCCAGGACCTGACCTGGGTGCTCCCCGCGAGCGTGTACGGCCAGGTCGTGACCGCGACGGTGACAGGTACGTCCGTCGACGGCGAGGTGCTCGTCGTGAGCGCGACCACCTCGGGGCCTGTGGGCGCAGGCGCGTTCGTGGTCGCGCCCACCCCCACCGTGGCGGGAACGTGGCGCGTGGGGCAGACGCTGACCGCCGCCGCGGGACGGTGGGAGCCCGAGGCCGCGGTCACCGTGCGATGGTTGCGCGACGGCACCCCGATCAGCGGTGCCACGGGAAGCACCTACACGCTGGTGGCCGCCGACCGCGGCACCACCGTGTCGGTCGAGGTCCGGGGCGCCCTCGACGGGTACGTCACCCAGACCCGTACCAGCGACGGCCGTCAGGTCCAGGCCGGTACGTTCTCCACGGCCCCGACGCCGACCCTGTCCGGTGCGGTGCGCGTCGGAAGCACGGTGAAGGCCAGGCCCGGCTCCTGGAGCCCGAGTGCGACGTTCACCTACCAGTGGCGGCGCAACGGCACCCCGATCAAGGGGGCCACGTCCTCGTCGTACCGGCCCGTGGTCGCCGACCTGGGCAAGAAGCTGACCGTCCGGGTCACCGCGAAGCGGTCCGGTTTCACGACGCTCACGCGCACCAGTGCGGCCGCCACGGTGGGCCGGGGCACGTTGAGCGCACCCACGCCGACAGTGCGTGGCACCGCGCAGGTCGGGTCCACGTTGACTGCCGTCCCGGGGACCTGGTCGCCCAGCGCGAAGCGCACCTACCAGTGGAAGCGTGACGGCAAGGCGATCAAGGGCGCGACCAAGAGCACCTACCGGGTGGTCGAGGCCGACAGGGGCAAGCGTCTGAGCGTCACCGTGAAGGGCACGCGCGACGGGTACACGACCGCGTCGAAGACCAGCAAGGCGACGGCGAAGGTGACCCGGGCGTTCACCAAGGCACCGGCTCCCAAGGTCACCGGCACCGCGCGGGTGGGGTCCACCCTCAAGGCCTCCACGGCGGCCTGGTCACCCGCCGCGACCCTGAGCTACCAGTGGAAGAGGGACGGCAAGGCGATCAGCGGTGCGACGAGGTCGAGCTACAAGCTCACGGGCGCGGACTACAACGCGAAGATCACGGTGACGGTGACGGGCAAGCGCAGCGGGTTCACGACCCGGTCCCGCACCAGCTCCGCCACCGCCAAGGTCAAGCGGCCGGCCGCGGTGATCTCCCGTGACGGCACCCACCGGGTGGGAGCCGCCCTGCCTGCAGGCACCTACATGTCCAGCGGGACCACCGGCCTGTGCTACTGGGAGCGTCGGACCAACTCGGGGTCGTCCTCCAGCGGTGTGATCACCAACGGCTGGGGCTTCGGTCGCCAGATCGTGCGCGTCTCTGCCACCGACCGCTACTTCTACACCCAGGACTGCGGCTCCTGGACGCGTCTCACTGCACTCGGCGAGCCGCGTTCCAGCATGGGTGACGGGATCCACGCCGTGGGGGTCCACATCCGGCCCGGGGTGTACGAGGCCTACAGCAGCTCCGAGCCGTGCTTCTGGGCGCGGCTCAGCGGTTTCAACGGGACCATGGGCGACATCATCGAGTACGACATCACCGAGGAGCCCTACCGTCACCGGGTGCGGGTGCGTGCCAGCGACAAGGGGTTCGACACCATCGGCTGCGGTACCTGGAGGAGGGTGTCCTCCTGATCTGACGGAGAAGGGCCCCGAGGAGATCCTCGGGGCCCTTCTCCGCTTCTGCTCCCTCGACTGGACTCGAACCAGTAACCGTCCGATTAACAGTCGGATGCTCTGCCAATTGAGCTACGAGGGATCGTGCGGGTCGCAATGCTACCCGATCCTGGGCCGTCGTCCGAACCAGTGGCGGTCACGGCCGTGCCGAGTCACGCCAGGCCGGCGGCCTCCCGGACGCGGGACTCGGCCTCCTCGATGGCGCTGGCCGTCACCGGGTCGGTCAGGTCCACCGTCCCGGGCCCGATCACCTGCGTGAAGAGTCCACCACCTGGTCCTCGACGCAGCGCCACCCGCACCGTCGTCCCGGCCACCTGCACCGCCTCGCGGTGCACGACCGACGACTGCACCCGGTCCCGCACCACCCGGGGGAAGGTGAGGGCCCGGTGGTCCTTCAGCCGCACGGTGGTGGGCGCCGTGCCGTCGACCCACGTGACCGTCAGCTCCCCGCTCTCGGCGTCCAGCCGGGCGCCGTCGACCTCGTGCCAGGGGTGGCTGACCACCGCGTCGGCGTCCTCCACGGTGCCCAGGACGTGCAGGCCCTCGCCGGTGGCCACCGCCCACCCGTCGACGAGCTCGGCCTCGGCCAGTACCCGGTCACCCCGCGAGGTCGGCAGCGCCGAGCGCACGTCGTCGGGTACACGCCGTCCACGTCCGAAGAGTCCCATCGCCCCAACCTATCCCGGTGCGGTGCGCCCCTCCCGGAAGGAGGCCCCGGTACCCTGAACCACTGCGGGCCAGTAGCTCAGCCGGTCAGAGCAGCGGACTCATAATCCGTCGGTCGTGGGTTCAAGCCCCACCTGGCCCACCGCGCCCCCCGGATCAGTTCGCCTGACCGCACGACGTCGAGGCCGTGTCGGAGCGCCCTGTGCCGTCTACGACGCGGGTTCTGCACCCTTCCCGGTGTTGTGGCGTGCCGTCCACAGCGTCGCCCCAGATCCAAGGAGGCCGCCGCCACCGGCAAGGATCAGCACCCGCCACACGGCCGCGTCGGAGAAGGACCATCCGACGGCGCCGGCGACGAGGAAGATCGCGCTGACCGCGGCAGAGGCGCGCCCTCGGGCCCGCAGGCCGTTGCTGGACAGATCCACGATGCTCGAGCCCTGCGGGCGGCCGAGCAGGGCCAGCACCGCACCGAGTGCCGCACCGGAGACCAGGACGGCCGCCGCGGCGAGCAGACGTTCGGTCGCCAGCAACCACGCGCCGACCACACCGGCCGAACCGATGACGGCCCAGAAGGCCACTGTCGAGGACGAGAGTCGCGACTGCTTGCTCAGCACGGCATGCTCACCCTCTTCCAGGATTCTCCGTGGTCGACGTGCTGGTGCCCCGGACGTTCGCTCGACCGCCGGCTCCACCTACTCATCCGTAACATCCTCCGACGGCCCACCGCCACCACAGCCGCCCGACAGATGGGGAGAGGGTCCGTCGCTCGTGGGTCCACGCCGCACCTGGCCCACCGCGCCGGGTCGCCTGGTCAGGTCAGGAACGCGCTCATGATCAGCACCACGACGAACGCGGTCACCCCCATGATGGTCTGCATGACGGTCCAGGTCATGAGGGTCTGCTTCTCGTCCATGTTGAGGAACTTGCCCACGAGCCAGAACCCCGAGTCGTTGACGTGCGACAGGACCGTGGCGCCGGCGCCCACGGCGGCGACGACGGCCGCGAGCATCGGTGCGGACAGGTCCTGGCCCTCGGCCACCTGGGCGACGATCGCCGCGCCCGTCACGGTCGCGACGGTGCCCGACCCCAGTGCCACCCGCATCACCGCTGCCGCGAGGAACGCCAGCACGATGAAGGGGATGGCCGTGGCCTGCAGGACCTCCTCGAGCGCGTCCCCCAGCCCCGAACGCTCGAGGACCTCGCCGAACACCCCGCCGCCACCGGTCACCAGCAGCACCAGGCCCACGGGGGTCAGCGCCGACGAGGCCACCGACTGCAGGCGCTCCCGGTCCAGCCCGTGCCGCATCCCCAGGACGTAGAACGCCAGGAGCAGCGCGACCAGCATGGCGACGATCGGGTGCCCCACGAGAGCCATGGCCGCGACGGCGCCGTGGTCCTCCGGCAGCAGGGCCTCGGTCACCGTGTTGCCCATGATCAGGGCCAGGGGCGTGAGGATGATCGTGAGGATCAGTGCGAACGACGGGACCTGCTCCGGCTCGTCACCGTCCTGCCCGGTGCCCCCGCGCATCTCCTCGGCCATGTCCTGCGGGACGGGGACCTCGATGCGGCTGCCGATGAACCGGCCGTACAGTACGCCCCCGACCGCCACCGCCGCCAGTGACGCGGGCAACCCGAACAGGATCACCCAGCCGAGATCGGCGTCGAGCAGGCCCGCGGCCGCGACCGGCGCGGGGGTGGGGGGCAGCAGGCTGCTGGCCACGGACAGTCCGCCCACCAGCGGCAGCGCGAACACCAGCAGCGACATCTTCAGACGCTGGGACAGTGCGTAGACCAGGGAGATCAGCAGCACCAGGCCCACGTCGAAGAACACCGGCAGGGCGACCACGATCCCGGTCACCCCCAACGCCCAGGGCACACGCTTCTTGCCGAAGGCGTCGAGCAGGACGTCGGCGATCCTCTCCGCGCCGCCGGTGACCCGCAGGACCTGGCCGATCATCGCCCCGAGGCCCACGATGATCGCCACGAAACCGAGGATCCCTCCCATCCCCTCCTCGACCACGTCGGCGATCTCGTCCAGGGGGATCCCCACGGCGACCGCGGTCGCGAGGCTCACGGTGAGCAGGGCGACGAAGGCATGCAGCTTCAGGCCCATGATCAGCAGGAAGAGGGCGCCGATGGCCACCACGACCGTCAGCGCCAGCATCGCGGTCGACATGCGCTCCCCAGGGGTCGGCGGCGTGCTGACTCCACCACCGTCGCACGGCGTCCCGCCTCCCGCCCGGCGGGACGGTCAGGCGTTCTCCGCGAGCACGGTGGTCACCAGGAACAGCGCCGAACCGGCAGCGAGCAGCACCACCGACAGCCGGAACGTTCGGCGTTCATTCTCGGCGAGCCCCTCCTGGCCCTGCCTGAAGGCGCGGACCAGGAACAACGCCCCGGCCAGGGTCAGCACCCCGCCGAGGGACAACGTGAAGGTCTGGAGCATGGGTCCAGTCTGCCCGCCACGACGTGGGCACGAGCACCGAGTGGTGGACGCGCGAGGGCCCCGGTCACCTCGTGGGGTGCCCGGGGCCCTCGTCGCGGCACCGTCCCTGGGACGGCGTCGGGGTCAGGCGGTCGTTCCGTTGGGCTTGCCGCCCGCCGCCTCGCTGTCGTCGGAGTCGCCTCCGCGCACCGCGTCGTTGGCGGAGCGCACCGCGCCGGTGACCTTCTCCTTGATCTCCGGGCCCTTCTCCTTGACCAGGTCGCTCGCCCGCTGCTCGACGTCAGCGATGCCCTCCTGGACACGGGGGTCCTCCCACAGCCGCTGGGCCTGGGTCCGGATCTTCTCGAACTGCTGTCGCCCGGCACGCGTGCCCAGGACGTAGCCGACGGCTCCGCCGAGGAGGAAGGCGGCCTTCATGCGCATGGTGTTCTCCTTCGTCCGAAAAGGGTGACCTGGTGTGTTCCTCACCGCTTCGACGAGCCTAGGTCCGCGGGGCGCCCGGCGCGCGTCGGGCGTGGAATCATGGCCCCATGGCCATGAGAGAGATCCGTACGGTCGGCGACCCGGTGCTGCGCACCAGGTGCGAACCCATCACCGAGGTCGACGACCGCGTGCGGTCCCTGGTCGAGGACCTCCTGGAGACCGTCGACACCGACGGCCGGGCGGGCCTGGCGGCGAACCAGATCGGTGTCGGTCTGCGCGCGTTCTCGTGGAACATCGACGACGAGGTCGGGTACGTCCTCAACCCGCGTCTGGTCGAGGTCTCCGAGGAGGAGTACCAGGACGGGGACGAGGGGTGCCTGTCGGTCCCTGGACTGTGGTTCCCCACCAAGCGCGCCTGGTACGCGCGTGTGGTGGGGGAGGACCTCGACGGGCGGGAGGTGGTGGTCGAGGGCACCGAGCTCATGGCTCGCTGCCTGCAGCACGAGGTGGACCACCTGGACGGCATGCTCTACCTGGACCGTCTGGAGCGGTCCGTCCGCAAGAAGGCGATGCGGGCCATGCGGGAGCAGCTCGCCTGAGGACCGTGTGCGCCGGGTACTGGCGCACACAGGGGTCGGTCGGGCATGCTTGGCGTGCACGCCGCGTGCTGAACCGTCCGTCGGAGGACGAGGTCGTTGGGGAAGGCGAACCTCGAACCCTCAGGAGGGACGACATGGCTGGTGCCATCACCCGCGGTGTACTTTTCGTGCACTCAGCGCCTCGCGCCCTGTGCCCTCACATCGAGTGGGCCGCGGGGGGCGTCCTAGGCGTGCGCCTGTCCATGGACTGGACGGAGCAACCGGCGGCGCCGGGCATGTACCGGGCCGAGCACTCCTGGCAGGGGGCCCAGGGCACGGGCGCGCGCCTGACGTCGGCGCTGCGCGGCTGGACCCACCTGCGCTACGAGGTGACCGAGGAGGCCAGCCACGGCTCGGACGGCGCGCGCTGGAGCCACACGCCCGAGCTCGGGATCTTCCACGCCGTCACCGACGTCCACGGCAACACGATGGTGCCCGAGGACCGTGTCCGGGTCGCGCTCGAGCACGCCCAGGACCCGGCCCGGATGCGGCGTGAGCTCGACCTCGCGCTCGGCCAGGCGTGGGACGACGAGCTCGAGCCGTTCCGGTACGCCGGTGCCGGTGCCCCGGTCCGGTGGCTGCACCGCGTGGGCTGACGTCGGCACGCGACGCCCCGCAGCCCCTCGGCGCTCGCCGTCACGGGGTGGTCAGGACCAGGGCCACGTTGTGCCCGCCGAACCCGAAGGAGTTGTTGACGGCGGCGATCGGCCCCTGAGGCAGCTGCCTGGGCTCGCGCGCCAGGTCCAGGACCAGCTCCGGGTCGGGGTTGTCCACGTTGATCGTCGGTGGGGCGGTGCGTTCGTGCAGGGCCAGGACGGTGAAGATCGTCTCGACGGCGCCCGCCCCCCCGAGCAGGTGGCCGGTCATCGACTTGGTCGCTGACAGCGCCACGTGGTCGGCCTGCTCACCAAGGACGGCACGTACGCTCCGGGCCTCGATGAGGTCACCCACGACGGTCGACGTCGCGTGGGCGTTGACGTGGACCACGTCCGCGGCGGCGACCTGGCTGTCGGCGAGCGCGGCACGCACGGCCGCGATCTGCCCCCGGCCCTCGGGCTCCGGGGAGGTCATGTGGTAGCCGTCCGCTGTGAGCCCGACACCGGCGGCACGTGCGTAGACGCGCGCGCCACGTGCCGCAGCGTGCTCGGCACTCTCCAGGACGACGATCCCGGCGCCCTCGCCCAGGACGAAGCCGTCCCGGTCCACGTCGTACGGGCGTGAGGCGCCCGCCGGGTCGGCGTTGCGTGTCGAGAGCGTCCGCGACGCCGCGAACGCGGCCAAGGGCATCGGGTGGATCGCGGCCTCGGTCCCCCCGGCGACGACCACGTCGGCGCGGCCGCTGCGGATCATCTCGATCCCGTAGCCGATCGCCTCGGCGCCGGAGGCGCACGCCGACACCAGGGCGTGGGCCCCGGCGCGGGCGCCGAGCTCGAGCTCGACGTAGGCCGCGGGGGAGTTGGGCATGAGCATGGGCACCGTCATGGGCAGTACGCGCCGTGCGCCCTTGGCCCGCAGGGTGTCCCACGCGTCCAGCGTCGTCCAGATCCCACCGATCCCCGAGGACACCACGGTGCCCAGGCGCTCGGGCTCGACCTCAGGTGCACCTGCGTCCGCCCACGCCTCCCGCGCGGCGATCATCGCGAACTGCGCGGAGGGGTCCATGCGCTTGATCTCGGGCCGGGGGAGGACCTCGTCGGGTCGCACCGCGAGCTGGGCGGCGAAGGAGACGGGGATCTCGTACTTCTCGGCCCAGTCGTTGTCCAGGGTCCTGGCGCCGGAGCGGCCGGCCAGGGCAGCGTCCCAGGTGCTCGCGACGTCCCCGCCCAACGGGGTCGTGGCGCCCATGCCGGTGATGACGACGTCGCGTGCGGTGCTCAACGTTCCTCCAGGGAGGGTGTGGTGGTCGGGATGGCGGCCGGCCCGCCGGGTCGCGCCGGGGGCCGGCCGGTCAGGTCAGGCCTGCGCGCCGGCGATGAAGCTGACCGCGTCGCCGACGGTCGTGAGGTTCTTGACCTCGTCGTCCGGGATCCGGACCTCGAACTTCTCCTCGGCGAGGGTGACGATCGTCATCATCGACAGCGAGTCGATGTCGAGGTCGTCGGTGAAGGACTTCTCGCTCGTGACCGAGTCGGTGGGCAGACCGGTCTCCTCGGCGACGATCTCGGCCAGGCCGGTGAGGATGTCCTGCTCGCTGTGCGCCATGCTGCTCTCCTTGTCGTTGGGTGCCCGGACGGGCCCTGACGGTTGTGGGTCTGGTCGGTGGCCCGCTCAGGGCAGGACGACCACCTGCGCGGCGTAGACCAGGCCTGCGCCGAATCCGATCTGCAGCGCCAGACCGCCGCTGCTCACCTGGCCCTCCCGGAGGAGCCGCTCGGTGGCCAGCGGGATGGACGCCGCAGAGGTGTTGCCCGTGTCGGCGATGTCGCGTGCGACGACCACCGAGTCAGGCAGCTTGAGCTGCTTGATCATCTGGTCGATGATCCGCATGTTCGCCTGGTGCGGGATGAACGCGTCGAGGTCGCCGGCTTCCACCCCGGCCGCAGCCATGGCCTTCTGCGCGACCGGTGCCATCTGCCACACGGCCCACTTGAAGACGCTCTGGCCCTCCTGACGCAGGGTCGGCATCGGCTCTGAGGCGGCGAACGCCTCCCGCCAGGAGCTCGTCTGGCGGATCGCGTGCGCCATCGAGCCCTCGGAGCCCCACACGGTCGGGCCGATTCCCGGGGTGTCCGACGGGCCCACGACGACCGCGCCGGCCCCGTCGCCCAGCAGGAACGAGATCGAACGGTCCGCCGGGTCGATGAAGTCGCTCATCTTCTCTGCGCCGATCACCAGGACGTGCCGTGCGCTGCCAGCCCTGACGAGGGCGTCGGCCTGCCCGATGCCGTAGCAGTACCCCGCACACGCGGCCGAGAGGTCGAACGCCGCTGCGGGGGTAGCGCCCAGTCGCTCGGCCACCACGGCCGCCGCGGCCGGCGTCTGGTGGAAGTGGGTGACCGTCGAGACGATGACGGCGTCGATGTCGGCCCCGGTGAGCCCGGCATGGTCGAGGGCTGCCCGCCCGGCCGCCTCGGCGAGGTCGATGACGTCGGTTCCGGCGCCGGCACGGCGACGGGTGCGGATCCCGGTCCGTTGACGGATCCACTCGTCGGAGGAGTCGATCGGGCCGGCGACGTCGTCGTTGGTGACGGTGTGTTCACCGCGGACCGCGCCGAGCCCCAGGATGCGGGAGTGCGCCGGTCCCTGCGCCTGGGTCAGCGTCGCCGGGCTCACGCGAGGTCCCCCGCGGAGGAGGTTGCTGCGTGGGCGTGCTCGGCCACGACCTCGCGGGCGAGGGCCAGGTCGTCGGGGGTCTTGACCGCGACCGTCCGGACCTCGCGCAGAGAACGGCGTGCGAGCCCGGTGAGGACACCAGCCGGTGCCACCTCGATCATGGTTCGGACACCGATCTCGGCCATGGTGGCCTGGCACAGGTCCCACCGGACCGGTGCCACGATCTGCTCGGTCAGCCGGTCCAGCACCTCACGGCCGCGACCGTGCGGGGCGCCGTCGCGGGCGGGGTAGGGCTTGCCGTCGGCGTCCGAGAGGAGCCGCACGACCGGGTCGGCGGGCGTCGCACCCCGGGCGTGCGGGCCGAACACGTCACGTGCACCCGCCATGTAAGGGGTGTGGAAGGCACCGGCGACCTCCAGCGGCACGACCCGGGCGCGTGGTGGCGGGTCGTTCGCCAGACGTGCCAGGCCCTCAAGGTCACCGGCGGCGACGATCTGACCCGCGCCGTTGACGTTCGCGGCGTGCAGCTTTGCGACGCCGATCGCCTCCAGCACCTCGGCGGTCTCACCGCCGACGACCGCGCTCATGCCCGTGGGTTCGAGGGCCGCGGCGTCGGCCATGGCTGACGCGCGGCGGGTGACGAGCGCGACGGCGTCACCGTCCTGAAGGACCCCGGCGACGGCCGCGGCGGCGAACTCTCCCACCGAGTGCCCGGCGGTCACGTCGAGCACCTGGGCCGGGGCGTGGTCCTGCAGCACCAGCCGTGCAGTGACCAGGGATGCCGCGACGATCAGGGGTTGGGCGACCGCCGTGTCCTTGATGGTGGCCGCGTCCGAGACGGTGCCGTGCTTGACGAGGTCGATCCCGGCTGCCTCGGAGAGCGCCTCGAGCTGGTCCTGCACGCCGGGCAGATCGAGCCAGGGGGAGAGGAAGCCGGGGGACTGGGAGCCTTGACCGGGGCACACGAGGGCTAGCACCTGACCACTCTGCCCAACCCGGACCCCACGGCAGGGCCACGACGTCCACCAACCTGGCGCTCGTGCGTTGTCCGATCCCTACAACTGTGATGTGGGTGTCGCGGCCCGGGGCCGCTCACCGTGCGGTCTCACCGCGGTCCCGCGGGCTGTCGAGACGGCCCAGTGCCAGCGCCGTCTGCAGGACGTAGGCCTCGCGGGCGTCCAAGGGGTCCCAGCCGGTGACCTCGGCGACCTTGCGCAGGCGGTACCGCACCGTGTTGGGGTGCACGTACAGGACGCGTGCCGCAGCCTCCAGCGAGCGTCCGTGCTCCACGTGCGCCGACAGTGTGTCGAGCAGAGCCCCACCGGCCGCGAGCAGGGGCTCGTACGCCTGGGTCACGAGGGTGCGGCGCGCGACGCCGTCACCGACCAGGACGCGTTCGGGCAGGAGGTCGTCGGCGAGCACCGGGCGTGGAGCCGTGGGCCATGCCGGCGCTGCGGCGAGTCCCGCGAGAGCGGCCGACGCCGAGCGGCCCGCCTCGTCGAGGTTCGCCACGGAGGGCCCGATGACGACGGGTCCCGGACCGAAACGCGGTAGCAGCGCCGTCGCGGCGGCACGCAGGTCCTGCTCGCCGCCCAGCACGACGACCAGCCGGTCGCCCTGGATCCCGACGAGCGCGTCGTCAGCGGCGCGCCGGGTCGCTCGTCGCAGGTCGGCAGCGCGGACGTCGTCCAGCGGGTGGGAGGTGGTGCCCACCATCACCAGCGCGCTGCCGTGACCGGACCAGCCCAGCGCCCCGACACGGGACCGCAGCGCGTCGTCGGCGTCCCCGCGGACCAGGGCGTCGACCACGAGTGCCTCCAGGCGCGCGTCCCAGGCCCCGCGGACCTCCGCCGCCCGGGCGTAGACCTCCGCGGCTGAGAACGCGACCTCCCGCGAGTAGCGCAGCACGGCCTCGCGCAGGTCACGCTCGCCGCCGGGCGCGGCCAGGCGGTCGCTGTGGTCCTCCACGACCTCGACGATCACGCGGACCAGCTGCAGGGTGTGCTGCAGGGAGATGGACCTGGTGAGCTCCGGCGGGGCGGCGGCGAAGATCTCGCTGGCGCCGTGCGGGGGCGTGCTCGGGTCGGAGAACCAGCTGATGAAGCTGGAGATCCCGGCCTGCGCGACCAGGCCCACCCAGGAACGGTCCTCCGCGGGCAGGGCCCGGTACCAGGGGAGGGTCTCGTCGAGCTTGCGCATCGCGGCCGCCGAGAGCAGCCCGCTCCCGTCGTGCAGCCTGCGCAGCGTGTGCGCCTGGTCGCGGGTCGCCGTCCCTGCCATGAGGCGAGCATAGGGCCACGAGGCAGGCGCCGACCGCACGCCTTGTAGAGTCGCGACAACGATCTCGGGCCTCGGGAAGCCTGGTCACACCGTGTGACCGCTCACCGCGCGCCGGTGATGAGCTCCTGCACAGGTGGGACTTGTGCACTACGGCTATCGTCGTGGCATGGCCCTGCTCCCACGGCTCCGACGCCTGATCCGCCGGCCCGTGTCCGCCTCGAAGGTCGGGGTGCGACGCCCGACATCGGCGCGACGCCGCGACACGATCCACGAGGACTCCGTGCGCGCCATGCTCGGCGAGGACCCGAACGACGTCCGCGCGTTCCAGGCCCTCGCCGAGATCGTCCGCCGCAGGGCCGCGGAGGTCGGCCCGGACGGCGACCCGTTGACCGCCCCGCAGGACGAGGTGGAGCGGCAGCGGGCGGCCGACCTCGCGGTCTGGGCGCTGGCGGAGGAGCTCGCGGGTCACCCCCGCGCCTGGTACCCGCTGGTCGAGCTCGCCCGGTTGTCGGTGCACGACGACCACGAGGGCATGCTGCGCAGGTTGGGTACCGCGGCTGAGCGCGACCCGTCCGGCCAGGCCCTCGTCGAGGGGCTGGCGGTGCTGCGGGAGGCCGGCCAGCCCGTCGATGCCCTGGGGCTCGGTGTGGGGCACTGGCGGGTCAAGGACCAGACCCCGGTGATCGGGCGCCACCTGGTGCTGGCGGCACTGGAGGCCGAGCGTCCCCTCGAGGCCAAGCACCACCTGCAGTCCCTCGACATGCACCCCGATCAGGACGCGGTGGCGAGGATCCGCGCCGAGGTGGGTCCGAAGGTCGCAGCCGCGCAGGAGCACGTGGGCGGCTGACGGGCGCCGCAGCTCCGGGGGCGGCGTCGGCGGCACCCGGACGCAGGACGAGGGAAGGCCCTCCGCGACTCGCGTCGTGGAGGGCCTTCCCTCGTCGTGGGCCTGGTGTCAGGCGTCCCCGCCGGCCATGCCCGAGGCGCCTGCGCGCACGTCGTGCAGGCGGTACTTCTCGATCGCCTGGGCCGGCGCCCCGCGGTCGACCTCACCGCGCCGGGCGAGCACCTGCAGGACCTTGACCACGGTCGACGGCCCGTCGATCTTGAAGTGGCGCCGCGCAGCCTGCCGGGTGTCGGAGAACCCGAACCCGTCGGCGCCCAGCGTCGCGTACTCGCCCGGGACCCACGGGCGGATCTGGTCGGGGACCATGTGGTCGTAGTCGCTGGTGGCGACGAACGGACCCTGGGCGTCGGCGAGCTTCTGCGTCAGGTACGCGGTGCGCGGCTCCTGCTCCGGGTACAGGTAGTTGTGCTCGTCGGCGGCCAGGCCGTCGCGCCGCAGCTCGTTCCAGCTCGTGACCGACCACACGTCGGCCTGCACGCCCCAGTCCTGGGCGAGCAGGTCCTTGGCCTCCATCGCCCACGGGACACCGACACCGGAGGCCAGGATCTGGGCACGCGGCCCCTCGCCGTCGGAGGTGGCCACGCGGTGGATGCCCTTCAGGATCCCCTCGACGTCCACGTCCTCGGGCTCGGCGGGCTGGATCATCGGCTCGTTGTAGACCGTCATGTAGTACATGACGTTCTGGTCACGCTCGTCCTCGCCGTACATCCGCTTCAGCCCGTCACGCACGATGTGCCGGATCTCGTACCCGTACGCCGGGTCGTAGTGCACGACCGCGGGGTTGGTCGCGGCCAGGATCGGGGAGTGCCCGTCGGCGTGCTGCAGCCCCTCACCGGTCAGCGTCGTGCGGCCCGCCGTGGCGCCGATGATGAAGCCGCGGGTCATCTGGTCCGCAGCGGCCCAGAACTGGTCCCCGGTCCGCTGGAACCCGAACATCGAGTAGAAGATGTAGAACGGCACCAGGGGCTCGCCCTGGGTGGCGTACGAGGTCCCCACCGCCTGGAACGCCGCCGCCGACCCGGCCTCGTTGATGCCGGTGTGCATGATCTGCCCGGACTCGGACTCCTTGTACGAGAGCATGAGCTCGCGGTCCACCGCCAGGTAGTTCTGCCCCAGCGTGTTGAAGATCTTCGCGCTCGGGAAGATCGAGTCCAGCCCGAACGTGCGCGCCTCGTCGGGGATGATCGGCACGATGCGGCGGCCGAACTCCTTGTCCTTGATGAGGTCCTTCAGCAGCCGGACGAACGCCATGGTGCTGGCCACGTGCTGCTGTCCCGAACCCTTGGCGAGCAGGTCGTAGGTCTTGTCCTGGGGCAGGGTGACGGACGTCGGACGGTTGCGCCGCTCCGGCACGAACCCGCCCAGGGCGCGACGTCGCTCCTGGAGGTACTTGATCTCGGGCGCGTCCGGGCCCGGGTGGTAGTACGGGGCGTTGTACGGGTCCTCGATCTCCTCGTCGCTGACGGGGATGCGCATCGAGTCACGCAGCAGCTTCAGGTCGTCGACCTTCAGCTTCTTCATCTGGTGGGTGGCGTTGCGGCCGGCGAAGTTGCTGCCCAGCCCGTAGCCCTTGATGGTGTGCGCCAGGATGACCGTCGGCTGCCCGGTGTGGGCGACGGCCGCGGCGTAGGCGGCGTAGATCTTGCGGTAGTCGTGCCCCCCGCGCTTGAGCGCCCAGATCTCGTCGTCGGTCATCTTCTCGACGAGCTGCTTGGTCCGCGGGTCGCGGCCGAAGAAGTGCTCGCGGATGAACGCCCCGTCCTCGGCGCGGTAGGTCTGGAAGTCCCCGTCGGGCGTGGTGTTCATGAGGTTCACCAGCGCCCGGTCCTTGTCGGCGTTGAGCAGCGGGTCCCACTCACGCCCCCAGATCACCTTGATGACGTTCCAGCCGGCACCCCGGAAGAACGCCTCGAGCTCCTGGATGATCTTGCCGTTGCCGCGGACGGGCCCGTCCAGACGCTGCAGGTTGCAGTTGACCACGAACGTGAGGTTGTCCAGGCCCTGCTGCGCGGCGTGCTGGAGCATGCCGCGGCTCTCGGGCTCGTCCATCTCGCCGTCGCCCAGGAACGCCCAGACGTTCTGCTGGCTGGTGTCCTTGATGCCGCGCAGGTGGGTGTACTTGTTGGTCCACGCCTGGTAGATCGCCGACGCCGGGCCCAGGCCCATGGAGACGGTGGGGAACTCCCAGAAGTCGGGCATGAGGCGGGGGTGCGGGTAGGAGGACAGCCCACCCTGGGGTGCGGAGACCTCCTGGCGGAACCCGTCCAGCTGCTCGGCGGACAGGCGGCCCTCGAGGAACGCCCGCGCGTACACGCCGGGCGCGGCGTGCCCCTGGAAGTACACCTGGTCCCCGCCGCCCGGGTGGTCCTTGCCGCGGAAGAAGTGGTTCATCCCGACCTCGTACAGCGTCGCGACCGAGGCGTAGGAGGAGATGTGGCCCCCGACGCTCACCTCGGGGCGCTGCGCACGCGTGACCATGACCGCGGCGTTCCACCGCAACCAGCTCCGGTACCGCCGCTCGACGACCTCGTCGCCGGGGAAGTACGGCTCCTCGTGCACCCCGATCGTGTTGACGTACGGGGTGTTCAGCGACGTCGGGACGGCGACGTTGCGCTCCCGTGCCCGCTTGAGGAGGTTCAGCAGGACGTAACGTGCGCGCGGCCCGCCCCGTTCGTCGACCAGGCCGTCGAACGACTCGACCCACTCACCGGTCTCCTCGGGGTCGATGTCGGGGACCTGGCTGAGCAGACCGTTGATCAGCGGGCCCGTCGTGTCACGTGCAGCCACCAGCAACCTCACCTCTCGTCCGCACCCTGGGCCGGTCGGCCGCGGTGCTCGGTTCGACCGGGGCCGGTCGCTGTCGCAGCCGGCTGCCTCGGTCGTCCGACCATTCTCGTCCGATCCGGCGGGGAAAGTCACACCAGGACGGGCTCCGATCCGGTCCGTGGACGTGACGTCGGTGACACCAGGGCGCCGACGGGCGCTCGGATCCCCGTGTCCGCCGACCGGTGTGGCGCTTGCCACAGGGGTGCGCGATGCTGTGGGCTACCGTCACGCCCCCGAGCAGGCGGTGCGTCCCCGGCCGGGGAACGGCAGCAGGACCGACGAAGGGAACGGAACACCAGTGGGATCGACCGCGGGGCCTGCGGGCGGCCAGGGAGCGACGGGCGCAGACCGTCTGGGACTCACGGCCGGTCAGGTGATCCAGGAGTTCGGCTACGACGACGACGTCGACCACGAGCTGCGTGACGGGATCGAGAAGATCACCGGCACCGAGCTCGTCGACGAGGACTACGGCGACGTCACCGACGCCGTGGTGATCTGGTGGCGCGAGGAGGACGGGGATCTCACCGACGCCCTCGTCGACGCACGCACCGCGCTGGAGGACGGCGGGTCGGTGTGGCTGCTGACCCGTAAGCCCGGTCGTCAGGGCCACGTCGGCCACAGCGACATCGAGGAGGCCGCGACGACCGCGGGCCTGCACGCGACCAGCACCCTGACCATCGCCGCCGACTGGTCGGCCACCCGGCTGGGAACCCGTGGCCGAGGGCGCTGACCCCGCGATCAACCTGCCTGCGCCGGGCGAGCCGGCCCCCGACCTGCAGCTGCCCGACACCCACGGCACACCTGTGGCCCTGTCGGGTCTGGTGGGGTCCCCGGTGGCGATCGTGTTCTTCCCCTTCGCGTTCTCGGGCGTGTGCACCGCAGAGCTGCGGGAGCTGCGCGACAACCTCGAGGACTTCGAGGCCGCCGGCGTGCGGCTCCTCGGGATCTCGTGCGACCCGATGTTCACCCTGCGCGCCTGGTCCGAGGCCGAGGGATTCGGGTTCGACCTGCTCTCCGACTTCTGGCCCCACGGGCGAGCGGCAAACGCCTACGGGGTGTTCGACGCCGACCAGGGCCTGGCCCGCCGCGGCTCGTTCCTGCTCGACGCCGACGGGATCGTCCGCTGGCGCACCCTCAGCCCTCACGGCAGGGCCCGCGACCTGGAGGAGTACCGGGCGGCACTGGCCGCCCTGTAGGCGCACGACCCCGGCCTGCGCCGGTAGGCTGAGCGCCCGGCGTCGGGTGTCCCCGACGGCACGGGCCTGTAGCTCAGTTGGTCAGAGCGCCGCGTTTACACCGCGGAGGTCGTCGGTTCGAGACCGGCCGGGCCCACCGTGTCACGCAGCGCACCGGCCTGGCAGCCCGGTAGCGTGCGACCCGTGCAGACACCGACGCTCGCCGATGTCGTGGCCGTCCTCGACGGCCTGTACCCACCGCGCACCGCCGAGGCGTGGGACGCGGTCGGCACGGTGTGCGGTGATCCCGACCAGCCGGTCCGTCGGATCCTCCTGGCGGTCGACCCGACGTCCACCACGGTCGACGAGGCCGAGGAGTGGGATGCCGACCTGCTGTTCACCCACCACCCGTTGTTCCTGCGGCCGGTGCACTCGGTGGCCGCGACCACCTTCAAGGGTGCCCTCGTCCACCGGCTGATCCGCGCCGGGTGCGCCCTGCACACCGCCCACACGAACGCCGACGCCGCGCCGGACGGGGTCGCCGAGGGCCTGGCGCGGGCCGTGGGTCTGACGGACCTGGAGCCCTTGGTCCCGGCGCCCTCCCCGGCGTTGGACAAGGTGGTGGTCTTCGTCCCGGCCGACAGCACCGAGAAGGTGGTCGACGCGCTGGCCTCCGCCGGTGCGGGGAGCCTGGGGGAGTACACCCGCTGCGCGTGGACGACCACCGGCGAGGGAAGCTTCGTGCCGGGGCAGGGGGCGCGCCCCGCGATCGGCGGACGGGGCTCGCTGACGCGTGTCACCGAGGACCGCGTCGAGATGGTCCTGCCCAGGTCGGCCCGCGGGAGGGTGCTGGCAGCGCTCCGGGAGGCACACCCGTACGAGGAGCCCGCCTTCGACGTCCTGGAGCTCGCGGGCACCCCGTCGGGCACCGGCACCGGCCGCGTGGGCCGCACCCCGCCGGGCACCACCCTGGGTTCCTTCGCCCGGACGGTCGCGGCGACCCTGCCCCCCACGCCGCAGGGCGTGCGTGTGGC
>NZ_AXCZ01000052.1 GCF_000767165.1 Cellulomonas bogoriensis 69B4 = DSM 16987
CAGCGACCGACGCCACCGCCAAGCAGGACGGCCCGCCCGCGCCGGCGCCTCGGCGCCCCGTCCCCGTGTCGTGGTCCTCGGTGCGTGACGCTCAGGACGAGGGCACGCAGGCACGTCCACCCAGCGTCGCCCCGGGTTCGGGTCGTTCCGGCTTCGAACCGCCGCTGCCCGGGTCCCCCGCCGCCGGGGACACGGCGGTCCTGCGCACGCAGCCACCCGAAGAGCGCGACGGCCAGCCGCTCGCAGCGCTCACCCGTCGCCGGTTCGATCCCACACCGTTCGTGCTCGGCGGGGTCGCGCTGCTGGTGCTGATCGGCATGATCTTCGCGTTCAACCGTTTGACCGCCCCCGCGCCACCGATCGGGGGAACGGACGGGTTCGGCAACGTGCAGGAGCACCGCACCCCCACCCCGAGCCCGACCGAGACCGAGGAGGAGCCCGAGCCCGAGCCGGAGCCGGAACCCGAGCCGGAGGAGCCCGAGGAGCCGACCGCCCCACCGGTCATCGCCTCCGGTGTCCAGCTCGACCCCCAGGGCGACGGCGACGAGCACCCCTATGCCGTGGACCGGGCCCTGGACGGTGACCCCACGACGTACTGGCTCACCCGCACGTACGTCTCGCCCACGTACGGGATGAAGGACGGCATCGGCTACGCCGTCACGCTCGAGGAGCCGGCGATGGTCCAGTCCGTGATGCTCGAGATCAACGGGTCCGGTGGCAACGTCGAGATCCGTGCCACCGACCCCCAGACGCCGACCGAGGGCGAGGTCCTGGCCTCGGGTCCCATGGGCCCCGGCACGGTGTACGAGTTCGACGAGCCCGTCGAGGCCGAGCACCTGGTCTTCTGGTTCACCGAGCTTCCCCAGACCCCTGACGGCCGCAACCGGGTCGAGCTCTACCTGGTCGAGCTGTCCTGACCGCTGCCGCCGCGGAACACCACGGGCACGGGCGGCGTTGACACGACGAGAACACGCTTGCGACGAATCGAGGACGCAGTGACACAGACCAGCGACCTGGTCATCATCGGCTCGGGCCCGGCGGGCTACACCGCCGCGGTGTACGCGGCCCGCGCGGGCCTGGACCCGGTGGTCGTCGCAGGTGCGGTGACCGCCGGTGGCGCCCTGATGAACACCACCGAGGTGGAGAACTTCCCCGGGTTCGTCGACGGGATCATGGGCCCGGAGCTCATGGAGAACATGCGCAAGCAGGCCGAGCGGTTCGGCGCCCGGATCATGTACGACGACGTCGTCGAGGCCGAGCTCACCGGCCCCGTCAAGACGATCCGCACCGGCAACGGTGACGTGCTCCGCGCCCGCGCGGTGATCCTCGCCACCGGGTCGGCCTACCGGGAGCTGGGCCTGCCCGACGAGAAGCGCCTGTCCGGTCACGGAGTGTCGTGGTGCGCCACGTGCGACGGGTTCTTCTTCCGCGGGCAGACGGTGGCCGTCGTCGGTGGGGGTGACTCCGCCGTCGAGGAGGCCACGTTCTTGACCCGCTTCGCTGAGAAGGTCGTGATGGTCCACCGGCGCGACGAGCTGCGCGCCTCGAAGATCATGGCCGACCGTGCGCACCAGGACCCCAAGATCGAGTTCGCGTGGAACAGCGAGGTCGTCGCGATCCACGGCGAGAGCAAGCTCACCGGCCTGACGCTGCGTGACACGGTGACCGGTGCCGAGCGGCACCTGGACGCCACCGGGCTGTTCGTGGCGATCGGGCACATCCCCCGCAACGAGCTGCTGCACGGACAGATCGCCCTGGACGAGAACGGGTACGTCCTCGTCGGGCAGGACGGTGCCCGCGGCACCGGGACCGACGTCGAGGGCGTGTTCGCGTGCGGTGACCTGGTGGACCACGTGTACCGGCAGGCGATCACCGCGGCCGGTACGGGCTGCGCCGCCGCGCTCGACGCCCAGCACTTCCTGGCGTCCCTGGTCGACGCCGTCGCACCCCCCAGCCCCGAGTCGTTGCCCGAGAAGATCGAGGAGACCCTGTGAGCACCGTTCCCGTCACCGACGCCACCTTCAAGTCCGAGGTCCTGGAGTCGACCGTCCCCGTGCTGGTCGACTTCTGGGCGCCGTGGTGCGGCCCGTGCCGGCAGGTGGCGCCCGTCCTCGAGGAGCTGTCGGACGTGTACGCAGGCCGTCTGACGGTCGCGAAGCTCAACACGGACGAGAACCCCGAGGTCACCGCGGCCTACGGGATCACCTCGATCCCCACGATCAACATCTACTCGGGCGGGGAGATCGTGAAGCAGATCGTCGGCGCACGTCCCAAGCCGGCTCTGGTCACCGAGATCGAGGACGTCCTGTCCTCCTGAGGTCCTGCATGACGACGGCCCGGTCCCTCTCGAGGGGCCGGGCCGTCGTCATGCTGTGAAATGCCCACCGCCTGCAGGTGCGCACGTGGCAGACTCGGCGCATGACACCCGATCACGGCGACCGGATGGGGCAGGTGACTCCTGCCTCCGGCAGCGCCGCCCCAGTGGAACGCCCGCCGAGCGGGACCCGTCTCGACCCGTGGCTCGGCTCCTACGCCGACCGCACCCACGGGATGCGCGCGTCAGAGATCCGCGCACTGTTCGCCGTCGCGAACCGGCCCGAGGTCGTCTCGCTCGCCGGCGGCATGCCGAACCTCGCCGGTCTGCCCCTGGACGACCTCGCCGAGTCGGCGCAACGCCTGGTGGCCAGCCGTGGCCAGACGGCCCTGCAGTACGGCTCCGGCCAGGGCGACCAGACGTTGCGTGAGCAGATCCTGGACGTGATGCGCCTGGAGGGGATCTCGGCCCACCCCGACGACGTCGTCGTGACGACCGGCTCCCAGCAGGCGCTGGACCTGGTGACCCGGCTGTTCATCAACCCCGGGGACGTGATCGTCGCCGAGGCCCCCAGCTACGTGGGCGCCCTGGGGGTGTTCCGCGCCTACGAGGCTGACGTGGTGCACGTCCCGCTCGACGCGCACGGCCTGGTGCCCGAGGCCCTCGAAGAGACGCTCACCCGGCTGGCGGCACAGGGCCGGACGGTGAAGTTCCTGTACTCGGTGCCCAACTTCCACAACCCTGCCGGGGTGACCCTCAGCCGCGAACGTCGGCCCCGCATCCTGGAGATCGCCCGTCGTCACGGTGTCCTCCTGGTCGAGGACAACCCGTACGGTCTGCTCGGCTTCTCCGGTGACCCACTGCCCGCGATGCGGTCGATGGAGGCCGACGGCGTCATCTACCTCGGGTCCTTCTCCAAGACCTTCGCCCCGGGGTACCGCGTCGGATGGGCGGTGGCGCCGCACGCCGTCCGCGAGAAGCTGGTCCTCGCGAGCGAGTCCGCGATCCTGTGCCCGTCCAACGCGTCACAGCTCGCGATCTCGACGTACCTGACCGAGCACGACTGGAAGGGGCAGATCAAGTCCTTCCGTGAGATGTACCGGGAGCGGCGGGACGCGATGATCGGTGCCCTCAAGGAGCACGTCCCGGATGCGTCCTGGACGGTCCCGGACGGCGGCTTCTACACGTGGGTCCGGCTCCCGGACGGTCTGAACGCCCAGGCGATGCTTCCGCGGGCGATCACCGCGCTGGTCGCCTACGTCTCCGGTACTGCCTTCTACGCCGACGGTCAGGGAGCCGATCACATGAGACTGTCCTTCTGCTACCCCACACCCGACCGCATCCGGGAAGGTGTGCGGCGGCTCGCCGGGGTCATCTCTGCCGAGCGTGAGCTGGTGGAGATCTTCGGCACGGGCACGGGGCCCGAGCGCCGGATCGTCGAGCCGCCCGCCCCGGACCTCGCATGAGCGGGCCCACGGTGCTGGTCCTTGCCGGAGGCTTGTCGCACGAGCGCGACGTGTCGCTGAGGTCGGGCCGACGGGTCGCCGAGGCGTTGCGGTCGACGGGTGTGGACGTCTCCGTCCACGACGTCGACGCCGACCTCCTGCCCCTCCTGGACGAGGTGCGCCCGGCTCTCGTGTGGCCACTGCTGCACGGGGCCAGTGGTGAGGACGGCTCGGTCAAGGACGTGCTCGAGATGTGCGGGCTGCCCTACGTCGGTGCGGACCCGCGCGCGAGCCGTCTGGCGTGGAGCAAGCCCGTGACCAAGACCCTCGTGGCGTCGGCAGGTCTCCACACGCCCAGGTTCGTCACCTTGCCCCAGAGCCTGTTCCGCGAGCTCGGGGCGAACCAGGTGCTCTCGACGGTGACCTCGGGCCTGGGCCTGCCGCTCGCGGTCAAGCCCTCGCGGGGCGGCTCCGCACTCGGTGTGACGATCGTCCGCACCGCTGACGAGCTGCCGCGGGCGATGGTCGGCTCGTTCGCCTACGGGGACACCGCACTGATAGAGGAAGCCGTGGACGGAACCGAGGTCGCCGTGAGCGTGGTGGACACCGGTGACGGACCGCACGCACTGCCACCGGTGGAGATCGTCACCGACGGGTCCTACGACTACGACGCGCGGTACGTCCCGGGGCGTACCGAGTACTTCACCCCGGCGCGCCTCTCGGACGAGGTCACGGCCGAGGTCTGTCGCGTCGCCGTGCAGGTGCACCGCACCCTCGGGCTGCGTCACCTGTCACGGACCGACCTCATTCTCGACCCGGCCGGCCAGGCGCAGGTGCTCGACGTGAACACCGCGCCGGGTATGACCGAGACCTCTCTCCTCCCCCAGGCGGCGGTCGCCGCTGGGCACGACCTGGGTCAGCTCTACGGCGCGATCGTCGAGGCGGCTCTGGCGCAGTCCTGACCCACGATCCTCAACGCACGAAGGGCGGGGTTTCACGTGAAACCCCGCCCTTCGTGCGTGTGCGTGACGCGCCGTCGTCAGCCCGTCAGCCTCTCATCGACGGTTCCACGTGAAACCGTCACTTCAGCAGGCCCGGGTCGTCCGGTGAGAACGTCGCCAGGATCCGGTTGAGGTCCTGGACCGAGGCGAACTCGACGGTGAGCCGGCCCTTGCTCTTGCCGAGGGCGATCTTCACGCGGGTCTCGAACTTGTCCGAGAGCCGCCCAGCGAGCTCATCCAGCGCGGCGTTCCGATCCCCTGCCCGCGGGCGGGGACGTGGTCCGGGCTTCTCCTCGTCCCCGCCAAGAGTCACGATCTCCTCGGTGGCACGCACCGAGAGCCCCTCGGCGACGATGCGCTGCGCCAGACGCTCCATCGCCGCGCCGTCAGCGAGGCCCAGGAGCGCACGAGCATGTCCCGCCGACAGCACACCGGCGGCGACGCGCCGCTGCACCAGCGGTGGCAACCGCAGCAACCGTAGGGTGTTCGAGATCTGGGGCCGTGACCGGTGGATGCGCTGCGCGAGCTCGTCGTGCGTGCACTCGAAGTCGTCGAGCAGCTGCCGATAGGCAGCCGCCTCTTCGAGCGGGTTCAGCTGACTGCGGTGCAGGTTCTCGAGGAGCGCATCCCGCAGCAGGTCGCTGTCATCCGTCTCGCGAATGATCGCCGGAATGGCGTCGAGCCCTGCCGCTTGGGTCGCGCGCCACCTCCGCTCACCCATGATGAGCTCGAACTGGACGTCGTCGCCCTCCACCGGCCGCACGACGACAGGCTGGAGCACACCGATCTCGCGGATCGAGCCCACCAGCTCGTCCAGCTCTTCTTCGTCGAAGACCGACCGTGGCTGCCGCGGGTTCGCGCGGATCGCACCGACGGGAACCTCTGCGAAGCGCGCGCCGGGAACGGGAACCAGGTCATGCTGGGCGCCCGTTTCACGTGAAACGGGGAGCTCCCGCTCCACCGCAGGCTCGACCGCGTCTGGAGGGGGGCCATCATCCGGGGGCTCGGTGGCGGTGCCACTCCCCTCCCCCACCGTCTGTACCCCCGGCTCGCTCGGAGGTCCCGTGACGTCGAACGGCGCACCTGGGTGCTGCGATGGCATCTCGGACCCCGACCGGTCAGACGCGTCGTCCGCCGGCACTACCGCCTCCACCTCCGGGCGAACACCGGACCCGGACGTGCCGTCCTCCTCAAGGGGCACGGCCGCCGGTCCGACTGCCCCGTGCGCACCCGGCTCACGCTGAGCCCCGGGGAAGAACACATCGACAGGACGGTCATCGCCCGTCGGGAGGTTCGGGATCAGTGCACCCAGCCCCCGACCGAGCCCACGTCGCTTCTCTGCCATCACATGCCTTCCGCTGTGGCCGGCTGCTCCTGCGCACCGCGGCCCGATCCTGCCGTCCGGGCGCTCCAGCCGGCGTCAGGCGCGCCTCGGTCGGCGATCTCCCGTGCTGCGGCGAGGTAGGACAGCGCACCTGTCGAACCCGGGTCGTAGGTCATCACCGTCTGGCCGTAGCTGGGCGCCTCCGAGATCCGCACCGACCGTGGCACGGTGGTGGCCAACGTCTGGTCGGGGAAGTGCTGGCGTACCTCGGACGCGACCTGCTGCGCCAGGTTCGTCCGGGCGTCATACATCGTCAAGATGATCGTCGACACGTGCAGCCGGGGGTTCAGGTGGTTCCGGATCAGCTGGACGTTCTTGAGCAGCTGGCTCAGGCCTTCCAGCGCGTAGTACTCGCACTGGATCGGGATCAGGACCTCCCGGGCGGCGACGAACGCGTTCACCGTGAGCAGGCCGAGGCTCGGTGGGCAGTCGATGAACACGTAGTCCAGCCGCGGCAGCCCCACGCGGTCGCGATGCTCCAGGTACGCGTCGATCGCGTTGCGGAGCCGGTTCTCACGGGCGACGAGCGACACGAGCTCGATCTCTGCACCGGAGAGGTCGATCGTGGCCGGCGCACACTGCAGGCGTGGGATCTCCGGCACGTCCTGGATGACCTCAGCGAGGTCCTCCCCCTCGACGAGCACCTCGTAGACGGAGGGGGTACCGGCGCGGTGCTCGATCGCCAGCGCAGTCGAGGCGTTGCCCTGGGGGTCGTTGTCGATGACCAGCACGTGCAGGCCGGACTGCGCGAGGGCCGCAGCGAGGTTCACGGCGGTCGTGGTCTTGCCCACCCCGCCCTTCTGGTTGGCGATCGTGAACACGCGCGTGCGGTCCGGACGCGGGAACCTCCGGCCGGCGAGGTCGATCCGCCGACGTGCGTCAGCGGCGAGCTGGGCAGCCAGTGGGGTCGACTCGTCCACTGCGGGCAGGCTCTCGATGAGCGCTGCCCTGCGTTCCTCTTCCGTCCACCCGGCCGTTTCACGTGAAACACCGTCTGGGGGGAAGGCGTGCTGATGATCCACCACGTCTCCTGTCATCGTGTGTCCTTATCCTGCCAGCCGCACAGGCCCCACCGTCACCGCCCCGCCGCCGGACGGTGTTGCCACCGTTGCCGCGGTGCTCAACGAGCGCGTCGACGACGGCCCTTCCGCGCGTCCGCGGTGCCCTGCACCGTCGTCCTCACGTGCGCGCGGACCATCCGGACCACGGTTGTCGCTTCCACGCCGTCGATCGTCGGAGCCACCAGGACCTCCCGCTCCTCACCGACCCCCAGGGCGGTGAGCACCGACGCGGCGTCCTCCACCTCCTGGGCCGCCCTCTGGCCCTTGAGGGCCAGGAGCGCTCCTCCCTGTCGCAAGAGAGGCACCGACCACTGTGCCAGGCGGTCGAGAGGAGCGACGGCACGAGCGGTCACCGCGGCTGCCTCGACCTGGCCATGCATCTCCTCCGCGCGCCCGCGGACCACCCGGACGTTGGGCAGGCCGAGCTCGCTCACCACCTCTTCCAGCCAGGTGGTGCGACGAAGCATGGTCTCGATCAGGACCACCTCGGTGCGGGGCCTCATCGCAGCGATCACGATGCCCGGCAGGCCTGCGCCACTGCCGACGTCGACCACAGGGCCGTCCTCAGGGAGGAACTGGACCACCGACGCGGAGTTCAGCAGGTGGCGGTCCCAGAGCCGACCGACCTCACGTGGACCGAGCAGGCCGCGCTGCACCCCAGCGTCTGCCAGGAGGTCGTGGAATCCGCGCACCTGCTCGAAGGCGTCCCCGAAGTACGCGCGCAGCGCATCGAGTCCGACGGCCGGACCGATGCCCGGCGCCTGATGCGGATCACTCACAGCAGCTCTTCTCCCTGCATCTGACTCTCCACCTGGTAGAGGCTCGACGTGGTCGTCGTGCCCTGCTGGTCGGCACTCCCGGTACACGGCCGCCCGGGCATGGTTCCACGTGAAACGCTGCGGGGCGCGTGCCCCGTGGACACGCGCCCCGCGAACCGCGACCGTCCCAGGGACGGATGAGACCTACTCCCCCGCGGGACGGACCACCACGTGCCGGTCGGGCTCCACGCCGTCGCTGTCCGAGACGAGGCCCGCCGCCGCCACCGCGTCATGGACGACCTTGCGTTCGAACGGGTTCATCGGCTCCATCGCCACCGGCGCGCCGGTCTCCTTCACCTCGGCGATGACGACCTCGGCCCGCGCCGTGAGCTCCGCACGGCGCCTGGCCCGGAACCCGGCGATGTCGAGCATCAGCCGGCTCCGGTCGCCCGTCTTCGCCTGGACGGCCAGGCGCGTCAGCTCCTGCACCGCATCCAGGACCTCACCGTCGGTGCCCACCAGCCGGCGCAGCGCCGTGTCCGAGCCGTCCTCCGAGACGATCTCGACCGCGGCCCGCCCGTGGTCGACATCGATGTCGATGTCGCCATCCAG
The DNA here is from genome assembly GCF_000767165.1 of Cellulomonas bogoriensis 69B4 = DSM 16987. Lineage (GTDB taxonomy): Bacteria > Actinomycetota > Actinomycetes > Actinomycetales > Cellulomonadaceae > Actinotalea > Actinotalea bogoriensis. The sequence continues at coordinate 8,576 of NZ_AXCZ01000052.1, forward strand.
GTCGGCGATGTCGAGCAGCTCCTCGAGGTAGTCCGCTGCGATCTCCCCCTCCTCCTCCAGGCGGCGGGTGAGGTCGCTGTCGTTGGCGTCGGCAGAGGCCGTCGTGTCACTCATGGTTGTCTCCTTCGGACCGGACGGACTGGCCGCCGTCATCTCGTGGGGCCGGACGAACCCTTGCCCTTGCGCTTCTTCTTCGCCCCCGCAGTCGGCTTGGGTCCACCCGAGCCTCCCTGCTGCGCGCCGCCGCCGGACGGCTTGTCGCCCCCGGCCGCGCGGTCCGTGCCACCGCCGGCGTCCGGGTCGCCCGCCGGTGCAGGTCCGGTCTCGTCGGTGGGCGAACCCGCGGGCGTCGCCCCCTTGGCGCGGTCCTTGCGCTTGGGCTGCTGTCGCTGGCCACGCGGCTTCTCGGGCGCCGGGGCTGGCTTGTCCTCCTCGAGCACGATGCCCTTGGCCGCTGCCTTCCTGGCGCGTCGCTCCTTGAGCGCACGCTCGGCTTCCGAGCCCGGGGTCGGGTTGCGGCGGATCACGTAGAACTGCTGCCCCATCGACCACAGGTTCGTCGTCGTCCAGTAGATCAGCACACCGATCGGGAAGTTCACGCCCGTGACCAGGAAGATGAACGGCAGCAGGTAGAGCAGGAGCTTCTGCTGCTGGGCCATCGGGCCCTGCAGGGCCGTGGCCGGCATGTTCTTCTGCGTCAGCTGCTTCTGGGTGAAGAACGTCGTGGCGGACATCGCGACGATGAGGACGGCCGCGACGATCTTGACGCTCATCTCGTCCGACGCCAGGAACCAGTCCGACAGGCGCGCGCCGAACAGCGTGGCCTCGGTGAACTCGTCCGCGAGGTCACGCGTCAGCGGTCCGATCTGGTCCCGCGGGTAGGCGTTCTCCTCGTCGGGGTCCATCGCGAGCCGCGGCATGTTGTAGAGCACGCGGAACAGCGCGAAGAAGATCGGGGACTGCGCGAGGATCGGCAGGCAGGACGCGAACGGGTTGGTCCCGTGCTTGCGGTACAGCTCCATGGTCTCCCGGCTCATCGCCTCACGCGAGGCCGGGTCGGACTTGCCCTTGTACTTCTTCTGGATCTTCTGCAGGTCCGGTGCGATCAGCTGCATCCCACGGGAGGCCTTGATCTGCTTGACGAAGAGCGGGATCAGGACGATCCGCATCACGATGACCAGACCGACGATGGACAACGCCCACGCGAGGCCGGTCTCCCCCGGGATCCCCAGCACCACGAACAGGTCGTGGAACCGGACCATGATCCAGGCCACCACCACCTTCAGCGGCATCAGGACTGTGTCGATCCAGCTCATCGCTCGGGGCTCCTCGTGGATGGTGCGTCGTACCCGTCGGGCAGGTCGTGCAGGTCGGACCCGCGGGCTGGGGGGACGTCGTCGACGCCGCCGGCCGTCCAGGGGTGGCATCGTCCCAGCCGCCGCACGGCGAGCCACGCCCCGCGGGCGGCGCCATGGCGCTGCACCGCGATGACGGCGTACTGGGAACAGCTCGGGTAGTACCGGCAGGTGGGCCCTGTCAGCGGTGACACGAACACCTGGTAGAACCGGAGCGGCAGCAGCAGCAGGAGGCGCGGAACGGTGCGCCATCCCCGGCGGTGGCGCTGCGCGGGCCGCGTCGTCACGGCGGCGGCGGGTGCGGTCATGACCGGGCCGCCCGCGAGGACGAGCGCGCGACGGCCGCCCGGAGCGCGCCCTGGTAGTCCGCGGCGATCTGCTCGTAGGCACTCGTGCCCGCCCGTGGGAGCGCACGCACGACGACGTCGCTGCCCGTGGGCAGCGCGTCGATGTCGGCGAGCACCACTGCGCGCAACCTCCGCTTCACCCGGTTACGGACCACGGCGTTCCCGACGGAGCGGGCGACGACGAGCCCGACGTGGCTGCCGGTACGGCCGGTACCCGCACGGCAGTGCACCACCAGGGTGTCACGGCCGGCACGGGAGCCCTGCCTGATGGTGGCCCTGAACTCCTGTCCATGGCGCATCCTCAGGTGGGCGGGCAGCACCTCGGGTCAGGCGGACAGCTCGGTACGGCCCTTACGGCGCCGTGCCGCGAGGATCGCCCGGCCGGCTCGGGTGCGCATGCGCAGACGGAACCCATGGGTCTTGGCCCGGCGCCGGTTGTTCGGCTGGAAAGTGCGCTTCGACACGTCAGACTCCACTACGTCGGTTCAGGTCACCGTCGGCTCGACGGACACTCGGGCGTACTGGGCTCCACCGACCGGCGCATCACTGGTGGGGAGCCAAGCCGTCTCGCGTGCGGGCACACGAATCGGAGCCGTTCAGAACGGCTTGGCAACGATACGTGGCCTGGTCGAGCCGGTCAAACCCTGACCGCTGGAACCCTCCGTGCCCCTTGCCGGACGCTTCCCGGCCCCTACGAGCCCGGTCATCCCCTGACTTGTCCCCAACCTGTGGACGACGGGGAGTGACCTCCCCGCTCCGTCGAGCACGCCCACCGCACAAGATCAGCGGTGTCATGCCTGGTCCGCCTGAGCACACAGCTTGTGGACAAAGGTGTGGATCGTGGCTCACCATGCGAGTCTTCGGCACGGATCCCCGGCCGTCGAACGCAAGCGTCAGGAGCATGCAGGTGCCAGCACAGGACCTCCCGATCGCCGAGGTGTGGGACCAGGCGATCAGCCGGATCGAGGGCGACCCGGCCACGAGCGCCCAGCAGCTGGCGTTCATCCGGCTGGTACGCCCCATGGGCCTGCTGGACGACACCGTCCTGCTGGCCGTGGGCAACGAGTTCACCAAGGACTACCTCGAGTCACGCGTGCGCACCGAGCTCACCCGTGCGCTGAGCGCGGTGCTGGACCAGCAGGTGCGGTTCGCGGTGACGGTCGATCCCGCGCTGGACGTCGACGGACGCGCGCCCTCGGCGCAGACCGCGGGCCGCGCCGAGGGCCACACCGTCCAGGGCCCGGAGCATCGACCCGTGCCGTCCGAGCAGCTGGAGGACGACGACGAGCAGTACGTACCTCGCCCCACCCGGCCCTTCTCGTTCGACACCGGGGGCGGGCGGGCGCAGAAGCAGAACGTGGAGCCGGCGCGTCTGAACCCGAAGTACCTGTTCGAGACGTTCGTCATCGGCTCGTCCAACCGGTTCGCGCACGCCGCTGCGGTCGCGGTGGCCGAGGCGCCGGCCAAGGCCTACAACCCGCTGTTCATCTACGGCGACTCCGGACTGGGCAAGACCCACCTGCTGCACGCGATCGGCCACTACGCGTTCTCGCTGTACCCGGGCGTGCGGGTCAGGTATGTGAACTCCGAGGAGTTCACCAACGACTTCATCAACTCCATCAGCGAGGGCCGAGCAGGTGCGTTCCAGCGCCGCTACCGGGACGTGGACCTGCTCCTCATCGACGACATCCAGTTCCTTCAGGGCAAGGAGCAGACGATGGAGGAGTTCTTCCACACCTTCAACACGCTCCACAACGCCAACAAGCAGGTGGTCATCACCTCTGACCTCCCGCCCAAGCAGCTCAACGGGTTCGAGGACCGCATGCGGTCCCGCTTCGAGTGGGGCCTCATCACCGACGTCCAGCCACCGGACCTCGAGACCCGGATCGCGATCCTGCGCAAGAAGGCCGGCAACGAGAACCTCCAGGCGCCCGACGACGTCCTGGAGTACATCGCCTCGAAGATCTCGACGAACATCCGTGAGCTCGAGGGTGCGCTGATCCGGGTGACCGCGTTCGCGAACCTCAACCGCCAGCAGGTCGACCTGGCCCTGGCCGAGATCGTGCTCAAGGACCTCATCACCGACGAGGACACCGCCGAGATCACCGCTGCGGCGATCATCGCCCAGACCGCGAACTACTTCGGGTTGTCCATCGACGACCTGTGCGGCTCGTCCCGGTCACGGGTGCTGGTCACCGGACGCCAGATCGCCATGTACCTGTGCCGGGAGCTGACGGACATGAGCCTGCCGAAGATCGGGCAGCAGTTCGGGGGCCGGGACCACACGACCGTCATGCACGCGAACCGGAAGATCCGCGAGCTGATGGCCGAGCGGCGGTCCATCTACAACCAGGTCACCGAGCTCACCAACAGGATCAAGCAGCAACACCGCGGGTGACTCCCCTCGACGGCGATGTTCACACCTGTGGACATACCTGTGGATGGCAGTGGACAGACCCCGGTCCCGGTGTGGACGAGAACCCACCATTCGGTGGACGGCCGGTGGACTCCTGATGACGATCCACCGCCCCGCCGGGTTGTCGACAGGGCCGTCCCCACCCGGTCCACACCACCGGCGAGGACGTGACCTGGGACCGGACGGGCTTTCCACACTCTCCACAACACCGATGACAACGACGAACCTAGTTCTCCAAGGGGATCCACAGCGCCTTCGAAGGTTGGCGCACGACGAGGAAGCCGCGACCGGCGGCGACCCGGGCCCGGTGCTGCCGTGCACCGGTGCACTCGCGTACTGTGCTCACCAGATCAGGACGACCGCGCCTGCCCGGTGACCACCAGACCTCGGTGAGCCCGCACGGTGCCGGTCCTCGCACGTTTGCCGAAGGGATCGCAGATGAGGTTCAGGGTCGAACGCGACGTCCTCGCCGAGGCGGTCACATGGACGGCGCGCTCCCTGCCCACCAGACCACCGGTCCCGGTCCTCGCCGGTGTCCGGCTCGAGGCGGACTCCACCGGTGTCGTGCAGCTGTCGAGCTTCGACTACGAGGTCTCGGCCCGCTCCCAGATCGCCGCCGACGTGGTCGAGGCTGGCAGCGTCCTGGTCTCCGGCCGCCTGCTCGCCGAGATCTCCCGGGCGCTTCCCGCTCGTCCCGTGGACGTGGTGCTCGAGGGCTCCAAGGTCACCGTCACCTGCGGGGCGAGCCGGTTCACGCTCCTCACCATGCCCGTGGACGAGTACCCGGCGCTGCCCGCGATGCCGGACGTCGTGGGAACGATCCCGGGCGGTGAGCTCACCGAGGCCGTGGCCCAGGTGACCGTCGCGGCCAGCCGGGACGACACCCTCCCGCTGCTGACCGGTGTGCGTATGGAGATCGAGGGCGAGAAGATCACCATGCTCGCCACCGACCGCTACCGCCTGGCACTGCGCGAGGTCAGCTGGCACCCGGCGACTCCGGGGATGGAGGCCGTCGCGCTGGTGCGTGCCCGCACCCTGTCGGACGCCGCCAAGTCCCTCGGTGGGTCGGACCAGGTCACCGTCGCGCTGTCGACCGGGGCCGGGGTGGACCTCATCGGGTTCGAGGCCGGCGGACGACACACCACCTCGCTCCTCGTCGACGGCGACTACCCCGCGGTGCGTCGCCTGTTCCCCGACGAGACCCCGATCCACGCGGTCGTGCCCCGTCAGGCTCTGACCGAGGCGGCACGACGTGTCTCCCTGGTCGCCGAGCGCAACACCCCCATCCGTCTCGCGTTCAGCGAGGGACAGGTGGTGCTGGACGCCGGTCAGGGCGACGACGCGCAGGCGTCCGAGGCCCTGGAGGCGGCTCTGACCGGCGAGGACATCACCGTGGCGTTCAACCCGCAGTTCCTCCTGGACGGTCTGGGTGCGTTGTCGACGGACTTCGTCCGGCTCTCGTTCACCCACCCGAGCAAGCCGGTGGAGTTCACCGGCCAGGGCTCGCTCGAGGGCGAGGACGACACCCGGTACCGGTACCTGCTGGTGCCGATCCGGTTCGCGTCCTGACCGGACCCGGCTGAGACTGGGGGAACGCGACCCGAGGAGGCACCCGTGCACATCGGCCTGGTGGGACTGGGACGTATGGGCGCCAACATGCGCGCACGTCTGCGTGGCCGCGGCATCGACGTCACCGGGATGGACCGTGACCCGTCCGTCGCGGACGTCGCGACCCTGCCTGAGCTGGTCCGGGCGCTGGGTCCAGGGCCCCGGGTGGTGTGGGTGATGGTGCCGTCCGGGGAGCCGACCCGGGCCGTCGTCGACGAGCTCGCCGGACTCCTGAGCAGCGGTGACGTGGTGGTCGAGGGTGGGAACTCCCACTACGGGGACGACCGTGTGCACGCCGAGGCGCTCGCACGGCGCGGGATCGGGTACGTCGACGTGGGGGTCTCCGGTGGCGTCTGGGGACGGGAGAACGGGTACGGCCTCATGGCCGGCGGGTCCGAGGAGCACGTCGCGCTGCTCATGCCGGTGTTCGACGCCCTCAGGCCGGACGGACCTCGGGACGAGGGCTTCGTGCATGCGGGCGGCGTGGGTGCGGGGCACTACGCGAAGATGGTCCACAACGGCATCGAGTACGGGCTGATGCAGGCCTATGCCGAGGGGTTCGAGCTGCTCACCGCCCAGGACCTGGTCACGGACGTGACCGGGACGATGAAGGCGTGGAGCCGTGGGACCGTGGTCCGCTCGTGGTTGCTGGACCTCCTGGTCGCGGCGCTGGAGGAGGACCCCGAGCTGGGGACGATCGACGACTTCGTGGAGGACTCCGGCGAAGGGAGGTGGACGGTGGACGAGGCGATCGACCGTGCCGTCCCGCTCCCGGTGATCTCTGCGGCGCTGTTCGCGCGGTTCGCCTCGCGCCAGGGCGCCTCCCCGGCGATGAAGGCCGTGGCTGCGTTGCGTCAGCAGTTCGGTGGGCACGCCACCCGTCCCGTACCTCCAGGGTGAGCCGCACGTGCACGTGAGCCACCTGTCGTTGACCGACTACCGCTCCTACGAGCAGGTCGACCTCACCCTGGGACCCGGCGTGACCGCCTTCGTGGGACCCAACGGGCAGGGCAAGACGAATCTCGTCGAGGCCGTGGGCTACGTCGCGACGCTCGGCAGCCACCGCGTGGCCTCCGACGCGGCCCTGGTCAGGGCGGGGGCGCCCCGCGCGGTGGTGCGGTTGCGTGTGGCACGCGGCGACCGGTCCACGTTGGTGGAGCTGGAGCTGAACCCGGGGCGCGCCAACCGGGCACAGGTGAACCGGTCGCCGGTGCGCCGGCCGCGGGACGTGCTGGGGATCGTGCGGACGGTGCTGTTCGCGCCGGAGGACCTGGCGCTGGTCAAGGGCGACCCGGACGGTCGCCGCAGGTTCCTGGACGACCTCGCGGTGCAGGTCTCGCCCCGGTTGGCGGGGGTGCTGACCGACTACGACCGGGTGCTGCGCCAGCGCGGGGCGTTGTTGAAGTCGGCGGGTGGCGCGCGTCGTGGCAGGGGCGCTCCGCCGGACCTGCGGACCCTGGACGTGTGGGATGCGAAGCTCGCGCAGGTCGGTGCCCAGGTGCTCGCGGCCCGGGTGCGGCTGGTCGAGCACCTGCGCCCGCACGTGGCACGCGCGTACGAGCAGGTCAGCGGCGGCCAGGGGGCGGCGGTGACGGGGTACCGCTCGTCGCTGGTGGCCCCCTCGGGTCAGGTACCGGTGGACGCCGAGCCGCAGGTCCCGCACGTGGGTGCCACCACCGACGCGTTGGAGGCCGCGATCCTCGAGGCGCTGGCCCGGGTGCGCGGTCAGGAGATCGACCGGGGCGTGAACCTCGTCGGCCCGCACCGTGACGACCTCTTGCTGCACCTGGGTGGTCTTCCCGCCAAGGGGTACGCGAGCCACGGGGAGTCGTGGTCCTTCGCGTTGGCTCTGCGGCTCGCGTCGTTCGAGCTCCTCACGCACGGCACCGAGGACGACGCCGTCGCCGGGTGGGGTGAGGGGACCGAGCCGGTGCTCGTCCTGGACGACGTGTTCGCCGAGCTGGACCAGCGTCGTCGTGGCCGGCTGGCCGAGCTCGTCGGCCGGGCCGAGCAGGTCCTGGTGACCGCTGCGGTCGGGGAGGACGTCCCTTCCGAGCTCAAGGGTGCGCGGGTCGACGTCCTGGACGGCACGGTGTCCCGTGCCGGGTGAGCAGGAGGCGCCGCGGCCGGTGGACCCGACCCGGCCGATCGCCGAGCAGCTGGGGCTGACGCCGGCGTCGGAGGTCGCACGGGCGGCGCTGAACCGCGCGAAGGCCGCGGC
>NZ_AXCZ01000054.1 GCF_000767165.1 Cellulomonas bogoriensis 69B4 = DSM 16987
CGCCGCGAGCGGGGCGACGCGGGTCGCCGCGCGCGCCGGCGTCCAGGCCGCCAACAAGGTCACCAGGGTGCCGACGACCAGGGGGACCACCACCACGCCCACGGTCACCGTCACGGTCGAGGGCAGCGGCACCGAGTCGAACGTCCGGCCGAGCACCGTCAGCGCGGCCTGCACGACGCCGACGCCGAGGACCAGCCCGGCGGCCGAGGCCGTCAGCCCCAGGATCGCGGCCTCCAGGACGACCGACCGTCGTAGCTGACCGCGTGAGGCACCCACGCACCGGAGCAGCGCCAGGGTGCGGGTGCGCTGGGCGACCAGCACCTGGAACGTGTTGGTGATCACCAGCCCTGCGACCAGCAGCGCGACCCCGGCGAACGCCAGGACGACGGCGGTCAGGACGTGGGTGCCCCCCATCAGCGAGGCGGTCATCTCGTCGGCCACGTCGTCGGCGGTGCGGACGGTGTACCCGGCGCCGACGGCAGCCTGGACGCTCTCACGTGCCGACGTGCGACTGGTCCCGTCGGTCAGGGCCACCAGGACCCTGCCGGCCCGGACCAGGGCGTCCTCGTCCTGGTCCAGGATCCACCTCTCGAGCTCCGGCTCCGTGACCAGCAGGGTCCCACCCTCGCCGATCAGGCTCGACGCGTCGGCGTCGAGCAGGCCCGTGATCACCAGGGAGCGTTCGTCCCTGACCGGCTCCAGGGCTTCCTCGTCGTCCCGGGGCAGCCGCTCCTGGATGAGCGTCACCTGCCCCCCGAGCTCCAGGCCGAGGGTCTGGGCCAGTCGCTGAGGGAGCGCCACCTCACCGTCCCGGGCCGGCATCGCGCCCTCCACGAGGACCTCGGCCTCGAGGCGGGGGTGGTCTGCGGGCGAGCGGAGCGTGGCGTAGAGCCGCCCGGCCGGGCCCTGGACCTGGAGCCAGTGCTGGACCTGGGCGTGGACCGCCTCCACACCCGGCACCGCACGGGTGACCGTCGCGGTCGTCTCGTCCAGCCGCTCCCCGGTGATGACCAGGTCGGCGTCACCCAGGGACCGTGTGGCCGCCTCGTAGGTCGTGCTGGTCATGACCGTTCCCGCGACGAGCGTCGCGGCCACGAACGCGGTCCCGATGACGATCGCGATCGCGGCCGAGGTCAACCGCCCCACGCTGCGCCGCATCTGGGCCAGTGTCAGGCGCAGCATCAGCGCACCGCCGGCTCGTCGTCGAGGGACCGCAGGGCGTCCAGCCCGGCGAGGACCGACTCGGGGGTGGGGTCGCTGATGTCACCGGCGATCCGGCCGTCGGCGAGCAGCACCACCCGGTCGGCGTACGCGGCGGCCGAGGGGTCGTGGGTGACCATGACGATGGTGCGTCCCAGCTCACGGACCGACCGCCGCAGGAAGCTCAGCACCTGGGCACCCGCACGTGAGTCGAGGTTGCCGGTCGGCTCGTCGGCGAACACCACCTCGGGCTTGGCCACCAGGGCCCGGGCGATCGCGACCCGCTGCTGCTGCCCACCGGACAGCTCGCTGGGCCGGTGCGTCAGGCGCTCGCTCAGGCCCAGAGTCGTCACCAGCGTCTCCACCCACTCCTGGTCCACCCGTGTGCCGGCCAGCTCCAGGGGCAGGGTGATGTTCTGCTCCGCGGTGAACATGGGCAGCAGGTTGAACGACTGGAACACGAACCCCACCCGGTCCCGCCGCAGCGCGGTCAGGTCGTCGTCGCCCAGCGCCGTCACGTCCGTCGACCCGATGAACGCCTGCCCCGACGTGGCCGTGTCCAGGCCTGCGAGCAGGTGCATGAGGGTCGACTTCCCGGAGCCCGACGGACCCATGATCGCGGTGAACTCCCCGGCCACGAAGTCCACGTCCACCCCGGCGAGGGCGCGCACCGCGGCCTCCCCGGTGCCGTAGACCTTGGTCAGGGCGCGGGCCCGGACCGCCGTCGAGCCCTTCTGCGTGCCGGTGATCGTGCTGGTGTCCACTGGTGCTCCTTCTCTGGATCGTTGACCCAGACGCTACGGAGCCTCACCACCCGGGGGCGTCGGGCCCCGGCATGGTCCCGGGCGGTCACCCGTCATCCCCTGGGGGGACGGGCCGCGCCTCGCCGTGCACCCCTGGGTCAGGTCCCGGGTCGTACCAGGCCGCACTCGTAGGCGGTCACCACGGCCTGCACCCGGTCCCGGGCACCCAGCTTGCTCAGCACACGCCCGACGTGGGTCTTGACCGTCGCCTCGGCCACGAACAGGTCGCCGGCGATCTCGGTGTTGGACCTCCCTCGTGCCATGAGCACCAGGACCTCGCGCTCGCGGTCCGTCAGCTCGGCCAGCCCGGGGTGGGAGGGCGCCGGGGCCTGGTCGTCGGGCAACGCGGTGACCAGGTGCTCCAGCAGACGTCGGGTGGACGACGGCGCGATGACGGCGTCGCCGGCCTGGACGGTACGGATCGCGGCGAGCATCTCCTCCGGCGGGGCGTCCTTCAGCAGGAACCCGCTCGCCCCGGCCTTGATCGCGGCAAGCACGTACTCGTCCAGGTCGAACGTGGTGAGCACGATGACCCGCGGGGTGCTCGCGCCCGCGTGGTCCGGCGCGGTGAGCTGGGCGGTGGCCGCCAACCCGTCCATGCGGGGCATCCGCACGTCCATGAGGACCACGTCCACGGTGGTGGACCTCAGCAGTCGCAGGGCTTCCACGCCGTCACCCGCCTCGACCACGACCTCCAGGTCGGGCTGGGAGTCGATCACCATGCGGAACCCTGCCCGCACCAGCTGCTGGTCGTCCACCAGCGCCACCCGTACACCCACCACGTCCTCCTCGCCGTCGTCCTCGACACGCAACCTACGCCGACCTAGGGCCTCGGGACGTCGCCCGCCGCCTCGGTCCCCTGCTGGTCGAGTGCCGGGATGGGGATCTCTGCGCGCACCCGGTACCCGCCGCCGGGGCGTGGCCCGGCGGTCAGGGAGCCCCCGAGCATCGCGGCGCGCTCCCGCATGCCGAGCACGCCCTGCCCGGCCCCGTCCGTCCCGGCAGCTGCCCCGCGCCCGTCGTCGCTGACCTGCAGCACCAGTGCCGCGCGCTCCCACTGCAGCAGCACCGTGGCGGACGGGGACGGCCCGGCGTGCTTGAGGATGTTGGTCAGCGACTCCTGGCAGATGCGGAACACGGTGAGCTCGGTCCCCGGCGGCAGGGCCCGCGGCGTCCCCATCCTGACCAGGGAGATGCGCACGCCGCTGGAGCGCACCTGCTCCACCAGCTGGTCGATGTCCCTGGTGACTGGCTGGGGTGCGAGCTCCGCAGGACCGCCGTCACGACCCTGCGGGGTCTCCGGCTGCTGCGGGTCGGGCTCCGTGGCCGGGCGCAGCACCCCCAGGAGGCGGCGCATGTCGGCCAGGGCGGCGCGCCCGGTCTCGGAGATCGTCGTGAGCGACCGGGTCGCCGCGGCCGGGTCCTGCGCGGCCGCGTACCGGCCCCCGTCCGCCTGCGCGATGATCACCGACAGCGAGTGCGCGACGATGTCATGCATCTCGCGTGCGATCCGTGCCCGCTCCGCGGCGGTCGCGATCCGCGCCTGCTGGTCCCTCTCGACCTCGAGGCGCTGGGCGCGGTCCACGAGGGTCTCGATGCGTTCGCGCCGGGCCCGTCGGACCAGCCCGAACGCGAAAACCGTGAGGGAGACCAGGCTCAGCAGGAACGCCGTCCCGACGGCGGACTCCCACGAGCCCCAGCCCGCGGAGCGCAGGAACGAGGCCCCGTACATGCCGCTGCCGGTGATCACCCCGACGATCGCCGTCCGGTACGCCCACACCGGGCCGTGGACCGTGACCGAGTACAGCGACACCAGCACCAGCAGGTCACCGGGGACCACCAGGTCGTCCATCAGCAGGAAGTGCAGGAGCGCGGCACTCAGCACGAGCACCGCCGAGAGCGTGGGGCGGGTGCGCCGCCACGCGAGCGGCACGACCATCGCGGTGGTCGCGATCTGGGCCTCGGTGCTCGAGTACCCCATGCCGCCCTGCGCCAGCGGCACCATCCACAACGCCAGGAACGCTGCGCCCACGGTGTCCACCGCGAAGCGGTGGTCGTCATCCCAGGCGCTCACGCGCTCCCACCATCTCACCAGTTCAGACTAGGTGGGACGGCACGACCGCGGCGTCGTCCCGCGGGGCGACGGCCGGGTCCACCCACGGGTGGACCCGGCCGTGCGGGATCAGGGGGTGGCCGCGCCCCGGCCGGTCGCGGCGTGGACGACCGGGACGAGGCGGGCGGCGAGGGCACCGTCGGCGGACTCCACGAACGTCCGGGTCAGGTGCGAACCCTGGCGGTACACCAGGACGTCACCGATGACCGCGGGGCAGCGTGAGCCCGGGCACACGAGGTCGTTCATGTCGACCAACGGGGAGTCGGTGAGCTCGGCGGCGCGACGCTGCGCGGGCCCACCGGACCGGTGCTGCTGGGACGCCCTGTCGAACGAGCACGCCGACAGCTCGTCGGGGTGCTGCGCCACGCACTCGTACACCTCGAAACCCGGATGGGCGTTGTCCGCGAGGGCCACGACCTCGATGCCCGAGTCGATCAGCTCCTGCCACCGTTGCGCCCACAGGCCGGCCAGGGCCTCGACGGGGTCCTCGGCGCCGCCCGGGTACCGGGCCCGACCGGAGACCAGCACCACGTCCGGCCCCGCGCGCACCAGGTCCTCGACCACACGGTCGTTCCACTCCGTGCACGAGGCCTCCGCCAGGTCCTCCTGCGACCCGTACGGGGCTGTCAGGGTGCAGTCGGACTTCGTGTACGTGACCAGCTGCCACCCGTGGTCCCTCGCGACCCGGTCGAGGGCGGGCTGCCACTGGAGCGCCTTGGAGTCCCCGACCAGGGCGACCGTGACGTCGGCGCCCGGGACCCCGTACCGGCAGGTGGCCACCTCGACCGCCTCCAGACCCGCCTGGCAGTCGTCGAGGTAGGTCCGTGGCAGGTCCTCGGTGGCCTCGGTGGGGTCGGGGACGACGACGTCGGACCGGTCCGTGCGCCACAGCGCCTCAGGGTCCGCGCCGGCCACGGCCCGCGCACCCAGGGTGTCCCGTGCGGCGGTGGGGGAGGACGAGGGCACGGCCAGGACGAGGGCGACACCTGCGAGGACCCCGACCAAGGTCAGGTTCGCCCCTGCCGACAGCGTCAGCCGGGTGGACCTCTCGAACGTCGTGGAGAACCTGATCGGGTTCTCCACGAACCGCAGGCTCAGCGCCGCGGGTACGAACGACGCGGCCACCACGACCAGCGCGCCACGGGTACCCAACCCGCCACGCCACGCCTCGACCAGCACGAGCATGGGCCAGTGCCACAGGTACAACGAGTACGACAACGCACCGAGACGCACCATCGGGCGCACCGCCAGGAGCCTCCCGGCGCCCTGCACGCCCGACGCGCCGGCGATGATGACCGCCGCCGTCCCCAGGGTCGGGACCAGCGCGGCGTGCCCGGGCCACGCCGACTGCGCACCGAACCCGACCGCCGACCCGAGGATCGCCGCCAGGCCCAGCCACCCCAGCGCGGAGGCCGCACGGCCGGGTACCCGGTGCCACACCGTCGCCCCGATCGCGACGAGCGCCCCGACCGCGAGCTCCCACAACCGCGTGGTCGTCACGAAGAACGCGGCACTCGGGTCGGTCGCCGTCAGGTGCACCGACCAGGCGAACGACGGCACGGCCACCAGCACCAGGCCCACGGTCATCAGCGGACGCACCCGCAGCCGTGACCACCGGCGCAGTGCCAGGGTCACCAGGACCAGCAGGAGCGGCCACACGATGTAGAACTGCTCCTCGACCGCCAGCGACCAGAAGTGCTGCACCGGTGAGACCGCGACCCCCTCGGCGAGGTAGTCGACGGCGCGGTCGGCGAACCGCCAGTTCACGAGGTAGAGCGCGGCGGCGGCGACGTCCCCGCCCATCTCGCGCCACTGCGTCACCGGGAACACCACCAGGGTCCCGATCGCGGTGGCGACCAGCACCAGGACCGACGCGGGCAGCAGACGCTTGGCCCGCCGCGCGTAGAACTGACCCAGGCGGACGCGTCCGGTCCGCTCGACCTCGCGCACCAGCAACCCGGTGATGAGGAAGCCGGAGATCACGAAGAACACGTCGACCCCGACGAACCCGCCGTCCACACCCGGCACCCCGGCGTGGTAGAGCAGGACCAGCCCGATCGCGACGGCCCGCAGCCCCTCGATGTCCGGACGGAAGCTGTGCTTGGGGGGCGTGGTGCGCCCCACGACGGGTGTCGGCCCGGCGAGCCGGGTGTCGGTGGCGGTCACGGACGGTACCTCCTGGTCAAGGGCCGCGACAGCATAAGGCCCCGCCCTGGGAGTGGTGGCGCCCGTCCCGCCCGGCGCACCTCAGTCGCGCTCGAACAACCAGGGGGCCTGCGTCAGCAGCTCCTGCTCGAGGTAGGGCGCCAACGTGTGCATGTACGTCGAGGTCACGTGGCTGGCGTCCCGGTACACGATCACCCCCCCGACGATCGCCGGGCAGTGCGTGGAGGTGCACAGGTAGGGAGTCATGTCCAGGGGGGTGACGTTGTCGGGGACGTCGACGTCCTCCAGGTAGTGCTCGTCGAGCACCTCCGCGCGCACCGTCCCGCACCGGATCGCGTCCGGTCCGTGCTCGGCGATGCAGTCAGGAGCCCGTTCGACCAGACGCACGGTGTCCCGGATCGCCAGCACCGGCACCCCGTGGTCACCCAGGTCGCGCCACACGTCGACGAAGAAGTCCGGCGTGCGCTCGACCCGGTTGCGGGTCGTCGACCCCAGGGTCAACACCACGTCCGGCTCGAGGTCGACGATCACACCGAACGCCTCGGTGTTCCAGCGCCGACAGCTCTGCGAGGAGTACGTGGGGTCGCGGTCGGCGCCGAGCTGGCACCCGTTCTTCTCCACGACCACCAGCTCCCATCCGTGCTTGACCGCGATCAGGTGCATCGCCGTCCACCACTGCTGCACGTGCGAGCCCCCCGTCATCACCACCCGCGGAGGGCCCTGGGCCGGGTCCGGGTCGCAGACGAGCACCGCGTCGAACGCCGGCTCGTCCGCCACGTCCTGGATGCACCCGTGCTCGTAGATGCCCGGCTTGTCCGACCGGATGGCCTCCAGCGAGGGCACGAGCGAGTCCAGGACCGAGACCACGGGTGCGCCGGACAGGTCCGGGTCCGCGGCCAGCGCCGCCGCACCCGGTTGCGACACCGCCCCGCTCTGCAGCTGCGCGACGGCCACGGACTGCCGCACCTCGTGCCCCGCGGCCGAGGTGGCGAAGACCAGGGCGGTCGCACCCGCGCCGACCAGCACCCACCTGGACGAGACGGGTGCGCGCCCCGGCAGACGGTGAGCCACGCCGTTGACCCGGTCCTCGACGAGCACCTTGGTCGCCCATGCCAGCAGGACCGAGACCGTGAGCACGACGACGGCACCACGGGCACCGACGCGCTCGCGGTCCAGGTACGCGAGGAACAGCACCAGGACCGGCCAGTGCCACAGGTAGAGGGAGTAGGAGATGTCTGCGACGAACCGCAGCGGCCTGGTGGCGAGCAGCGCGTCCGCGGACCAGCGAGCCCCGGTGGTCCCGGCCGCCAGGACCAGGATCAGACCGCCGATGGGCCACAGCGCGGCAGGCCCGGGGAAGTCCCGGGCGCCGTCGAACACCAACCCCGCGGTCGAGATCATGACCAGGCCGACCCATCCCAGCCCGATGCGCCAGCCGCGGGGGAGCCGCACGTCGGCGAGCAGCAGGCCCGCCAGGCCCCCGAGCGCCAGCTCCCACATGCGGGTGCCGGTGTGCAGGTAGGCGACCTCCTGGTTGGTGCCCGTCAGGTGCACCGCGTACGCCATCGAGCCGGCGAGCACCGTCGCGACCACGGCGATGGTGGCCGCACGGGCCGGCACACCGGCCCTGCGCGCGCCCCAGACGGTCAGGGCGATCAACGCCGGCCACAGCAGGTGGAACTGACCCTGGACGGACAGCGACCAGATGTGCTGCAGCGGGCTCGACGCGGGCCCTGCGGCGTCGTAGGTCAGCTGGGAGGCGATCAGCTCCCAGTTCTCGTAGTAGAGGACCGAGGCCACCAGCTCCCTGCTGAGCTGGTGCCACTGCGTGCTGGGCAGCACCACGACCGCTGCGACCGCCACGGCCAGGGTCACCGTGACGAGCGGGGGGAGCAGCCGCCGGGCGAGCCTCAGGTAGTGGGAACGGGCGTCGATGCGCCCCCGCTCGACCATGCGGCGGAGCAGGGACTGGGTGAACAGGAAGCCCGTGACGGCGAGGAACACGTCGATCCCGCCGGAGACGCGACCGTTGCCGACCACGTGGAAGACCACGACGAGTGCCAGGGCGAAGCCGCGCACGCCGTGCAGCTCGGGCCGAAACCGCGTGGTCGTGGTCGTGGTCGGGTGCGGGGCGGGGGCCGCTGGGCCGGTCACGGGGTCAGAAGATAGCAACCTCCCGGAGGCCGTAGGGGTGTCGAAGGGCCCGCATACCGGGGGGCGGGGTCTCGAGTGGCTAGCATGTCCGCATGACCCAGGTTCTCTTGGCAGAGGATGACCCCGCCATTGCCGAGCCCTTGGCCCGTGCTCTCGGTCGCGAGGGCTACGACGTCGTCGTGCAAGGCACCGGTCAAGGCGCCATCGACTCAGCCTCGGGCGCCGACATGGTCATCCTCGACCTGGGCCTGCCCGACATGGACGGGCTGGACGTGGCGCGCTGGATCCGGAACCAGGGCCTGACCACGCCGGTCCTGGTCCTGACGGCACGCGCCGACGAGGTCGACCTGGTGGTGGGTCTGGACGCGGGGGCCGACGACTACGTCACCAAGCCGTTCCGGCTGGCCGAGCTGCTCGCCCGGGTGCGGGCGCTGCTGCGCCGCACCCACACCGACGGCACCGAGGAGGACGAGGTCCACGCCCAGAACGTGCGGATGGACCTGGCAGCCCACCGCGCGTTCCAGGGCGACCGCGAGCTGCACCTGACCGCCAAGGAGTTCGAGCTGCTGCGGGTCCTGGTGCGCGAGGCCGGCTCGGTGGTCCCGCGCGAGAACCTGATGAGGCAGGTGTGGGACTCCGACCCGTCCGGGTCCACCAAGACCCTGGACATGCATGTGTCGTGGTTGCGGCGCAAGCTCGGGGACGACGCGAACAACCCCCGGTACATCACGACCGTCCGCGGCATGGGTTTCCGGTTCGAGACCGGAACCTCCTGAGCGGGTAGGCAGCCGTGCGTCGCCGCGTCCTGCAAGCCACCGTCGCGGCCGTCACGGTCGCGGTGGTGCTCCTGGGGATCCCCCTGGCGTTCTTCAGCGCCCAGCTGGTGCGCGACGCCGAGCTGCGCAACCGTGACGACCGCGCCGCGGGCCTGGCCCGGCAGGTGGAGTCCCGGTACGCCGGGGAGCGTCCCATCACCGAGGAGCTCCTCGAGCTGTACGTGGGGGGTTCTGACGGCAACCTGCCGGCGTCGGTGTCGGTGGTCACCGGCGACGGCACCCGGCTGCGCGCCGGCGAGCCGATCGAGGGACGGGCCTACCCCCAGATCGTGCGCACGGACTCCGGCGCCGTGGTGATGGTCTCGATCTCGTACTGGGACGTGTTCTGGCGCACGGCACGCGCGGTGGCGCTCGTGGTCGGCGCCTCGGTCGTGGCGTTCGGCGCCGGCATCTTCGTGGCCCTGTGGCAGGCGAGGCGGCTCGCCGCGCCCCTGGTGTACCTGGCGGCCAGCGCCGAGCAGCTGGGCTCCGGTCAGGTGCGCCCCCGGCTGGAGCCGTCCGGGGTGGAGGAGATCGACCTGGTCGCGGCCGAGCTGGCGCGCAGCGCCGACCGCATGGCCGGTCGCCTGGCGGCCGAGCGGCAGTTCGCGGCCGACGCGTCCCACCAGCTGCGCACCCCGTTGGCCGCGCTGTCGATGCGCCTGGAAGAGATCATGCTCGCCACCGACAAGGAGGAGGTCCGCGACGAGGCCCGGATCTCCCTGGAGCAGGTCGAACGGCTCGTCACCGTCGTCGACGACCTCCTGGCCAGGTCCCGCCGCGCCTCGGGGGGGACGACGGAGCCCGTGCACCTGCTGGATGTCGTGCGCCAGCAGGCCGAGGAGTGGTCTCCGTCGTTCGCGACGGCGGGGCGTGACCTGGTCCTGGAGGTGCCCGACGACGTGGCGGTCCTCGCGACGCCGGGGGCCCTGGCCCAGGTGCTGGCCACGCTCATCGAGAACTCCTTGAGGCATGGCGGTGGGACCACCACGGTGCGTTCGCGTGGGTCCGGGCCCGGCGCGGCGGTCGTGGTGGAGGTCGCCGACGAGGGACCCGGGGTGCCTGACGACATCGCCCCACGGATCTTCGAGCGTGAGGTCACCTCGGGTGAGGGAACCGGACTGGGCCTGGCGCTCGCCCGCGACCTGGTCGCGGCCGACGGCGGGCGCCTGGAGCTGGCCCAGCGGCGGCCTCCCGTCTTCGCCGTGTTCCTCGCCGGTGTGCCCCGCATCCTTGACCCCGAGGTGGTCCTGCCACGAGGCTCGTCCTTGTCCCTGCGACGCGGGCGACGTCGGTCCCGCGGACCCGGGCGCTGAGGCCCCAGGCCACCGCTCGCTGGGAGGGGGTCAGATGCACCGGTTGAGCAGTCCCGTGCAGCACTACCCGTGGGGCTCGACCACCCAGCTGCCCGAGCTGCTGGGGGTCGAACCGGACGGCAGGCCCGTGGCCGAGCTGTGGATGGGGGCCCACCCGTCGGCGCCCTCGACGACCCGTGACGGGCGACCCCTGCCGCAGGTGATCGCCGCCGAGGGGGAGCGCCTGCTCGGGCCGGCCGTGCACCAGGAGTTCGGGTCGGTGCTGCCGTACCTGTTCAAGGTGCTCGCGGTGGCGCGCCCGTTGTCCCTCCAGGTCCACCCGGACCCGCGCCAGGCCCGGGAGGGGTTCCTGCGCGAGGAGCGCGCGGGAGTGCCGCTGGGATCGCCCGAGCGCTCGTTCAAGGACGCCCACCACAAGCCCGAGATGGTCATCGCCCTGACGCGGTTCGACGCGTTGAGCGGGTTCCGTCGGCCCGGACGGGTGCGTGAGCTCCTCACCGGCCTGGACGTGCCCCTCGCGGTGCGCCTGCGTGAGCTGTTGAGCGGTCCGGACGAGGCCACCGCACTGCGCCACGCGTTCGAGCACCTGCTCACCCCTGCCGAGGGACTGGCCGAGCAGGTCGCAGCCGTCGTGGACGCGTGCGCCCGACGACTGGCCGACGGGTCGTCGTCACCGCGGGCCGACGCCACCGTCGTGGACCTGGGGGACTGGTACCCCGGTGATCCCGGCGCCGTCGCCTCGCTGTTCCTCAACCGCGTGACCCTCGCACCCGGAGAGGCCATGTACGTGCCGGCCGGGTCCGTGCACGCCTACCTCCACGGGTGTGCGCTGGAGATCATGGCGTGCTCGGACAACGTCCTGCGTGCAGGCCTGACGTCCAAGCACATCGATGCGGTGACCCTCCTGGCCTGCACGGACTACCACGGTGGGCCGCCGTCGCGACCGCGCCCGGTCGAGGTGTCTGCGGGCACCTCGGTCTACCGCGCGGTCGCTCCCGAGTTCGGCGTGGTGCTCACCACGCTCGACGCGCTCGCGGGGTCGACCGCGCCCGGTGCGTCGGTGATCCCGGTGGGGGGCCCCCGGATCGTCCTGTGCCTGGACGGGGAGGTCGAGCTGCGGACCTCGCGCGAGCGCCTGCGCACCGCGCGCGGTGACGTGGTGCTGGTGGGGGACGACGAGGGCGAGCTTCAGGCGTGCGGCACGGGGACGGTGGCGACCGCCTTCGTGCCGGTGGCCGCGTCGACGCCCGCCTCAGGTTCGGAGCTGGTGTCGGTGGGCGCGACACCGGTGAACACCAGCGTCCGGTAGGCGACGAACCTGAACGCCGTGCCCAGGACCAGGCCCACGCCGTTGGCGGCGATGTTGTCCGCCAGGGGGCTGTCCAGCCCCAGGATGTAGCGCGAGACCGCGAGGCACGCGACGGCGATCGTCATGCCGACGAGGTTGACCGCGACGAACGTCACCGCCTCGCGGGGGACGTTGGCGGTGCGGGTCGAGGCGAAGGCCCAGTACCTGTTGCCGAGCCAGGCCACCGTCATCGCCACGGCCACGGAGACGACCTTGGCGGTCAGGGGCTTGTGGGCGATGACGTCCACGGGACCGTGGAGCAGGAGGTTGAAGATCCCGACGTCGACGACGAAGGCCACGGCCCCGACGGAACCGAAGCGGACGAGCTGCCATAGCCGTGCCCCCATCGTGCCACCCTAACCCGACCGGTCCAGGAGCGGGAGGGGCGGGGCGGCCGGCCGTAGCCGGGCCGGGGCGTGCAGGGGGACCGACGGGCGACGCTCGCAGGCTGCGGTGGATTAGGCTCGAGCACCGTGACAGCACCTGTGGTGGCAGTGGTCGGCGGGGGTCAGCTCGCCCGGATGATGGCTCCGGCGGCGACGGCTCTGGGGATCGACCTGCGTGTCCTGACCGAGACGGCCGACGGGTCGGCGGCCCGGGTCGTTCGGTCGTCGGTGGTGGGGCTCCCGCGCGACGACGGGTCGATGGCCGCGGTCCTGACCGAGCCGCGGTCGGCGGACGTCCTGACGTTCGAGCACGAGCACATCCCGGCGACCGCCTTCGCCCGGGCGCGCGACGTGGGTGTGCCCGCCCACCCTGCCGAGCACGCCCTGCTCTACGCCCAGGACAAGATCGAGATGCGTCGTCGGCTGACCGGGCTCGGCGTCCCGTGCCCGGACTGGACCGAGCTGCCGGGGCCCGGCGCGCTCGAGGGGTTCCTGCGGGACCACGGCGGGGTGGCCGTGGTGAAGACCGCCCGCGGGGGGTACGACGGGAAGGGTGTGCGCGTCGTCCGCTCCGTCACCGAGGTCACCGAGTGGTTCGCGGCCGCGCGCATCGGTGGCCCGGCGCTGCTGGCCGAGGCGAAGGTGCCGTTCGTCCGGGAGCTGGCCGTGCTGCTCGCCCGCCGGCCGAGCGGTGAGCTGCGCTGCTGGCCCGTGGCGCAGACCGTCCAGGCCGACGGGGTCTGCTCGGTCGTGGTCGCCCCGGCCCCGGACCTGTCGCCCGAGGTCGAGGCCGAGGCGCTGCGTGCGGCCCGGACGGTCGCCGAGGGCCTGGACGTCACCGGTGTTCTGGCCGTGGAGATGTTCGAGGTCCCCGGCGACGGCGCCGGAGGCCCTCGGGTGCTGGTGAACGAGCTGGCCATGCGTCCTCACAACTCGGGCCACTGGACCATCGACGGCGCCGTGACGAGCCAGTTCGAGCAGCACCTGCGCGCCGTCCTGGACCTCCCGCTGGGGTCGACCGAGACCGTCGGCCCCTGGTCGGTGATGGCGAACGTCCTGGGTTCGGGGCTCGGCGAGCTCACCGACGGTCTGGCGACGGTCCTGTCCGCCGATCCGGGTGCCAAGGTCCACCTGTACGGCAAGGAGATCCGGTCCGGGCGCAAGCTCGGGCACGTGACGGTCGTGGGGGAGGACCTCCACGACGTCCGCGACCGGGCGCTCGCAGCGGCGGCCCGACTGAGAGGGGAGACCGTCGATGGCTGAGCAGCAGGACGCCGTGGTCGGCGTCGTCATGGGGTCGGACTCGGACTGGCCGGTCATGGAGGCCGCGGTCGAGGCGTTGACCGAGCTCGGTGTGGCGTGCGAGGTGGACGTCGTCTCGGCGCACCGCATGCCCCAGGAGATGATCGAGTACGGTCGCTCGGCCGCCGACCGGGGCCTGAGGGTGCTGGTCGCGGGGGCGGGTGGGGCCGCGCACCTTCCCGGGATGCTCGCGTCCGTCACGCCCCTGCCGGTGATCGGGGTGCCGGTGCCGCTGCAGCACCTGGACGGCATGGACTCGCTGCTGTCGATCGTGCAGATGCCTGCCGGGGTGCCGGTGGCGACGGTGTCGGTGGGTGGTGCGCGCAACGCCGGACTGCTCGCAGCCCGGATCCTGGGGGCGGGCACCGACCCCGCGGCTCTCGAGCTGCGTGAACGGATGGTCCGGCTCCAGGGTGATCTCAGGGACCAGGCCTACGCCAAGGGCGAGCGGCTGCGGTCCCGGCGTCGGGGACCGGCCGGGTTCAGCGCCTGAGTCCTTCCACAAGGCGGTTGCTCCTCGGGCGGGTTCCCCCACCGTGACGTAAGGTCACAGAATGGTAACGACGACCTCGTCGGGGTCACCCCAACCTCGGGTCCCCTCACCCCAGGACGGCACCGACGGGGTCGTCGGCCTCCAGAAGGGCCAGCCCGCCACCGGACGGGCGCACCCCCCGCGGCTCTACACCCTCGACGGCCTGCGGTTCGCCGCGGCCGTCGGTGTCCTGCTGCACCACTTCACCGCACGCTGGCACACCGGCTGGGGTGAGGACCCGGGCGAGAGGTTCCCGGTCCTGGGTCACGTCTCGACCTACTTCGCCCTGGCGCCCGAGCTGTTCTTCGTCATCAGCGGGTTCGTCATCCTCTGGACCGCATGGGGCAGGTCGGTGCCCGCCGTGGTCGCCTCACGCCTGTCACGCCTGTACCCGTCCTACTGGGCGGCCCTGCTCATGACGAGCTTCCTGCTGCTGGTGATCTGGCCCGAGGGCAAACGCATCACCATCGGCGAGGTGCTGGTGAACCTCACCCTCATGCAGTCTGCCTTCAACGTCCGCCACGTCGACGGCGTGTACTGGACGCTGTGGACCGAGCTCAGGTTCTACCTGCTCATCGTCCTGCTCGTCGCGATCGGCCTGACCCGTCGTCGCATCATCTGGTTCTGCGCCCTGTGGCCCCTGGCCGCGTGGGCCGTGGACGTGGCGGGCTGGCAGTACGCGCAGATGTTCCTCATCAGCACCTACGCCCCCTTGTTCGCCGGGGGCATGCTCCTGTTCCTGATCTTCCGGGACGGCCACAGCACGCTCCTGTGGTCCCTGGTAGCGGGGAACGTCGCGCTCTCGGTGCACCACATCGTCCCGGTGCAGATGCGGTCCCTGGAGGCGAACACGATCTTCGCCATCAACCCGTGGCTCGTGGGCGCGCTGGTGGTGGGCTGCTTCGGGCTGGTGGTCCTGCTGAGCCTCACCCGGATCGCCCGCCTGAAGGTCCAGTGGTTCGTGGGGCTGGGGGCCATCACCTACCCGCTGTACCTGATCCACGAGTTCTGGGGCTGGTGGATTATCGCCGAGCTCGCCCCGCACGCGCCCACCTACGTGACCCTCGCCGCAGCGATGGCGTTCTCGGTGGTCCTCGCCCTGATCATCCACCACGGCGTGGAGAAGACGGTCAACACCCCGGTCCGACGGTGGCTGGAGCGGGTGCTGTCACGCCGCCCGGCGCAGGGCCGTCAGGGAAGCCCGCCGACCTCGCCGGCCGGGACGTCCCCGGCGAGCAGGTCGGCGAACAGCTGACGGTTGCGCTCCTCGTCGAGGAGCACCGTCGAGCCGACGCCACCGGGACGGTAGTCCGGGTGGCTGATCCAGGGGGTACCCGTGATCCCTTCGGGGCCCGTGGCCGAGCGGAACCCGAGGGCGAGCCCGCCCAGGTGCCAGATGCGGGTCTGCTCGCTCACGCTCAGGGCGTCCGAACCCGCACGGGCGAGCCGCATCTGCTCGAGCGGGTTCACCAGGGTCAGCGGGTCGGCGACCTCACGGGTGAGCGACTGGATCAGCTGCTGCTGGCGCGCCCCCCGGCCGATGTCACCCTCGGGGTCGGAGTACCGCATGCGCACGAACGCCAGAGCTGTGGTCCCGTCGGACTCGTGGCAGCCCGCCTCCCACTCGAGCTTGCTCTTGACGTCGTCGACGTCGTAGTCGAGGCACAGCTCGACACCGCCGACGGCCTCGACCACTCCCGCCACTCCGTCGAACCCGATCTCGACGTAGTGGTCGACGGTCAGCCCCGTCAGCCCTTCGACGGAGGAGACCAGCAGCGGGGCGCCACCCCACGCGTAGGCGGAGTTGAGCTTGTGGGGGCCGTGACCGGGGATCTGGGTGTAGCTGTCCCGCGGCAGGCTGAGCAGTGCCGCGGGACCGGACGGCGGGACGATGAGCAGCATGATCGTGTCGGTGCGCTCGCCCTCGGTGCTGTCCTGCCGCACGATCTCGCCGTCACGGACGTCGGAGCCCGCGAGCAGGTACACCGTCGCAGGCCCCGACGGGCTGTCGGTGAGCGCGTCGACGCGCTCGAGGCGGCTGTCGGCCCACAGGACCAGGCCCAGGGGCCAGGCCAGCACCAGGGCTGCGACGAGGAGCAGCGCCAGACGGCGTCGCCCCCGTCGGCGCAGGCGCGGCTGTGCGGGTCGTCCGGGCCCGTCACTGTCCACGTGCGGCCGGGCTGGAGGACCCGGGGGAGGTTGACGGGGGCCCGTCG
>NZ_AXCZ01000055.1 GCF_000767165.1 Cellulomonas bogoriensis 69B4 = DSM 16987
CACCTGCGCTCCCCGGCCGAGATGCTCGCCCGGCACCGTCGCCACCCGCAGGCCGTCCGGACGGCCGCCGCCCTGGGGCAGGAGTGCGCGTTCGACCTGTCCCTCGTGGCACCGGCACTGCCCCCCTACCCGGTGCCGACCGGGCACGACGAGGCCTCGTGGCTGCGTGAGCTGGTGCGGCGCGGGGCCCACGACCGGTACGGGCCCCCCGACGCCGAACGCGTCCCCGGTGCCTACGCCCAGCTCGCCCACGAGCTCGACGTCATCGAGCACCTCGGGTTCCCCGGCTACTTCCTGATCGTCCACGACCTGGTGGCGTTCTGCCACGAGCGGGGCATCCTCGCCCAGGGACGGGGCTCAGCGGCCAACTCCGCCGTCTGCTACGCCCTGGGGGTCACCGCCGTGGACGCCGTCCGCCACGGGCTGCTGTTCGAGCGGTTCCTCTCACCCGAGCGCGACGGCCCACCCGACATCGACGTGGACATCGAGTCCCTGCGCCGCGAAGAGGTCATCCAGCACGTCTACGAACGGTTCGACCGTGAGCACGCCGCCCAGGTCGCCAACGTCATCTCCTACCGGCCCCGCTCCGCGGTCCGGGACGCGGCCCGCGCCCTCGGCTACGACCCCGGTCAGCAGGACGCCTGGAGCAAGAGCATCGAGCGGTGGGGCTCCTTGCGCACACCCGACCGCAGCCAGTGGTGGACGGTCCACAGGTCCGGTCCCGTCGCCCCCACCGAGACCACCTGGACCCCCACCCTGGGGTACGCCGGCACCGACAACCACGACGTCGTGCCGGCCCGCCGCCCACCGTCGGCCCAGGAGATGGGGGAGATCCCCGAACCGGTCATCGACCTGGCCGAACGGATGCTCCGGCTGCCCCGCCACCTGGGCATCCACTCGGGGGGAATGGTCCTGTGCGACCGACCCGTGATCGAGGTGTGCCCCGTGGAGTGGGCACGCATGCCCGGTCGCACCGTCCTGCAGTGGGACAAGGACGACTGCGCCGACGCGGGCCTGGTGAAGTTCGACCTGCTGGGCCTGGGCATGCTCTCGGCCCTGCGCATCGGCTTCGAGCTGGTCGCCACCCACCAGGGCGTCCGGCTCGGCCTGCACACCCTTCCGCAGGAGGACCCCCGCGTGTACGACCTGCTGTGCGCCGCCGACACCGTGGGGGTGTTCCAGGTCGAGTCCCGCGCGCAGATGTCCACCCTGCCCCGGCTGCAGCCCCGACGCTTCTACGACATCGTCATCGAGGTCGCCCTCATCCGCCCCGGCCCCATCCAGGGCGGTTCGGTCCACCCGTACATCAACCGGGTCCGCGGCCGTGAACCGGTCACCTACCTGCACCCCCTGCTGGAGAGCTCCCTGGGCAAGACCAAGGGCGTGCCCCTGTTCCAGGAGCAGCTCATGCAGATGGCCATCGACGTCGCCGGGTTCACCGGCGCCGAGGCCGACCAGCTGCGCCGGGCGATGGGCTCCAAGAGGTCCGCCGAACGCATGGAGGCGCTGCGCGACCGGCTCATGACCGGCATGGTCGACCGCGGCGTCCACGACCCCCACGTCCGGGAGCAGGTCTACGACAAGCTCAAGGCCTTCGCCGACTTCGGGTTCCCCGAGTCCCACGCCTACTCCTTCGCCTACCTGGTGTACGCCAGCTCCTGGCTCAAGGCGCGTCACCCCGCCGCCTTCTACGCCGGCCTGCTGGCAGCCCAGCCGATGGGCTTCTACTCCCCGCAGTCCCTGGTGGCCGACGCCCGCCGTCACGGGGTCACCGTCCTGAGGCCGTGCGTGCAGACCTCCGGGGTGCACGCAGGCCTCGAACGTCTCACCACCCCGACCGTCACCACCGGATCACCCACCCGTGCCCCGGCGCCCGCCGGCGGCATCAGCCTGGACGTGGACCCCACCTTGGCGGTCCGCCTGGGCCTGTCGGGTGTGCGGGGGGTGGGGGAGGGCACCGCCGGACGGCTGGTCCAGGCCCGGGCCGAGGGACCGTTCACCAACCTGCAGGACCTCACCCACCGGGTCGGGCTGTCCACCACCGAGCTGGAGGCCCTGGCCACGGCCGGTGCGCTGGAGGTCTTCGGGGTGCACCGCCGGGAGGCCCTGTGGGCGGCCGGTGCGCTCGCGGGGCACGGGCCGGGGACGTTGCCGGGAGTGGCTGTGGGGGTCAGGGCGCCCACGTTGCCGGGGATGAGCGAGGTGGAGGTCGCGATGGCCGACGTGTGGGCCACGGGGGTGTCGGTGGACTCCTACCCGACCCAGTACGTGCGGGACGGGTTGGACGCCGCGGGGGTGCTGCAGGTGGGGCAGGCGCTCACCCACGAGCCGGGGCGGCGGGTGGCGGTCGCGGGCGTGGTGACGCACCGGCAGCGGCCGGGGACGGCGCAGGGGGTGACGTTCCTGTCGATCGAGGACGAGACCGGGCTGCTGAACGTCATCTGCACCCCGGGGCTGTGGCAACGGTTCCGGACGGTGGCGCGCACGTCGGCGGCGATGGTGGTGCGGGGGCGCCTGGAACGGTCGGACGGGGCGACGAACCTGCTGGCCGAGCACCTGTCCCCGTTGTCGTTGCGGGTCCCGACCGCCTCACGTGACTTCCGGTGACGTGACGTCCGGTGCGAGGGGTTCGGGGCCGTCGGGGTCCTCGGGCGGGGGGTCGTCGGAGAAGTCGGTGGGGGGTTCCACGGTGCGGAGCCTGCTGAACACGGCCCAGGCGACGGAGACGATCGGGACGGCGATCACCGCACCGAGGATCCCTGCGACGAGGGTTCCGCCGGTCACCGACAGGGCCACGACCACGGGGTGCAGGGACACCTGCTTGCCCATGACGAGGGGTTGCAGCACGTGGCCCTCGAACTGGCCGATGAGGGCGATCACCACACCGACGGCCACGGCGTTGAGGACGCCGTTGGCGGCGAGCGCCACGATCATCGCGATGACCATGGCCAGGGGTGCGCCGATCAGGGGGATGAACGCGCCGATGAACACCAGGACGGCCAGCGGCGCGGCCAGCGGCACACCCAGCAGGACCAGGGCGATCGCGGCGAGGACCCCGTCGGCGGCCGCGATGATGAACGTGCCGCGCGTGTACCCGGAGAACGTGTACCAGGCGGCGTCCCCGCCGGTGTGCCAGGCGGGGCGCATGCGCGAGGGGAGCTGGTTGAGGAACCAGAACCACATCTCCTTGCCGCGTGTCAGGAAGAACACGGTGCAGAACACCGCGAGCGCCAGGACCATGAACATCAGGGCCACGGACCCGGCGCCGGCCCATGCCTGGCTGGCGATGGCCCCGGAGTTCTCGGCGACCCACTCCTGGCCTGCTTCGAGCCAGTCCTGGACGTCGTCGGCGGTGACCCGCAGGTTGAGGGGGCTGGCCTCGAGGAAGTCCAGGATGGTGGCGATGCCGTCGTTGAACTGCTCGGCGAGGTTCTCCCACTGGCCGGCGACGGAGAGCCCGACGTAGGTGAACATCCCGGCGATCGCGGCGACGGCCACGACCAGGGAGGTGGCGGTGGCCAGGGCGCGGGGCACGGCGCGGGCCAGGAGGTTGACCAGGGGGCGCAGGACGGCGGTGAACACCAGGGCGAGGAACACGGCGACGAACACGAGCAGGACGCGTGAGGTGGCCCACACGACCAGGGAGACGGCGGTGACGACGACCAGGACTCGCCAGGACCATGCGGCCATGACGCGGAGCCAGCGGGGGCTGACCTCGTCGCGGGCGGGGGTGGCGGGTGGTCGGCGGGCTCCGGCGACCTTCTTCGCGGCGGGGTTGGTGCCGGTGGCGGGTCGTGCGGGGGTGCGGGGGCGGTCCCCGGCGCTCGGGGGCGCCTGCTCGGACATCGGGCCTCCCTGGCGGCTGCGGGGGCTGTCGCGTCGGTCGTCGCGGCCAGTGTGCCCCACGGGGGGCGTCGGTGCCCGGTGCTGGGCCGTGCTATCTTTGCTGCCGCGCTCGGGACGCCTTCGTGGTGTTCCGGGACCACCTCGTCCGGGTGGCGGAATGGCAGACGCGCTAGCTTGAGGTGCTAGTGCCCGTATAGGGCGTGGGGGTTCAAGTCCCCCTCCGGACACTCGTTGAGACAGCGAGCGTGAAGGCCGTGACCAGCAGCAATGCCGGTCACGGCCTTCGTGCGTCTGCCGCGGGCGGGTCCCGCAGGCCTAGGGTGCGTGCGTGCGCAACCATGCCGTGGGACTTGACCTGGCGGTCACCAGGGGGACGGACGGCACGTGCGGGGCCCCTGGCTCTGACGAGTGGGTGGCCTGACGTGCGCGACGCGGGTGGTAGCGGCGGGTGGTAGCGGCGGGTGGTCGGTCTCCCTCAGCACCGGGAACGAGCTGACCTGGGTGTTGTACATCCGTGACCGGTACGGCCTGCGGGGCGCGCCGGACGTGCCGCGTCTGTGCGGGGTGCGGACGCACCCGACGTTGTCTGCGGAGGAGGCTGGCCCGGGTGCGTGGCAGGTGTGGTGGGACCGGCTGATCGCACAGGGCGGTAGGTGGGGCGAACCGGACCACGACCCGGCGCACGACGACCTGTGGGAACGGATCGTCGAGGGGCGTTGAGGCGCGCGTCGGCGCGACGGGCCTGAACGCTGTGGCCGGCGGTGGCGGTCACGGCCCGGGGCCGGTCCCGGGGTACGTGGGGCGGGCTGGTGGGGCCTACGCTGTGCGGCGATGATGACGCGAGCCGAAGGTGCGTACCTGGGTGCGGTGCGGGCCTTCCAGAACCCGATGCTGGCCCTGCTGCACAAGCGTCACGCCCCTCTGGTGGTCGCGCTGCTGTCGTTGGTGTTCACCGCGGAGCGTCCGACGGTGCCGGTGGCCGACGCGCACACGGAGATCGGTGACGCGTTGGACCAGCTGCGGGTGGCGGGTCATGACGAGGCCCTGCCGGGGGCCACGGCCCGTGAGCTGTGTCGGCAGTGGGCGGACGCGGGGTGGTTGGTGCGGCACGTGCTGGATGACGACGTCGAGGTGTACCGGTTGTCCGCGCACGCGGTGGGGGCGCTGGAGGTCGCGGGGCGGGCCGGTGGGGCCCGTGCGCGGGTGTCGCAGTCGCGGGTGCGGACGTTGCTGGACGCGGTGGAGCGCCTGTCCCAGGACGCCGACCCCGACGTGATGGTGCGGATGGCGCGCCTGGACTCCCAGATCGAGCGTCTGCGTGGGGAGCTCGCCCGGATCCAGCGGACCGGGACGGTGGAGGTGGTCGACGACGAGCAGCTGGTCGAGGAGGCCGAGAACGTCCTGCACCTGGTGCGTGAGCTGCCCGCGGACTTCGCCCGGGTGGCGGAGTCGATCAAGGCCATGCAGCGGGACGTGGTGACGGCGTTGCGGCAGGACGAGCGCCCCACGGGCGAGGTGCTGCGCGAGTACCTGCAACGTGGGGAGCACGTGATGGAGTCCACGGTGGAGGGGCGGGCGTTCGCGGGGGCGTTGCGGCTGATCGGTGACCCGCGGCGCCTGGAGGAGCTGTCGGACCAGCTCGAGGTGATCCTGAGGCACCCGTTCACCCGGCGCCTGCCGGCGCCCCGGCGCACCGAGCTGCGGGAGATCGGACGCCGGATCGAGCAGGGCCTGGACCAGGTGTTCAGCGCTCAGCGGGAGGCGTCCTACGTGATCACCACCCAGGTGCGCAACCACGACCCGTTGCGGGACCGGCAGGTCGACGAGCTGCTGCGGGACGTCATGACCGGCCTGCAGGGGTGGATGCCCGGGTCGCGCCGCGGGCACCAGGTCGAGCCGTTGCGGCGGTTGCCGGTGGCCGAGGTCGACCACCTGCGCCAGACACCCGGCGACCTGCGGCCGGCGCAACCGCCCTCGCCGTTGAGCGAGTGGGACGACGGTGTGCCGGGGGTCCTGCCGGAGGAGGCGCGGGCCTGGGGCGGGCCCAGGTACGCGACGTTGCACGAGCACCTGGCTGGCCTGGCAGGTGGGGACGGGGGTGTGGACGTGGCGGCCGCGTTCGAGGCCGCCCCGGTGGGTGCCCGCCGCCCGGTGGACCTGCTGGGCCTGCTGGAGATCGCGCACGACCTGGGGATGACCGAGACCGACGAGGTGGCGTTCGTCGAGGCGGTCCGCCCGGACGGCACCCGACGCAGGTTCGCGTTCGGTGCCGTCACCGCACGGACGAGGGGCGAGGACGATGACTGAGACGACGGGCGCGTTCATCAGCCCGGTCCCCATGGAGGAGGACCCGGCGCAGCTGTTCGCCGGGGACTGCGGCACCCTGGACGCGGACGTGCGCCGGTTGCTGGTGCGGCTGCTGCAGCGCCGGTTCCTGCTCGCGGACCGCAACCCCGCCCAGTGGCGCACCCTGGTGGAGAACCAGCAGGTCGTGGAGTCGCGTCTGCACGACCTGTTCGTGCACCTGGTCGTGGACCACCAGCGGGGCATCGCGTACAAGAAGCAGGTGCGGTCCGCGGAGCTGGACGTGCCGGTCCTGCTGCGCGACGAGGCCTACACCCGGGCCGAGACGCTGGTGCTGGTGCACCTGCGCACCGTGTTCCAGCGCGAGCGGGGTGCGGGGGAGTCCTCGGTGCGGGTGGACGTGGAGGAGGTCGAGCAGACCGCCCTGACGTACTTCGACCCCGACGACACGAACGTCGCGGCCCGCCAGCGGGAGATCCGGGCCGCGGTGGCCCGGTTGGTCAAGGACGGTCTGCTGGAGGAGGAGTCCGAGGGCCGGTACCGGGTCACCCCGTTGGTGGAGGTGGTGCTGAGCAACGCGCGCCTGACCGAGCTGCGGGACTGGTTGCGTACGCAGGTCCGTGCCGAGGGTGAGGAGCAGGCCTGATGACGATGGTGGACACGCTGTTCGGGTTGCTGCCCGAGGCCTCGACCGGTCAGCAGTGGGTGGGGCGTGAGCTGCAGCTGGTGAACTGGGGCGGGTACGACGGGCACCACGCGGTGCGTCTGGCGTCCACGGCGACGTTGCTGTCAGGTGGGTCGGGCTCGGGCAAGTCCACGCTCATGGACGCCTACATCGCACTCCTGATGCCGCACACGACCCCCTTCAACGGGGCGTCCAACGGTGGCGTGGTGGGGCGGCCCCGCGGCAAGGACCAGCGCAACATCCTGTCCTACGCACGGGGCAAGCTCGACGAGTCCCGCACCGAGGACGGCACCCGGGAGAGGGTGCTGCGCGGTGAGGGCCGGGACACGTGGTCTGCCGTCGCGATGACCTGGGCGGACCAGGCCGGGAGCCTGTTCACCGCGGTGCGGGCCTGGTACGTGCCCGCGGCGGCCCGCACCCTGGACGAGGTGGTCGCCGTGCGGGCGACCTGCGACGGGCCGTTCGACCTGCGTGACCTGCAGGGCCCGGCCACCCACCGGTTGGGTCGTGCGGCGTTGACCGAGGCGGGCCTGACGTCGTTCGACACCGACCGGGAGTACACCGCGCGCCTGCACCTGACGTTGGGGATCGGGGCCTCGGGCGGGGGCACCAAGGCCGTCGCGCTGCTGGGACGGATCCAGGCCGGCCAGCAGATCACCACCGTCGACGCCCTGTACAAGGCGATGGTGCTGGAGGAGCCGGGCACGTTCGCGACGGCGGACGCGGTCGTGGAGCAGTTCGACCGGTTGAGCGGCACACGCGAGCAGATGATCACCGCCAGGCAGCAGGTCAAGGCGCTGGAGCCGATCCGGGAGCACCGGGACGCGATCACCGGTGCCGCCGAGCGGTTGCGGGTGGTGGACGCGCTGGGTGCGGTCGAGGACCGTACCTCCCCGGTGGCGCTGTGGCGCGCCGAGCACCGTCTGGGACTGCTGCGCGCGGTGGAGGGGGAGCTGCAGGTCGAGCACCAGCAGGCCCGCCGTCTGGTCAGCGAGACCAGCAGCCGGGTGGACGCGGCCCGGGCCGAGCTCGACGGGGTCAGGCAGACGCTGTGGTCCTCGGGCGGGGACAGGTTGGTCAACGCACGACGGGAGCTGCGTGCCGCGGAGCAGCGGCGGGACCGGGTCGTGGCGGCCCGCGCGCGCCTGGACCAGACCTTGCAGGCGGCGTTCGGCGACACCGTGACGTCCGAGGCGGGCTTCGCCGACCTGGTGGAGCGTGCGACCACGACCCTGCGGGACGCAGGCACCAAGACCACCGCCCGGCAGGCGTTCGCCGAGGCGATGGCCGACCGCAAGGAGGCACGCGCGGACCTGGCGGCCCTGCGTGAGGAGCGCGGGCGTGTGGCCCGCCGTGCCGGGAACGTGCCCGGTGACCTGCACCAGGCGCGCGAGGCTCTGGCCCGGGCCGCGGGTCTGGAGCCGCAGGACCTGCCGTTCGTGGCCGAGCTGGTCGAGGTGCGCACCGAGCACGAGCCGTGGCGGGAGGCGTTCAACCTGGCACTGGGTGGGTTCGCGACCCTGGTGCTGATCGACGCCGCGCACCTGCGTGCCTTCCGTGCCGCCATCGACGACGTGCCCACCGCCCGCCGGATCCGCTTCGAGGGGGTCCCCACCGGCACCCGGCACGACGTGGTCCTGGACCAGCGGACGCTGCCCGGCCGGCTGGAGTTCCGCAACGGACCCTTCACCGGGTGGTTGCGCAGCGAGCTGGCGAACCGGTTCGACTACGTGTGCGTCGACACCCCCGGCGAGCTGTCCCAGCACACCCGGGCCCTGACCCGCTCAGGTCAGCTGTCCCAGGGCAGGCAGGGCGCCCACGGGGGTCGGGGCCGGGCCAACGTCCTGGGGTTCACCAACACGCGCCTGCTGACCCACCTGGACCAGCAGATCCTCCGCGCCGAGGAACGCCTGGCCCAGGCCGAGGAGCACGTCACCGACACCGAGGGCCGGTTGGACCGCCACGAGGTCCAGCGAGCGGCGTTCGCCGCCGTCCTGGAGACGACCTGGGAGCAGGTGGACGTCGACGGGGCCGACGCCGAGGTCACCCGATGGGAGCAGGTCGCCGGGGACGTGACCTCCGGCAACCCTGAGGTCACGCGGTTGCAGCAGCAGGCCGACGCCCTCGAGGCCTCGATCCGTGGGCTCACCGAGGAGCTGGGCCGGACGAAGGGCACCGCGGAGGACCTCGGTGCCCGGTGGGCGGCGACCACCGACGAGGTCGACGCCGCCCAAGGTGCACTGGACGCCGCCCGAGCGGCGGGCACCACCCTGGACGCCGCACAGCGCACCTACCTCGACCGGCTCCTCGGCTCCGGCGACGACGCGAGCGGGCCGGGAGGCCCGGTCGTCGCGTTGCGGTCCTTCGACGACATCCTCGCCCGGGCCGCGCAGCTCCTGCGCGCCGACCGTGACGCCGCCCACCAGGCGGTGGCCACCGCCCGTGAGGCCCTGCGCCGCATCTTCGAGACGTTCACCGAGCGCTGGCCCGACCCCGATCTCGGTACCGACCCGGACGCCTCCTACGAGGACTTCGAGCGGATCCTGGTCGACCTGGAGACCAACGGCCTGCACGACCTGGAGCAGGACTGGCGCAGGAGCCTGCTGCGGTTGTCCGGCAACGACCTGGCCGACCTGCACAACGCCCTGACCCGCGCGGTCCGTGAGATCAAGGAGCGCATCGGCCCCGTCAACGACATCCTCGCCGACCTCCCGTTCGCCGACGACGACCACCGCCTGCGCATCGAGGCCCGCGACACCCGGTCCACGGTGGTGGCGAAGTTCCGTGCCGAGCTGCGCGAGCTGGGCGAACCCGTCGCCCCCGACGCCACCGATGCCGAGCGCGAACGCCGGTACGCCCGGATGGCGAAGGTCATCGACAGGATCCGCCGCACCGCCCCGGACTTCGCCGACCTGGTCGACGTGCGCCGGCACGTGCGCCTCAGCGCCGAGAAGGTCGACCGGGAGGGTCGCCACGTCGCCCTGTACGACCACATCGGGGAGAAGTCCGGTGGGGAGTCCCAGGAGCTCGTGGCGTTCATCGTGGGTGCCGCCCTGCGCTACCAGCTCGGTGACGCCGGCGCCGACCGGCCCCGGTACGCACCGGTGTTCCTGGACGAGGCGCTCATCAAGGCCGACGCCCGGTTCACCGGCCGGGCGATCGGGGCCTGGCGCGGTCTGGGGTTCCAGCTCGTCATCGGCGCCCCCAACGACAAGTTCGGCGCCCTGGAACCCCACGTCGACCTCAAGTACGTCGTGCTGAAGGACACCTCGGGACGGTCCCGGACCAAACCCGTGGTGGGCGTCGAGGAGGAGGTCCCCACCTCGGCCTGACCTCCGCGCGAGAGGTCCCGGGGTGAGGAGCCGGTCACGGGCTGAGGTGGACGGTCCCGTGGATGACCTGCGCGGTGTAGGTCCGTAGCGGCAGCGGGTCCTTGCCCCCTGGGTCCAGGCACTCGCCGCTCTCCAGGTCCCACACCTGCTTGTGCATCGGTGAGGTGAGGGTCGCCCGGCCCGAACGGTCCCCGACCAGCCCGCGGGACAGCACGTTCGCCCCGCTGAAGGGGTCACGCTGCTGCACCGCCAGGACCCGCCCGTCCGCCAGCCGGAACACGGCCACGGGCGTTCCGTCGACCAGTGCCCCGGCCCCACGTTCGGGGACGAGCCGGTCCAGGTCGCACACCGCGGTCATCGCTGCACCTTCATCGTCCTGGCCACCCGGATGTCGGGGTGGCCCTGCTGACCGGTCGCCGCGGGCACCGCCTGCCCGCGCAGCGGGACGTAGGCGAGGTCCGGGTCGGGGGAGCCGGGGGCGTTCAGGTACGGGGTGAAGGCGGCGAGCTTGTCCTGGTCGTCCAGGGTCGCCCGCCACTCGTCGACGTACCGGTCGACGTGGGCCTCGGCCTCGAGCTCGGCACCGATGCCCTCGGCGTCGTCCACGACCACGGCCCGCAGCCCGTCGATGCCCCCGGGGAAGTCCTCGACCCACGGGGCCGTGCGCTGCAACCTGTCCGCGCGCCTGATGTACAGCGCCAGGAACCGGTCCACCACCTGCACGAGCCGGTCGCCGTCGAGGTCCTCGGCGAGGAGCTGGGCGTGCTTGGGGGTGAACCCCCCGTTGCCGCCCACGTACACGTTCCAGCCCTTCTCGGTCGCGATGACACCCACGTCCTTGCCCCGGGCCTCGGCGCACTCGCGTGCGCAGCCCGAGACACCCACCTTGAACTTGTGGGGAGCGCGCAGGCCCCGGTACCGCAGCTCCATGCGCACGGCCATGCTCGAGGAGTCCTGGACCCCGAACCTGCACCACGTGGACCCCACGCAGGTCTTGACCGCGCGCAGCGGCTTGCCGTACGCCTGACCGGACTCGAACCCCGCGTCGACCAGTCGCCGCCAGATCGCGGGGAGCTGCTCCTGACGGGCCCCGAACATGCCGATCCGCTGGGCGCCGGTCACGCGGGTGAACAGTCCGAACTCCTGGGCCACCTGCGCCAGGACCAGCAGCTTCTCCGGGGTGACCTCACCACCGGGCATCCTGGGGATCACCGAGTAGGTGCCGTCCTTCTGCAGGTTGGCCATGAGGTGGTCGTTGGTGTCCTGGAGCGCGGCCTGGTCCGGGTGCAGGACGTGCCCGACCCCGAGGGTCGACAGGATCGAGGCCACGACCGGGCGGCACACCGCGCACCCGCGGCCGGTCCCGTGCGCGGCGATGATCTGGGTGAACGTGCGCAGGCCTGAGGTGCGGACGGTCGCGAGGAGCTCGACCCGGGGCATCGCGACGTGCTCGCACATCGCGGTCGAGACCGTGACGCCGGCCTTCTGCAGTGAGGTGTTGACCAGCTTGGTCAGCATCGGGACGCACGAGCCGCACACGCTCCCCGCCCGGGTGCAGGCCTTGACCGCGTCCACGTCCCGGCACCCGTGCTCGGTGACGGCCTCGCGCACGGTGCCCGCGGTCACGTTCGCGCACGAGCACACCACGACGTCGTCGGGGAGGTCGGTGGAGGGTGGGCTCGCCCCACCCTCGGGGGCCAGGAACGCCGACGGGTCCGCGCCCAGGGGGCGCCCGAGGAGCGGCCGCAGCTGGGAGTACAGCGAGATGTCGCCCACGACCACCCCACCCAGCAGGACGCGCGCGTCGTCGGAGACCACGAGCTTGCGGTCCGTGCAGGCCACCAGGCCGGTGGACTCCCCGTCGTGGCTGGCGCACTCACCGATGGCCCACACGGCCGGGTCCGAGGTGCGGCACGCGCGCCGCCCCCGGCGGCCTCCAGGCCAGGACCCCGCCACCGACGACCGCCCCGCGCAGGGGGCGCCCGGTGGCGGCGGCGCGGTCCGCGACCCAGGTGCGCAACGCCTCCACGTCACCCAGGGTGCCGTAGGTCAGCACCCCGGGCAGGTCAGCGCCGTCGGTACGCGGCTTCCACGGCCACGACCCGGTCGCCAGCACCAGCTGGTCGTAGGCGACCTCACGCCCTCTGCGGGTGGTGAGGGTCTGGGCCTGACGGTC
Organism: Cellulomonas bogoriensis 69B4 = DSM 16987; assembly: GCF_000767165.1. Classification (GTDB taxonomy): domain Bacteria; phylum Actinomycetota; class Actinomycetes; order Actinomycetales; family Cellulomonadaceae; genus Actinotalea; species Actinotalea bogoriensis. Next base: position 12,344 of record NZ_AXCZ01000055.1, read on the forward strand.
CATGCCCGCACCCACGACGACCACGGGCCCGAGGCCCACCCCACGAGGTCCTTCGCTCTGCGTCATACGCCAAGTTGTCCCCGATGACGGTCGGGACTACTGGGCCCTATGCGGTCCCCGGTGCCCGGTCGCGTGAGCACCCGGACGGCGGTATTCAGGAAGCATGTCGATGGCAGAGCCGTTCATGCCCCGTCCCGAGCGCGAGGAGCGCGCTGCCGGCGCCGACCTCGGTCCCGGCGCTCCTCCTCCGGCCGACGGGACGGGGGTCGGGGGCGAGAACACCGACGGGCGCGCCGAGGACGGGATCGACCCGCTGACCCACGAACCCGTGCTCCCCGGCCCGGGCGACGACTGACGACCGACGGTCCCCGCGCCGTGACCGGACGCACCCCGACCCCCGTGGTCCTGGTCCACGGCACGCGGACCTCCGCGGCGATCTGGGACCGTCAGGTCCGCACCCTGACCCGAGCGGGTCACCCGTGCACAGCGCCGGACCTCCCGGGCCACGGTGTGCGGTCGGGCGAGGTGTTCACCACCCGCGGCGCGTTCGAGGTCATCGACCGGGCCGTCGCCGGGGCCCCGGGCCCGCCGCTGCTCGTCGGACTCTCACTGGGCGGATACCTCAGCCTGGCCTACAGCGCCCGCAGCAGCCGGGCAGTTGCCGGTCTGGTCCTCTCCGGCTGCTCCACGGAGATCAGGGGCATGCCCCTGCTGGCGTACCGGAGGGTCTCCACCGCCCTCGCGCGGCTCACCGGTCGGGCCCACCGCTGGCAGGTCGTGGCGGACATGCTCGAGCAGATGCACGGCTACTCCAGCATCGGCGACCTGCGGCGGGCCACCGTCCCGGTGTGGACGGTCGACGGGCGACGCGACCCCCTGCGCCTCGGTGCCCGCCGGCTCCGCGCAGCCGGTCCCGGTCCCCGCCGCGTCGTGGTGCCCCGGGCGGGGCACGACGTGAACACCGAGGCGCCGGTCGCGTTCGACAGGGCGCTCCTCACGGTCCTGGCCCGGCTGGACGACGGGTCCGCGGGGACAGGCGGTGCCGTGCCGTCCCTGTGACCTCCGTCTCCTCGCGGAGTATTGCGTTGGTCGCGCTCCCTCGACGGTCGTAGCGTGTGCAGGTCGGTCCCGATGGTCGGGCCGACCGGGCAGGGGGGATCGCGCCCTCGCGCCCGCGTGCCGCCAGTGGCGGCACGGACCCACCGTGGAGGGCTCTTTCATGAACACCACAGTCCGGACCGGGCTCGTCGCTCTCGTCGCCGCCGGGGCGCTCGTCCTCGCCGGCTGCGCCGAGCAGGACGAGGAGACCACCGTCCCGACCGACGACACCGACGTCCAGACCGACCAGGCGCAGGGCACCGGCGAGGTCCCGGACGTCACCGTCCTGATCCTCGAGACCGCCCAGGGCAACCTGACTCGCCTCGGACTCGAGGTCGAGGTCGTGGACGAGGACGGTCAGCCGGTCGAGGCCGAGGACGCCTCGCAGTGGCGCGTCACCGACCAGGACCCGGTCGGGGTCCCGGCGGAGGAGGGTGACGTGATCACCCTCACCGTCGTCGAGCGCGGCTGAGGTCGCGCGCCCGGCTCGAGGGTCTCGCCGTCACCGGTACCGGTGCGCGAGCTCCTCGAGTCGGGCGAGGTACCCGCCGCCGAACAGGACCGCGTGCACCGCGACCGGGTGCAGCTGGTGCAGGCCCACCAGGTCGCGCCACCCGTCGGGCAGCGGGTGGACGTCCTGGTAGCCGGCGATGACGTGATCCAGGTGCGGCAGCCCGAACAGCTCGAGCATCGCCAGGTCCGTCAGCCGGTGCCCGCCGTGCGCTGCAGGGTCGATCAGGACCGCCCCCTCCTCGGTCCACATGACGTTCCCCGCCCACAGGTCACCGTGCAGCCTGGCAGGGGTGTCGTCGTCGTCCCACCGGCCTGCCCTCAGGTCCTCCAGCACCGCCTGCACGGCCGTCACCAGTGCGGGCGGCACCCTCGTGCGCGCCGCGAGCAGCTCCAGCGCGTGCCCCACCCGCAGGTCTGCGTAGAACGCACCCCACCGTCGACCGGGGCCCAGGGGGAGGGGCAGGGGCTCGCTGAGGGGCCCGAGGTACCCCTCGCCCTCCCATCCCGGTGGACCCGCACCGAACCCGTCGGCCCCCGCGTCGTGCATCGTCGCCAGGGCCCTGCCCAGTGCCAGGGCCGACTCCCGGTCCGGGGCGCACGGGACCAGGCGCACCAGGTCCAGGTGCGAGCCGACGTGCACCACCTCGGCCACCGTGCCCGGTGGCGCACCCTGACCCAACCACCTCAGGCCGGCGGCCTCCCACCGGTAGTACCGGTCGGGAGCACCGGGATCGTGCTTGCGGAACGTGTCGACCACCCCACTAGTGTGCGCGGATGGACGTCACCGAGCTGACCGACGCGGTCGTGCGCCTTGCCCCGCCCGGCCGCCAGGACGAGCAACGGGTGCTGCAGCTGTGCCAGGACCCGGACATCCAGCGGTGGACGGTCGTCCCCAGCCCCTACCGGCTCGAGGACGCCAGGGCGTTCGTCGGTGAGCTCGTACCCCGCTGGTGGGCCGAGGGCACGGCGTGCACCTGGGGGATCCACCACGACGGCGAGCTCGTGGGGATGATCGGGCTGCACACGCAGCCCGCCCGGTCGGCCGAGGTCGGCTACTGGCTCGGTGCCGCGCACCGTGGTCGGGGACTGCTGCACCGGTCCCTGGGCCTGGTGCTCGACCACGCGTTCGGACCCTTGGACCTCGACCGCGTGGAATGGCGTGCCTACGCCGGCAACTGGGCGTCGTGGCGGGTCGCGTGGCGCCAGGGCTTCCGCTTCGAGGGCGCCATCCGCGGCGCTGGCCTGCAGCGAGGGCACCGTCGCGACGACTGGATCGGCACGCTCCTGCGCGGAGACCCCCGCGAAGCCCGGCAGCCGTGGCCCGCCACGACCATCGACGTCCCCGACCCGGCACCCCGGCCGGCCCCCAAGGAGAGCCCGTGACCCCGACCGCCCCCGTCCAGCTCGACGAGGACAACCCGTTCGCCGCACCGTCGACCCTCCCGTACGGGCTGCCCGACTTCGCCGCGATCCGCGTCGAGCACCTCATGCCTGCGTTCCTGGCGGGCATGGCCGCCGAACGCGCCGAGGTCGAGGCCGTGGTCACCGACCCCGCACCACCCACGGAGGACAACACCCTGCTGGCACTCGAACGGGCCGGCGCACTGCTGAACCGGGTGAGCGTCGTGTTCTTCACCCTCACCGGGGCGCACACCTCACCCGAGCTCGACGACCTGGACGAGCAGGTCGCGCCCCTGCTGGCCGAGCACCACGACGCGATCACCCTCGACCGGCGCCTGCACGACCGGCTCGAGGCCCTGCACCGGTCGGTCCAGGACGGTGAGCAGGACCTCGCGCCCGACGCGGCCTGGCTGCTGCGGACCCTTCGCCAGGACATGCGCCGTGCCGGGGTGGCGGCCGACCCCGGCACCCAGGCAGCCGTCCGCGACCTCAACACCCGGATCGCCGCGCTGGAGAGCCGGTTCAGCCGGCTGCTGCTCGCGGGCACCAACGCCGCCGCCGTGCACCTCACCGACGTCGGTGAACTCGACGGCCTGGATCCCGACGCCGTGGACTCCGCCGCGCGCGCAGCGGCCGACCGCGGCCGGGAGGGGTACCTCCTGGAGCTGTCGCTTCCGTCCGACCAGCCCCTGCTGGCGCACCTGCGGCGACGGGACGTGCGTCGACGCGTCCACGAGGCGTCCACCGGCCGGGGGACCACAGGCGAGGTGGACGCCCGGCCGGTGGTCGTCGAGATCGCCCGCCTGCGCGCCGAGCGCGCCCGCCTGCTGGGCGACGAGCA
>NZ_AXCZ01000056.1 GCF_000767165.1 Cellulomonas bogoriensis 69B4 = DSM 16987
CGACGAGCGGGTGCTGGCGATCCGGGTCCGTGACCTGCAGGACCAGGTCGTCCTGCACCCGGCGGGCACGTCGTGGGACGTGGCTCTGCCGCGGGACCCGTCGGAGGCACGCCTGGAGCGGGCCCGGGGCGGTGAGCCCACCGCCCGCCTGCGCACCCTGGACGCGCCGCTGGCCGGGAGCCCCGGCGTCGAGGAGGTCGTGCACGTGCTGGTACCGGTGCGCGACCAGGACGGGCAGGTCGTGGGCACCGCCGAGGTCGTCCAGGACCGGACCGAGGCGGCGGCCGCGATGCGCGAGGCCGTCCGGCTCCTGGGGATGGCGGTGACGGCCGGGCTGCTCGGGTTCTGGCTGGTGCTGTTCCGCACCGCGCGGGCCACCTCGCGGTCGCTGCAGCGCAGCGTGCTGGAGAACCACAGGCTCGCCCACCTGGACTCCCTGACCGGCCTGCCCAACCGCCGGATGCTCCTGGACCGCCTGGACCGGGCGGTGGCCTCGCGCCGGCCCGGCGGGGGTGTGGGGCTCCTGCTGCTGGACCTGGACCGTTTCAAGGAGATCAACGACACCCTGGGTCACGACCAGGGTGACGAGCTGCTGGTCCAGGTCTCCGGACGACTCATGGACGTGTTCCGTGGGCGGGACCTGGTGGCCCGCCTGGGTGGCGACGAGTTCGCCGTCCTGCTGCCCGGCGCCGGCTCGGTGCAGGACGCCGAGCAGCTGGCCCGCCGCGCCCGCGCGGTGTTCGGCACCCCGTTCGACCTCGGCGGCATGCACCTGCACGTGGACACCTCCATCGGGGTCGCGGTGCTGCCCGACCACGCGGTGGACGCCCGCGAGCTGATGCGCAAGGCCGACGTCGCGATGTACACCGCCAAGCACCAGCGGCTGGGGGTGGCGGTGTACTCCGCGGAGGACGACGGCACGAGCCCGACCAGGCTGGTGCTCGTCAGCGAGCTGCACCGGGCGCTCAGCGTCCCGGGCGAGCTGGTGATGCACTACCAGCCGAAGATCGACCTGGTCTCGGGCCGCACCGTCGGCCTGGAGGCCCTGATGCGGTGGGACCACCCCCGGCGCGGTCGGGTCGACCCCCAGGTGTTCATCCCCCTGGCGGAGAGGTCCGGGCTGATCGACGACCTCACGGACCTGGCGCTGACCACCGTCGTGCGGCAGATCGCCCGGTGGGGGGTGCACGCCGCGGTCCCGGTGGGCGTCAACCTCTCGGCCCGGTGCATCACCTCCCGGGACCTGGTCCCCGGCCTGCTGTCGTTGCTGGCCGACCACGGCGTGCCGGCCGAGCTCCTGGAGATCGAGATCACCGAGTCGGCGCTGGTGGAGCGCTCCCGGGTGCTCCCGGTGCTGCGGGACCTGGCCGGAGCGGGGATCCAGGTCACGATCGACGACTTCGGTGTGGGCTCCACCTCGATCTCCCAGCTGCGGGAGCTCCCGGTGGGAGCGCTGAAGATCGACTCCGTGTTCGTCGAGGACCTGGCCGCCGGCCCGGACCCGACGAATGCCGCGAGCGTGGTCAAGGCGATGGTCGACCTGGGCCACTCGTTCGGCATGCGCGTCGTGGCCGAGGGCGTCGAGCACGAGGAGACCGCCCGGCGGCTCTCGGCCCTGGGCGTCGACGAGGCGCAGGGGTTCTGGTACTCGCCCGCCCTGAGCGCCGCCGACATCGTCCGGCCCCAGGACGCCGTCGTCGCCTGAGGCCGCCGCCCCGGGGCGCACCCGGCGGACGCTGAGAGGATGGTGCCGTGCTGGAGGTGCTGAGCGAGATCTGGGAACGGGCGACCACCGCCCAACCGCTGCCGAGCACCCTCGTGGTGGCCGGGACCGCCCTGGGAGCGCTCGTGCTGGTCACCGCGCCCGTCCTGTGGCCCTTGACCAGGCACGTGGCCACGGTCGCCCACGAGGGCGGGCACGGCGTCGCGGCCGTCCTCAGCGGACGGCGCCTGACAGGGATCCGACTGCACTCGGACACCTCCGGGCTGACGCTCTCGCGCGGTCGCCCGCGGGGCCCGGGGATGGTCGTGACCCTGCTGGCCGGGTACCCGGCGCCGGCGCTCGTGGGGCTCGGGGCGGCCGCGCTGCTGGCGCACGGGCGCGCCGTGGGCCTGCTCTGGCTGGTGCTGCTGCTGCTAGGGCTCCTGCTGCTGCAGATCCGCAACCTGTTCGGGCTGTGGGTGGTGCTGGTGTGCGGGGTCGCGACGTTCGGGGTCTCGTGGTGGGCCCCGCCAGAGGCCCAGTCGGCGGTGGCGTTCACCGTCACCTGGTTCCTGCTGCTGGCGGCGCCCCGCACCGTCATGGAGCTGGCCAGGTCCCGACGCCGGGACCGCTCGGGGCAGTCCGACGCCGACCAGCTCGCCCGGGTCACCGGGGTGCCGGCCCTCGTGTGGCTCGGGGGCTTCGCGGTCGTGGCACTCGGGTGCCTGGCGCTGGGTACGGCGTGGCTCCTGCCCGAGGTCCTTGAGGGCGACCTCCTCCCCCGCGGGGTCTGATCGGGCCAGGACCCCAGGACGTTGGGCCCTGGCCCGGCCCCGCTCACGGGCGGACAGTGGGGCTCATGTCACGGGCGCTGGTGGTCTACGAGTCCATGTTCGGGTCGACCCGGCTGGTCGCAGAGGCCGTGGCCCGCGGCCTCGCGGAGTCCGTGGAGACGATGCTGGTCGAGGTGGGCACGGACTGCGCCGTCCCGGGCGCACCTCTGCCCGCGGACGTGGACCTGCTGGTCGTCGGCGGTCCGACGCACGCGTTCGGGATGAGTCGCGAGCAGACCCGGGCCGAGGCCAGCCAGCAGGCACAGGACGACCAGCACCCCTCCTCCACCGGAATCCGGGAGTGGATCGAGTCGCTCGAGGCCCTGCCGCAGACACCGGTCGCGACGTTCGCGACCAAGGTCGACAAGCGGTGGCTGCCCGGTTCGGCGGCCCGCGCCTCGGCCAAGGCGCTCAAGGCGAAGGGGGCGGTCCAGGCGTGCCCGTCCCGTGACTTCTGGGTCCTGGGTACCACGGAAGGGCTGCGGGACGGGGAGCTGGACGAGGCCCGACAGTGGGGCACCCGGCTCGCCGGCACGGTGGGTGGCGCCTGAGGCCTCCCCCTCAGCCGAGTGCCTGGACCACGCGAGTCAGGGACGAGGTGAGCCCCCAGCGCTCGGCGAGCGCACGCACGGCCCCGGGGTCCGCCGGAGCCTCGGGTACGGCGTCGTCGTGGGCGGTGACCGGCGCGTCGAGCACGACCCTGACCACGCCGGGGGCCACGTCCAGGTAGTCGGCCGCCTCCAGCAGGCGCCGCCGTCGGGCGGTGGTGAGAGCGGCGTCCCCGTCGGACGCGGCCTGACGGACCGCCGCCAGGGAGCCGTACCTGCGCAGCAGGGACACCGCGGTCTTCTCCCCCACGCCCCGTACCCCCGGCAGGCCGTCGCTCGGGTCCCCGCGCAGCACGGCCATGTCGGCGTAGGCATCGCCCGAGCCCACGCCGTGGTGGCCCTCCAACCAGGCCTGGTCCACGACGTCCAGGTGACGGATCCCCCGGACCGTGTACAGCACGCGCACGCCTGCCGCGTCGTCGACGAGCTGGAACAGGTCACGGTCCCCCGTGACGACCTCGACCGGGCGCCCCCTCCCGGTACGCTCCCGTGCGACCAGGGTCCCGATCACGTCGTCCGCCTCGTGCCCCGGCGCACCGGCACGGGCGACGCCCAGCGCCTCGAGCACCTCCACGATCAGGGGGACCTGGGCCGCCAGCGCGGGTGGGACCTCCTCGCCACCGTCCTCGGCGAGCCGGTGCGCCTTGTAGGTGGGAATCGCACGCACCCGGAACTCCGGGCGCCAGTCCTCGTCCCAGCAGGCGACCAGACCGGCGGGGCGACGGTCGCGCAGGAGGGTCGCGAGCATGTCCAGGAGCCCGCGCACCGCGTTCACCGGCTCACCCCGCGGTGACCGGACGTTCTCGGGAACCCCGAAGAAGGCCCTGAAGTACAGCGACGCGGCGTCGACCAGGACGAGTGGACGCGCGGGACGGACCGGCGGAGCCTCGGGTGCCATGCCGGGAGCCTACGGAGTCCCCCGCGGCGGCGGCGAGGTTTCACCCGGCGCCCCGAAGGCCCCGAACTGTCCGAACCGTTACGGTTGCCCCGTCGGATGTCCGGGTGCACAGGTACGACCGGCAGCGTCGTGCCGAGGACCGGCGGAAGGAGCACGGGTGAGCGCCCCCACGTCGATCGCCGTGACCACCTGCCCCACGCCCTACCGGCACCACGCGCTGTTCTGGCGCGACCTGGACGACCTGCTCACGCGGTCCGTAGCGTTCGTCGAGGCGGGGCTCGACGCCGGCGAACCCGTGATGGTCGCCGTCACCGACCGGCTGTGGGCACCGCTGGGCGCCGCGCTCGGCACCCAGGCCCGCTGGGTGGAGCACCTGGACCTCGGAGCCCTGGGCCGCAACCCCGCCCGGATCATGCCCGCCTGGCTGGACTTCATCGCCCGCAACGGCGACGGTGACCGCGCCCTGCGCGGTCTCGGCGAACCCGTCCACCCCGGGAGCCACCACTCCGAGCTCGCCGAGGCCCAGGTCCACGAGGCGCTGATGAACGTCGCCATCGACCGCCACGTCCCCCTGTCGCTGCTGTGCACCTACGACGCGACCGGGCTGGACGGCGCCGCCCTCGCCGAGGCGTGCCGGTCGCACCCGGCCGTCATGCACGGCACCGAGCCGGTCGTCCCGAGCCCCGCCTACGCCGGCCCCGGCCACCCCTGGACGCTCAGCGGCCGCGCGCTGCCCCCGCCCCCTCGCCCCGCCGAGGACCTCGCCTTCGGCGCCGAGGGCCTGGGCCCGGTGCGACGCCTGATCCACCGGCACGCCGTCGCCGCCGGCCTGGACCCGGCACGCGGCGACGACCTCGTGCTCGCCGTCAACGAGCTCGCCGCCAACAGCCTGGACCACGGGGACGGGGGAGGCACCGTGCACGTGTGGCCCGAGGACGGCGCCCTGGTGGTCGAGGTGCGCGACGGCGGGCACCTGACCGACCTCATGGCCGGACGGACCGCGCCCGCCACCGACCAGCGCCGGGGCCGCGGGCTGTGGCTCGTGCACCAGCTGTGCGACCTGGTCCAGGTGCGGACCGGCTCCGGCGGGACGGTGGTCCGGATCCGCACCTGGGTGTGATGCCCGGGTGCGTCCCGGAACGACCGGCCGCCACCGACCGAGGCGTCACGCAGATGTCACGCGCACGTGGTGCACGTGACACGATCGTCCCGCACGATGGTGTGCACGTTGTCGAGAGGAACCGAAGGGGGTGGCGGTGATGACCGACGTGGACGACCAGAGGCTGGCCGACGACCGCGAGACGAACATCTACGTCTCGGTGAGCAACCCCAAGCGGGTACGCATCTGAGCGGCACCAGCGGCGGGGCGGGCGCCCTTCAGCAGGGCGCCCGCCCCGCCGTCTGGCACACGGTGACCTGGTCACCGGGAAGACCCAGGACGTGGCCCGCCTCCTCACCGGGCATGGCCTTGGCGTAGAGCCAGCCCTGGGCGTTGCCGCAACCCATGCTCCGCAGGTGCTCGGCCTGCTCCGGGGTCTCGACGCACTCGGCGATCACGTCCAGACCCAGTGCACCAGCCATCGACACGATGGCCTGCACCAGCGCGGTCGTCCGGGCGGTGCCGAGCTCCCGGACGAACGACCCGTCGATCTTGAGCACGTCCACCGGGAACGTGCGCAGCGCGTGCAACGACGACTGGCCCGTGCCGAAGTCGTCCACGTGCAGGCGGATCCCCTCGGCCCGCAGGCTCTGCATGATCCGGCACGCCTTCGCCTGGTCGGTCATGATCACGCCCTCGGTGATCTCCAGGACCAGGCACCGCGCCGGGACGTCGTGGCGACGCAACGCGCCCACGACCGTCTCGAGCAGGTCCTCGGACCAGAACTCCAGGTTCGAGACGTTCACCGAGACCGACACCGTGCCGGCGTGCACGGCCCGCCACCGGGCGATCTGACGACACACCTCGTCCACCAGCCACCGGCCCAGGGCCACGATCGTGGAGTTGTCCTCCATCGCCGGCAGGAACTCCGCCGGCGGCAGCAACCCCCTGTCGGGGTGCTGCCAGCGCACCAGCGCCTCGAAGGCCCTGACCTCGGTGCCGTCCAGCGGCACGATCGGCTGGTAGTGGGCCACGAACTCCCCGTTGTCCAGCGCCGCGCGCAGCTCGGCACGGGCACGGAGCCTGTCGGTGGCCTTCTGGTGCATACCCGGATGGAAGAACGTCGCACCGCCGCGGCGGGTCTCCTTGGACTGGTACATGGCGGTGTCGGCGTCCCGCAGGACGTCCTCGGCGTCGGTGTAGCCGCTCTCGGACACCGCGATCCCCACGCTCGCGGTCACCGAGACCTCCTGGTCGCCGAGCAGCACCGGCTGGGCGATCCGGTCCTGGATGCGCCGGGCGACGACGATCACCTCCTCCGGCACCGGGTCGCTCAGCAGGACCGCGAACTCGTCACCACCGAAGCGGGCCGCGGTGTCCACACCCCGCACCTCACCCCGCAGGCGGTCCGCGATGACCCGCAGCAGCTCGTCCCCCATCAGGTGCCCGAGGGAGTCGTTGATGAGCTTGAAGCCGTCCAGGTCCAGGAACACGACCGCGTACCGTGCGGTGGGCCGACGCCGGTTCTGGGCGATCGCGGCACTCAACCGGTCAAGAAACAGACGCCGGTTGGGAAGACCGGACACCGCGTCGTACAGCGCGCCCTGGCGGAGCTGCTCCTCGAGCTCCTTGCGGGTCGTCAGGTCGAACACCGACCCGACCAGGCGCTGCACCTGCCCGTCCTCGCAGATTCCCAGGGCACGGCAGAGCAACCAGCGGGCGCCGGGACCGTCCTCACGCAGGCGGTACTCGACCTCGACGGGGGTCTCGGGCTCGCTGGCCGAGCGGGCCAGCTCGTGCCGCACGCGCACCAGGTCGTCCGGGTGGATCCGGGCCTCCCACTGCGCCACCGTCACCTGCCCCGTGCGGGGCAGGCCCACCAGGTCCCGGCAGCGCTCGGACAGGTACATGCCGTCCGAGTGCAGGTCCAGCTCCCACAGGCCGTCGTTGGAGGCCCGGGCGGCCGACGCGTAGCGCGCCTCAGAGGCACGCACCGCCTCCTCGAGCTTCTCGCTCTCCAGCTTCCAGCACACCAGCTCGGCCCACAGGTGGTACGTCTCCCGGGTGGACGTCGGATCCACCACACCCAGCACGGCCAGCAGGCCCCACGGGTTGTCGGCGCTCGCGACCGGGACGACCACGCACATCTCGCCGACCGCGCCGTCGGCCGCCGCCGCCATCCCGGCCCCCGGGAAGTCCCGCACGTCCACCACGTCGCCCACGGCCAGCCGCGCGATTCCCTGCGGGTCGTGAACCCCGACCACCCGGAGCCGACCGTCACGGACACCGTCGGGACCGTCCCACAGCACCAGCACGCCCGCGCGCACCTGGGTCCCGGTCAACCAGGTCAGGGCCCGGGCGTCGTCGGCGCGGACGCGCTGCAGGTCGCCCGAGACGCTCTCGAGCTCGATCGCGGACGCGTCCTGACGCCTGGCGCCGTGCCGGAACCCGCGCGCCTGCAGCTCCCACAACGTGGCCGTCACCCGCCCGAACCCGGCCGCCGGGCCCTCGGTCTCGTCGACGACGCGCTGGAGGTACTCGTTCAGGTCAGCCGCGATCCCCTGCAGGACCTCGAGGTCGGGCACCAGGCGGTGCAGGTCCCTGGCGAGCCCGAGCACGTCGGCCTCCTCGGGCTCGACCGCCAGCACCGAGAGGCGCTCGGCCCGGTCCGCCACGTCGGCGACAGCCGCACCGACCGCAGACGCGCCGTCCACCTGGAGCTGGGACCAGACGCTCTGGCGCAGCTCCTCGCGCAAGACGTCCACGGGGGCCGAGACCCGATGCGCGGGCGACTGCCGCTGCGCCACGAGGTCCGTCCGGCACCCGCACGAGGCGCGGGCGGCCATCACCATGGCGGGCGGCGTGTAGGGGCCGGCGGGCACCTCCTCGCCGCGGAGGATGTCCATGATCAACCGGGCTGCGAGGGCGCCGACCTCGTGGAACCGCTGCCCCACGCTCGACAGGCTCGGGACGGCGAACACGCCCTCCTCGATGTTGTCGAACCCGAACACCGCCAGGTCCTCCGGCACACGCAGACCCGCGTCCGTCACGGCCTCGATCAGGCCCAGGGCGTTGCTGTCGGTCGCCGTGATGACAGCTGTGGGCCGGGACGGCAGCGAGAGGAACCGCTCGGCCGCCAGGCGCCCCGCCCCGACGGTGTAGTCGTCGGCGGTGACGACCAGGTGGTCACCGACCTCCAGCCCGTGGGACGACAGCGCCTCGCGGTAGGCGATCCGGCGCTCACGGAAGTCGTGGTGGTCCAGACCGCCGACGAACCCGATCCTGGTGTGCCCGTGGTCCACCAGGTGCTGCACGGCCGCGGCGACCGCCGACCGGTTGTCTGGCAGCGCCACCGGGCACTCGAACCCGTCGGACACCTTGCTCGCGAGCACCACGGGAATGTCCCGGGAGCGGATCTCCGTGAGCAGCTCCGGGGTGGCGGAGTTCGCGATGCACACCACACCGTCGACCTGGTTCCACCCGAGCGGGAGCTCGTACCTGGGGCCGCGGGAGCCGTGGTCACCGTGGCGGGCCCCGGGGTCGCGGGTCTCGGCGACCACGGCGTGGTGGCCGGCGGCGGCCACCTCGCGGACGAGTCCGAGGATCATCTCGCCGTAGTAGTGCCCGCCCGTGTGCAGCGTCAGGACGAGGATGGTCGCGCGCTCCTGATCGGCTCCAGCCACCGGTCCTCCATCGTCCGTGCCACACGCTTCCCGACACGTCCTGGGCGGGCGCACGGCAGCGGGGCGTCACCGGTCCGATCGGCGACCTCGCCCCCTTGTTGAGGTTTCCACCTGAACGCACAGGGTGCCCGTTCGCCGGCGCACGCCGCAGCGGAGCCCAGAAAATCTCACATGGTGGACGAAACTGGAGGGGTCGGCAACGACGCGCGGCGCGCACCCCAGACACACTGTGACCTGCGGCGGAGCCGTCCACCCAATCGGACCGGCGCGGGTGAATCCGCTCACGAGCGGGTTCCGTCCCACCACAGGCCCGTCTACCGTGGACTGCCGTATGCGCCCAGAGACGACGACGACCGACACCGACGACACCGATTCCGAGACCGTGATCTCCCGGCCCACGATGTCAGACGGGGCCGTGATGTGGCGAGTCGCACGCGACTCCCGGACGCTGGACCTGAACTCCTCGTACTCCTACCTGCTGTTCTGCCACGACTTCGCCGAGACCTGCAGGATCGCGACCGTCGGCGGTGAGCCCGCCGGGTTCGTCCTCGGCTACCGCCGCCCGACCCGCCCCGACCACCTGTTCGTCTGGCAGGTGGCCGTCGACCAGGCCCACCGCGGCCGGGGTGTCTCGAGCAGGCTCCTGGACTCCCTGGTGCACGACGTCGACCCGGCCTCCGGCCTGCCGCCCGTGCGGTTCGTCGAGACCACCATCACCGACGACAACACCGCCTCGCGCGCACTGTTCGCGGCGTTCGCCCGCCGCTGGGGCACCGGACTGGAAGAGGTGCCGCTGATGACCGCCGCGCACTTCCCCGACGGGCACGACGCCGAGCCCCTGCACCGCATCGGGCCCTTCGCGCCGGAGCAGGCCGGCTGAGGCCATGACCACCTCCGAGCCGCAGGCCGGCACCCCCTCGCCCGAAGGCGACCACGACCTCCCGCGCAGTACCCGAACCGAGAAGAACGAGGTACCCGACATGACCATCTTCACGCAGATGGAGTCCCAGGTCCGCAGCTACTCCCGGTCGTGGCCGGTCGTGTTCGACCGTGCGCGCGGCAGCGAGCTCTTCGACGAGGAAGGCAACGCCTACCTCGACTTCTTCTCAGGTGCCGGTGCCCTGAACTACGGCCACAACAACCCGTACCTGAAGGCCGCGCTCATCGACTACCTGAGCGACGACCGCGTCGTGCACTCCCTCGACATGTTCACCACCGCACGCCGGGAGTTCCTGGAGACGTTCCGGTCGCACATCCTCGAGCCGCGTGATCTGGACTACAAGGTCATCTTCCCCGGCCCCGGGGGCGCCAACGCGGTCGAGGCCGCGCTCAAGCTCGCCCGCAAGGTCACCGGTCGGGAGTCGGTGGTCAACTTCACCAACGCGTTCCACGGCATGACGCTGGGGGCGCTCTCGGTCACCGGCAACTCGATGAAGCGCGGGGGCGCGGGTGTGCCCCTCGTGCACGCCACCCCCATGCCGTACGACGACTACTTCGCCGGCGAGTACCCCGACTTCCTGTACTTCGAGCGTCTGCTGACCGACATGGGGTCCGGCCTCAACGAGCCCGCCGCGGTGATCGTGGAGTCCGTGCAGGGCGAGGGCGGCATCAACGCCGCCCGGGCCGACTGGCTGCGCGGGCTGTCCAAGCTCTGCAAGGACCACGGCATCCTGCTGATCCTGGACGACATCCAGATGGGCTGCGGCCGCACCGGCGGGTTCTTCAGCTTCGAGGAGGCCGGGATCACCCCGGACATCATCTGCCTGTCGAAGTCGATCAGCGGCTACGGCCTGCCCATGGCGCTCACCCTGGTCCGTCCCGAGCTGGACATCTGGGAGCCCGGTGAGCACAACGGCACCTTCCGCGGCATCAGCCCCGCGTTCGTCACGGCCACCGAGGCGATCCGCCGGTACTGGGCCGACGACGAGCTGGAGAAGGCCACCCTGCGCAAGGGGATGTTCGTCGAGGGCCGCTTCAACGCCATGGTCGCCAAGTACCCGGAGGCCGGCCTCACCGCCAAGGGCCGGGGCCTGGCCCGTGGCCTGCAGTTCACCGAGGCCGAGCAGGCCTCGCGGGTCTGCAAGGAGGCGTTCTCGCGCGGGCTGCTCATGGAGACGTCCGGACCGGACGACGAGGTCATGAAGATCCTCCCCGCGCTGACCACCACCGGTGAGGAGCTCGAGCGCGGCCTCGCCATCATCGAGGCCTCCGTGGCCGCCGTCCTCGACCCCAGCTGACAGGGAGACACCACCACCATGATCGTCCGCAACCTCGACGAGATCACCGACACCGAGGCCGACATCAAGCAGGAGAACTGGCGCTCCAAGCGCATCGTCCTGGCCAAGGACGGCGCCGGGTTCTCCGTGCACGAGACCACCCTCTACGCCGGGACGGTGAACCAGTTCTGGTACGCCAACCACGTCGAGGCCGTGTTCATCATCTCCGGCGAGGGAGAGATCACCGACCTCGGCACCGGCGAGACCCACGAGCTGCGCCCCGGGTCGATCTACCTGCTGAACGACCACGACAAGCACGAGGTCCGTCCCCGCACCGAGATCCGCACCCTGTGCGTGTTCAACCCGCCCGTGACCGGCCGTGAGGTCCACGACGAGAACGGCGTCTACCCGCTGATCACCGAGGACTGACGCGCTCCTGCACGACCGTGGGGTCCGACGCCGACGCGGTGTCGGACCCCACGTCGTCGTCCGGGTCGCCGTCGGGCCCGCCGTCACCGGCCGGGGCGTCGTCGGCGAAGACAGGGACGTCGGCCGGCCCGTGCGCGGTGGGCACGCGCGCCTGCCCCGCGGCGAGGAGCGCGTCCATCCCGGCGGCGTCCACCGGCCGGGAGAACAGGTACCCCTGCCCGTGCCGGCACCCCAGGTCCACCAGGCGGGTCCGCTGGGCGTCGTTCTCGATCCCCTCGGCCACGACGTCCAGGTCGTAGGCCTTGCCGAGCTCGATGACGGTGCGCACCAGCTGGTCGTCACCACTCTCGCTCGCAGCCCCGGAGACGAACGACCGGTCGATCTTGAGGATGTCCACCGGGAAACGTTGCAGGTACCCGAGCGAGGAGTAGCCCGTCCCGAAGTCGTCGAGGGCCACGGTGATGCCCAGCCGCTTCAACGCCCCCAGGATCGTGCGGGTCCGCTCGGCCTCCTCCAGCAGGACGCTCTCGGTGATCTCCAGGATCAGCGCCTCCCCCGGCAACCGCTCCCGGGTCAGGGCCGCGTGCACGTCGGCCACGAAGTCCCGGTCCTGCAGCTGCCGCACCGAGACGTTGACGTTCATGGTCAGGTCCGGGTGGCGACGCCGCCACCGCGACACCTGCCGGCACGCCTCGTCCAGCACCCACCGGCCGATCGGCACGATCGTGCCCGTGACCTCGGCCAACGGGATGAAGTCCGAGGGCGGGACCGGCCCACGCCGCGGGTGGTTCCACCTCAGCAGCGCCTCCACACCGATCGTCCGGTCCGCCGGCAGGTCCACGATCGGCTGGTAGTGCAGGGACAGCTCTCCGCGTGCCAGGGCGCTCTGCAGGTGGGCCTGCAGCTCGAGCCGGTCCAGGAGCGCAGCGCGCATCTGCGGGTTGTACGTCATCGCCGTGCCACCACCGGACGCCTTCGCGCGGTACATGGCGACGTCGGCGTTGGCGAGCAGCTCGTCGGCGGTCGTGGTCTTGGCACGTGTGCCCGAGTGCGCGATGCCGACGGTCGCGCCGATGTGGATGATCTCGCCCCGGATCGAGAACGGACGGTGCAGGGCCGCGATGATCTCCTCGGCGACCGTGGTCGCCTGGCCCACCGACGTCAGCTGGGGCATGAGGACCGCGAACTCGTCCCCACCGAACCGGGCCGCGGTGGCCTCCGTGCCGATGCACCCCGTCACCCGGCCGGTGACCGCCTTGAGGAGCACGTCGCCGGCGGAGTGGCCCAGCGTGTCGTTGACCGCCTTGAAGCGGTCCAGGTCGATGAACAGCACGCACGGGCCCAGGCGCCGGTCGTCGGCCTGGGTCAGTGCCTGGCCCAGGCGGTCCAGGAACAGCTGCCGGTTGGGCAGGCCTGTCAACGGGTCCCGGAACGCCCCTTCCATCTTCTCCAGGGTGCGCGCGTCGGCCAGCGCGAGGCTGGCGTGCTCGGCGAACGACTGCAGCAGCGAGCGTTCTGCACCGCTCAGGGGTGCACCTGCCCGGGGCGCGGCGATCAGGGCACCGGCCGGGACGCCGTGGATGTGCACCGGCACCGACACCGTGGCGGCCACACCTCTCAGGTCGGCCCCGGCGATGATGGGCCGCTCCGGGTCGCGCGCGTCGTCCAGCACCAGCGAGACCGGGCACCCGTGAAGGACGGTGCCGGCGCCGTCGGTGACGGCCGAGAGGATCACGCTGAGGGGGGCCCGGTGCGAGATGGCGCGCTGGATGTCCAGCAGCACCTCGAGAACCCGTTGCTGGTCACGCTGCCGCTCGAGCACGGTGATCATGTCGAGCGACAGACCGAACCCGCTGGCCATGCCCAGCAGCAGGTTCCGGTCCTCCACGGTGAACTCCAGCCCGGTGCGGGCCACGACCAGCCGGCCCACCGTGCCGGCCTTCCACACCGCGGCGACCGTCTGGCAGGTGCCGACGTCGTCGACGTCCACGACCCCGGTTCCCGGCTCCACGGCGAGCAGCGTCCGGCGGGGCGGGTCCTGCCGGCCGAAGCCCACGGCGGAGACGAGCTCCCCGCCGATGACCACGGCCCCGACCTCGGCGTCGAACTCCTCGGCGACCAGCTCGGCGGCGGTGCGCGCAGCCGCCTCCGAGTCCTCGCACCGGCTGATGGCGGCGAGGAACTCGACGAGGTGGTGCGGCGAGAGGCCGTCGTGCTGGTTCATGCTCAGGCGAGCGCGAGCAGGACGAGGGTCGCGTTGTGGACCCCGCGCGAGCCCTTCGTGCGGGCGATCTCCCCGGCGGTGTAGAAGCCGCCGACGGGGACTCCCGGGGCGACGTCGGCCAGGGCGCCGCGCTCGTCGGCGAGCGCGGCCTCGCCGAGGACCGCCCGCCGTGCGGCGCAGTCGAACGCCAGGAGCCCGATCGGGGTGGCCCCGCCCAGGCCGTCGACGGCGGCGCGGGCTGCCGACCGGGTGCCGTCCAGGATCGTCCCGACGTCCCCGGCCATCATCGACACCAGGGTGCCCTGCGGGACGTCACCGCAGACCAGCGACCGCTCCTCGGGGTCGATGGCCAGGACGGCGCGGATCTCCTCCCCGCCGGGGCGGGTCAGGCCCAGGGGGTGGTTCAGGCCGGTGGCCTGCAGCCGGGCGAACAGCTCGGGACCCTCGGTAGGCACACCCACCGCGGTCAGGTAGTAGTCCAGGGCCGGCTGGTCGTTGAGCTTGTGGATGCGCTGGCCGTCGCTCTCGGTCACGACCACCGGCTCGCCCAGGCGGGTCCACCCGTGACCCACACCCACGCTGATCGGTGCGGGGGACCCCAGGGCGATGCCCACGACCGCACCGGTGACCACCTTGTCGTCGATGATCTGGTAAGTCGTGCGCATCACGAAGCCGTCAGCGGCACAGCCACCCACCAGGGGCACGGACGCCCCGGTGGCGCCGTACGCGCCCCGCACCATCTCCGAGCGTCCACCCGCGGTGCCGTCGACGAGCATCAGGAGCGCCCTGTGGGGTGCGTCGACGTCGTCCAGGGCCGAGGCGGCCACCTGACCCGCGGCACGGGCGCCGTCGGCGATCATGCCGACCGACGTGGTGACCGTCAGGCCCTCACCGCCCAGGGCGACCGCGACCAGCCCCAGGGACCCCGCGGCCTCATGGGTGAGCTCGCCGGCCGTCGTGCAGCCGACGAGCCGGGTGTGCTCGGGCAGCGTCGCGCGAGCAGCGCCCGCCGCAGCACCGACGTCCAGGTCGGGCCCGACGAACAGCATGACGAGGGTCGCGTCCCGGCCGGCGGTCGCCTCGGTGACGGCGCGGCGCGCCGCCTCCGCCGAGTCGCTGCCGTCCGCGGCTGCCACGCCCATCCACCTGGGCGGAACGGGTGAGCTCATGTGTTCAGTATCGACCACGGACCGGTGCTTGTGAGGGTTCCTGTCCGACTCGTGACACACCTCACCTGACGTGTGTCAGCCCAGGGCTGACTGTCGGGCCGGACCGGGCCGGACCGGGCCGGTCCCGGCGCGGGCTCGGCGTGCGCACCCGGGCGGCACGTGGTCCCCTCGAAGGAGAGCACTCACACCCCAGGAGGATCCCGTGCGTCGACTCGCTCCCCTCACCCTCGCGGCCGCGTCCGCCGCCGCCCTGTCCCTGGCGGCCTGCGGCCAGGCGACACCGGACGAGACCATCCCGCCGGACGCCGGGGTCCAGGACCCCACCGAGGGTGGTGCGCCTGAGCCCGACCAGGGCGAGGACCTCCTCGGCGACGTCCCCACACCCGAGCCGGGGCAGTGCGTGGACCTGCCCGAGGCCTCCGACGGCCGTTACCTCGTGGGCGACGCCGGGTCGGCGGTCGTGACCGTCGAGGGCGGGCGCCTGGTGGTCGGTGAGGTGGCACCGCTGGAGGGATGGACCTACGAGGTCACCGAGGCCGAGGCGGACGAGGTCGAGATCGAGTTCCGTGGCGACGGCCGGGAGCTGGACCTGGAGATCGAGCTCGACGACATGGTCCTGCAGGTCCAGGTGTGCGAGGACGACGACTGACGGCCCGCTCCGGGGCGGAGGCCACGTGCCCCGCTCAGCGGCGGGTGGTCCGCACCGTCCCCGACCGCCACGGGCCCCACACCGTGCCGGACTTGGCCCGGACGCGGACCTTGTGGGCGGTGCCGGGAGCCAGCCCGGTGACCCGGGCGCTCCTGCTGGTGGTCACCGGGGTCCGCACGGTGACCCAGCCCCTGCCCGGACGCCAGCGCTGCACCTGGTAGTCCTGCACGTGGGCCGCCGAGGTGGACGGGGCGTCCCACCTGACCGTGAGCGCCCGCGCAGCGCGCTGGGTCGCCCGCAGCGAGCGCGGGGCGCTGGGTCGTGCCCTCGTGGTGACCGTCGTGGTCCCGTAGGTGGCGACCCAGCCCGAGGCGGTGCGTGGCTGGACCCTGAACCGGTACCGGGTGCCGGGGTTGAGCTGGCGCACCGTGGCCTGGCGTCCGGCTCGTTCCGCCACCGTCCGCCACGAGCCGGAGGCGGTGGCCACCTGCACCCGGTACCCCGTGACCGCCGAGGCGGCCGTGGCCGGCGCGCTCCACCGGAGCGTGACCTGTGACGGCGCCCGGGAGTCCACCCGGACCTCACGCGGGGCCGACGGCAGGGCCGGTG
>NZ_AXCZ01000057.1 GCF_000767165.1 Cellulomonas bogoriensis 69B4 = DSM 16987
CGGGCCCGTTGCGGCAGGTCGCCGCGAGCCCCGTCGCCGGACGTGTACGGCTGGTGGGTGACGCCTCCGGGTACGTCGACGCACTGACCGGCGAGGGTCTGAACGTCGGGATGGCGCAGGCCCGCGCCGCGATCCAGACCCTGGAGGACCCCGCCCGGTACGCCCGGGCCTGGCGGGCGGTCACCCGCGACTACCGGGTCATGACCTCTGCGCTCGTCGCGTGGGCCGCCTCACCGGCCCGGCCACTGGTCGTGCCGGTCGCGGCGCGAGTCCCTCGCGTGTTCAGGTACGCGGTGGACCGTGTGGGCCGTTAGGGACCGGTGCGGCTCAGCACAGGACGTGAGCACGGCCACAACGGCCGCCTGGGTCGTCGCAGCGCACGACCGGGTCAGGGCTGGCACTCTTGGCCCATGCAGATCTGGCCAGGCAAGCCCTATCCCCTGGGTGCCACGTTCGACGGCACCGGCACCAACTTCGCCCTGTTCTCGGAGGTCGCGGACCGCGTCGAGCTCTGCCTGATCGACGCCGACGGCGCCGAGGAACGGGTCGAGATGCCTGAGGTCGACGCGTTCGTGTGGCACGCGTACCTGCCGACGGTCCAGCCCGGTCAGCGGTACGGGTTCCGGGTGCACGGGCCCTACGACCCGGGTGCCGGTCACCGGTGCAACCCGGCCAAGCTGCTCCTGGACCCCTACGCCAAGGCGATCGACGGTCAGATCGAGTCCCACCAGTCGCTGTTCTCGTACACGTTCGGGGACCCCGACTCCCGCAACGACGACGACTCCCTGGGCCACACGATGACCTCGGTGGTCATCAACCCGTACTTCGACTGGGGCCACGACCGTCCCCCGAACCACGACTACCACGGGAGCGTCATCTACGAGGCCCACGTCAAGGGCATGAGCCGCCAGCACCCGGGCGTGCCCGAGGAGCTGCGGGGCACGTACGCGGGCATGGCCCACCCGGCGGTCATCGACCACCTCGTCGACCTCGGCATCACCGCGGTCGAGCTCATGCCGGTGCACCAGTTCGTCAACGACCCCACGCTCCAGGACAAGGGCCTGTCCAACTACTGGGGCTACAACACCATCGGCTTCTTCGCCCCGCACAACGGGTACGCCTCGTCGGCCACGCCCGGGCAGCAGGTCCAGGAGTTCAAGCAGATGGTCAAGGCCCTGCACGAGGCGGGGATCGAGGTGATCCTCGACGTGGTGTACAACCACACCGCGGAGGGCAACCACCTGGGCCCGACCCTGTGCTTCAGGGGCATCGACAACGCCAGCTACTACCGGCTCGTCGACGAGGACCCCACGTTCTACTTCGACACCACCGGGACGGGCAACTCCCTGCTCATGCGGCACCCGCACGTGCTGCAGCTGCTCATGGACTCCCTGCGCTACTGGGTCACCGAGATGCACGTCGACGGCTTCCGGTTCGACCTGGCCTCGACCCTGGCCCGCCAGTTCCACGAGGTGGACCGGCTCTCGGCGTTCTTCGACCTGGTCCAGCAGGACCCGGTGATCAGTCAGGTGAAGCTGATCGCCGAGCCGTGGGACGTGGGCGAGGGCGGGTACCAGGTGGGTGGTTTCCCCCCGTTGTGGAGCGAGTGGAACGGCAAGTACCGCGACACGGTGCGCGACTTCTGGCGCGGTGAGCCCGCGACCCTCGGGGAGTTCGCGAGCCGGCTGTCAGGGTCCTCGGACCTGTACGAGCACACCGGCCGCAAGCCCATCGCCTCGATCAACTTCGTCACGGCGCACGACGGCTTCACCCTCGCCGACCTCGTCTCCTACAACGAGAAGCACAACGACGACAACGGCGAGGGCAACGCCGACGGCGAGAGCCACAACCGGTCCTGGAACTGCGGCGAGGAGGGTGCCACCGACGACCCGGACGTCCAGGCCCTGCGGTGGCGCCAGATGCGCAACTTCCTCACCACGCTCCTGATCTCCCAGGGCGTGCCGATGCTCTCCCACGGGGACGAGATCGGCCGCAGCCAGGGCGGGAACAACAACGGGTACTGCCAGGACAACGAGATCACCTGGATGGACTGGGACCTGGACGAGGACCAGAGCGCCCACCTGGAGTTCACCCGGGCACTGGTGCACCTGCGTCGGGACCACCCGGTGCTGCGACGACGCCGGTTCTTCGCCGGCGGCGCCGAGCACGGTGGGGAGTCCGACCTGGGCGACATCGCCTGGTTCACCACCTCCGGGGAGCACATGACCGACGCGGACTGGCAGCAGGGCCATGCGCGCGCGGTCACCGTGTTCCTCAACGGTGGGGCGATCGCCGAGCCGGACGCCCGGGGCCAGCGGGTCGTGGACGACAGCTTCCTGGTGCTGTTCAACGCCGCGCCGGAGTCGATCACCTTCACCCTGCCTCCCCCGGAGTACGGCGAGACGTGGGCGTGCGTCCTGGACAGCGACCACTCCCTGGCGACCGGCGACGTGGTCGAGGCCGGCACCGAGGTCGAGGTGACCGGTCGCAGCACCGTGGTCCTGGCCCGCCCGGTCGAGGAGGACCCCGCGTGAGCGACCAGCCACCGACCAGGGCCGAGGACCGGCCCGGTCCCTCACGTCGACGCCCGCCGCGGGGCCGCCCGGTCCCCGTGAGCACCTACCGGTTGCAGCTCGGCGCCGAGCTCACCCTCGACGACGCCGTCGACCTGGTCCCCTACCTGGACCGCCTGGGAGTCACCCACCTGTACCTGTCACCGGTCCTGACGCCCTCCCCCGGGTCCACGCACGGGTACGACGTGGTGGACCACGACGAGATCTCCCCCGTCCTGGGTGGCCGCCAGGCCCTGGATCGGCTGTCTGCTGCGGCACGGGGTGCGGGCCTGGGCCTGGTCGTCGACATCGTCCCCAACCACGTGGCGGTGCCGACGCCCGCCTGGCACAACCGTGCGCTGTGGTCGGTGCTGGCGCACGGGCCCGGTTCCCCGTACGCGGCGTGGTTCGACGTGGACTGGTCCGCCGGTGACGGGGCGCTGCTCATGCCCGTGCTCGGCAGACGCATCGGCGCGGTCCTCGCGGCCGAGGAGCTCACCCTGGACCGCATGAGCGTGCCCGGGACGGGCGGTGAGCAGCAGGTGCTGCGCTACTACGACCACGTCTTCCCCGTCCGTGAGGGCACCGAGCACCTGCCCCTGGCCGAGCTGGTGGAGCGTCAGCACTACCGGTTGGCGTACTGGCGGGTCGCCGACGAGGAGCTCAACTACCGGCGCTTCTTCGACGTCGGAACGCTGGCGGCCATCCGCGTCGAGGACCCCGGCGTGTTCGACGCCACCCACGACCTGGTGGCCGGCCTGGTCCGGGACGGTGTGGTCGACGGGCTGCGGATCGACCACCCCGACGGTCTCGCCGACCCGCAGGGCTACCTCGACCGGCTGGCCCGCGCCACGGACGAGGCCTGGGTGGTCGTGGAGAAGATCCTCGCACCGTCAGAGGACCTGCCCGAGGACTGGGCCACGGCCGGGACGACCGGCTACGACGCCGCGTGGCGGGTGCAGGCCACGTTCGTGGACCCCGGGGGTTCGGGGGAGCTCGGTGCCCTCATGCACCGCCTCACCGGCGACACCGTGGACGCCCTGCCCTCCCTCGTGGAGGAGGCCAAGCGCGAGATCGTGACCGGCCCCCTGTACGCCGAGGTGCACAGGCTGACCGACCTCGCCGCCGAGATCTGCCGCGACGACGTCCGGCTGCGTGACCACACCTGGCGCTCCCTGCACGAGTGCCTGGTCGAGCTCCTCGTGGCCGCCGACCGCTACCGCTACTACGTGCAGCCGGGAGCCGTCGTCCACCCCGACTCCCACGCGGCCTTCGTCGAGTGCGTGGACCGGGCCAGGGGGCGCCTGGACACCGAACGTCACGAGACCCTGGACCTGCTCGCCGAGATGCTCCTGGGACGGGAGATCGGCTCGGCCGGTCGCACCCGGGAGGCCCGCCGCGATGAGCTGGTGGTCCGCTTCCAGCAGACCTGCGGCGCGGTCATGGCCAAGGGCGTGGAGGACACCACGTTCTACCGGTGGACGCACCTGGTGGGGCTGTGCGAGGTCGGGGGCGCCCCCGAACGGTTCGCGATCAGCCCCGAGGAGCTGCACGCGTGGGCGGCGCGCACCCAGGACCACGCCCCGGTCGCGATGACCACGCTGTCCACGCACGACACCAAGCGCAGCGAGGACGTGAGGGCACGCCTGGGTGTGCTTTCCGAGCTCCCGGTCGAGTGGGCCGAGCTGGTGACGTCGCTGCGTCAGGTGACCGCCGAGGACCGACCCCACGTGCTGGACGGCCGGACCGAGAACCTGTGGTGGCAGACCCTCGCCGGCACCTGGGGCCCCGACGGCCCGCTGGACGTGGAGCGGTTGTGCTCCTACCTGGTCAAGGCGATGCGCGAGGCCAAGTCCCGCACCGCCTGGACGGCCGTGGACGAGGCGTACGAGGACGCGGTGCTCACGTGGGCCAGGCGTACCCACGACCGACCCGAGGTGCGTCAGGCGTTCGACGGGTGGGTCCGCCGCACCGGTCCCGGTGTGCGGGCGGCGACTCTCGGCACCAAGCTCGTGCAGCTGTGCTTCCCCGGCATCCCTGACGTCTACCAGGGCACCGAGGTCACGGCGGTCGCGCTCGTCGACCCGGACAACCGCAGGCCCGTGGACCACGCGGCCCTGTCGGACCGGCTCCACCGGCTCGAGCGGGAGGCCCCCCGGGACCTGGACGACGAGAAGCTGCTGGTCACCTCCCGCGCCCTGGCGGTGCGCCGCGCGGAGGCGGACGCGTTCGTGGGCCCCACGGCCGGCTACCAGCCGTTGCCGTCCTCCTCGGGCAACGCGCTGGCCTTCGCCCGGACCGCCGACGACGAGCCGCGGGCGGTGGTGGTCGCCACGCGCCTGGCCCTGGCACTGGAGCGGCTGGGCGGCTGGGGTGAGCACGTGGTCACGTTGCCGCCCGGGCGGTGGCAGGACGCACTCACCGGACAGGTGGTCGAGGGTGGTGGGGCGCGCCTGGCCGACCTGCTCTCCTCGTCACCGGTGGCCCTGCTGGTCCGGGCGGAGGCGGACGCGTGACCGCGGTGTGGGCCCCCCGCGCCCAGCAGGTCGAGGTCGTCGTCGACGAGGTCCGGGCACCGCTCACCCGTGAGGACGGGGGCTGGTGGCGCGGACCGCAGCTGCCGCACGGCACGGACTACGGGCTGTGCGTGGATGGCGGACCACCCCGACCCGACCCGCGCAGCCCCTGGCAGCCGCACGGGGTGCACGGCCCGAGCCGCACGTTCGACACCTCCCGGCACCGGTGGCAGGACGGCGACTGGCGCGGTCGGGACGTGCGGGGCACCGTGCTGTACGAGCTGCACGTGGGCACGTTCACCAGGGAAGGCACCCTGGACGCGGCCATCGGACGGCTCGACCACCTCGTCGACCTGGGGGTCGACACCGTGGAGCTGATGCCTGTGGCGGCGTTCCCCGGCGTGCACGGCTGGGGCTACGACGGGGTCGCCCTGTACGCGGTGCACGACCCCTACGGGGGGCCGGCCGCGCTGCAGCGGTTCGTCGACGCCGCCCACGGGCGCGGGCTGGCCGTGTGCCTGGACGTGGTGCACAACCACCTGGGCCCCTCGGGCAACTACCTGGCCGAGTTCGGGCCCTACTTCACCGACCGGCACCACACCCCGTGGGGGCAGGCGGTGAACCTGGACGGTGACGACGCCCACGAGGTGCGCGCGTTCGTCATCGACAACGCGACCCGGTGGCTGCGGGAGTTCCACCTGGACGCGCTGCGGCTGGACGCGGTCCACGCCCTGGTGGACGACTCACCCACGCACCTGCTGGCCGAGATGTCGACCGCCGTGGACGCGCTCTCGGACGAGGTCGGGCGGCCCCTGACCCTGATCGCCGAGTCGGACCTCAACGACCCGCGCACCGTCACACCCGTGCAGGACGGCGGCCTGGGCATGGGCGCGCAGTGGGCGGACGACGTCCACCACGCACTGCACGCGATGGTGACCGGCGAACGGCACGGCTACTACGTCGACTTCGGCAGCACGGCGACCACCGCGAAGGCCCTGACCGAGGTGTTCGTGCACGACGGGACGTGGTCCACGTTCCGGGGACGCACCTGGGGCCGGCCGGTGCCCGAGCACCTGGACGGCCACCGGTTCGTGGTGTTCGGGTCGAACCACGACCAGGTCGGCAACCGAGCGCTGGGCGACCGGCCCTCCCAGTACCTCCAGGACGGGCAGCTCGCGGCGACCGCAGCCCTCGTCCTGCTCTCCCCCTTCACGCCGATGCTGTTCATGGGTGAGGAGTGGGGGGCGCGCACACCCTGGGCGTACGTCACCGACCACGCCGAGCCCGAGCTCGTCGAGGCGATCCGCAAGGGCCGGCAGGAGGAGTTCGCGGGGCACGGATGGGCCGAGCTGTACGGCCACGACGTGCAGGTCCCCGACCCGCAGGACCCGGCGACCGTCACCTCGAGCGTGCTGGACTGGCAGGAGCGGGACGACGCTGGTGGGGCCCGGCTGCTCACCTGGTACCGGGACCTGATCCGGCTGAGACGTGCGGTGGCCGATCTCGCCGACGGTGATCGCGCCCGGGTGCGCGTAGAGCACGAGGAGGGCCGGTGGCTGGTGCTCCACCGCGGGGGCCACGCGGTGGTGGTCAACCTCACCGACGGTCCGCTCACCGTGCCGGTGGAGTCCGCCCAGGTGCTGCTGGAGTGGGGGACACAGCCAGGAGCGACAGGCCTGGAGGTCGCCGCGCACGGCGTGGCAGTGGTGCGACGGGAGGAGCAGCGGTGACGGGTTGGGACCTGGCGCCCGAGGTGGCGCTCCGCGCACGTCAGGGCTCGGCGTTGGACCAGGTCGACTGCCGGGCCACCCCCGGCTGGTCGGCGGGCAAGGTCGCCGCACGGGCCCACATGGCCCGGCGCGGACGGGACATGGCCACGCTGCAGGAGATGCTGTACGCCCACGGACGCACCGGCGGGGACCGCGCGGTCCTGCTGGTGCTCCAGGGGATGGACACCTCAGGCAAGGGCGGGGTGGTGCGGCACGTCATCGGCATGGTGGACCCGCAGGGCGTAGCCCTGCGCGCGTTCGGCGTCCCCACCCGCCAGGAGGCCGAGCAGCACTACCTGTGGCGGGTGCGGCGCGCGCTGCCGCCGCCCGGCCACCTGGGTGTCTTCGACCGGTCGCACTACGAGGACGTCCTGGTCGCACGGGTGGACGGGCTCGTGCCCCCGAGCCAGTGGCAGGGCCGCTTCGAGGAGATCAACGCGTTCGAGCAGGAGGTCGCGGCGACCGGGACCGTGGTGGTCAAGGTCCTGCTGGCGATCTCCCGCGAGGAGCAGGCCGAACGGCTGCGCAGGCGCCTCGAGCGACCGCACAAGCACTGGAAGTACGTCCCCGGCGACGTCGACGCCCGTGCCCGCTGGGACGACTACGTGCTCGCCTACCAGGACGTCCTGGACCGCACCTCGACGCCCGTCGCGCCGTGGCACGTCGTGCCCGCCGACCGCAAGTGGTACGCCCGGCTGGCCGTCACCGAGCTGGTGGCGCACGCCCTGGAGGGTCTGGACCTGCAGTGGCCCGTCGCGGGGTTCGACGTCGGCGCCGAGCTGGCGCGCCTGGAGGCCACGACCTGACCGCGAGCGGTCCCCGCGGCCCTCAGGTGCTCGCGGGCAGCTGGTCGCGCCCGGCCGCGGCCAGCGCGGTGAGCCTGGACAGGGCACGCAGGTACTTCTTGCGGTAGCCGCCGCGCAGCATGGCGTCGCCGAACAGCCCGGTGGTGCCCACCCCGCCCAGGAGCACCGGCACGTCACGGTCGTACAACCGGTCGACGAGCACGACCAGCCGCAGGGCGTCGGCCTGGTCGATCAACGGCGCCACGGCAGTGATCCCGACGACGGGGACGTCCTGGACCAGGGCCCCGTACCGACTGGGGTGGACCGTGCGCAGGTGGTGCAGGAGGTCCTCGAACGTGTCCACCGTCCCACCCCCCGCACTCGCCCCGTCCCGGACCTCCACGTCGGGGAGCCCGCCCTCGGGGTGCGGTGCGCCACGGTGGCGGTAGTCGGGGCCGTCGACCCGGACCACCTCGAACCGGTCGGACAGCGCCTGGATCTCGCGGAGGAAGTCCTCTGCGGCGAACCGACCCTCACCCAGCGACTCCGGAAGGGTGTTGGACGTGGCGACCAGCGCGACCCCGGCGTCGTTCAGCTCACGGAGCAGCCGGGACATCAGGACGGTGTCCCCCGGGTCGTCGAGCTCGAACTCGTCGATGAGCACCGCCGGGCGACGGGACAGGCGCCGGACGGTCACCCCGAAGCCGAGCGCCCCCACCAGGTGGGTGTACTCCACGAACGTCCCGAACGCCGCCTCGGGGACGGCGTGGGCGACGGCAGCGAGCAGGTGGGTCTTGCCCACACCGAACCCGCCGTCGAGGTAGAGGGCCGGCCCCGCCGGCGTGGTGCGCGTCCACCAGCGTCGCCGGGGTGGGTCCTGCAGCCGCTCGGCGAGGCTGCGGGCGTGCTCGCGTGCCTGCGCCTGACCGGGGTGGTCGGGGTCGGGACGGTAGGAGTCGAACGTCGCGTCCGCGAAGTGCGGTGGCGGCACGAACCCGGCGAGCAGGTCGTCGGCAGGGACCTGCGGGTGGCGGGAGGTGAGCGACGGGAGCGAGGTCACGACGCACCAGACTACGGGCCGCTGGTTACCCTGGGCGCGTGGAGCTGCCCGTGCTGGACCTCCTGGTGCCGACCGCCGAGGCCGGCCCTGTCCCGGTCGTGGCCGGCGAACCGGTGCTCCGTGCCCTGTACGCGGTGCCGTCGGGGGGCTCGCACGTCCGCGGGAACATGATCAGCACCGTGGACGGGGCCGCCTCCGGTGGCGACGGCCTCTCAGGATCCATCAACGGGCCGGCCGACGGCCGGGTGTTCTCGGTGCTGCGATCCCTGGCCGACGTGGTGCTGGTGGGTGCCGGGACCGTCCGTGCCGAGGGCTACGCCGACCTGGCCCTGAGGCCGGACCTGCGGGCCGTGCGCACCGGCGAGGGACGCACCCCCGAGCCCGGGCTCGCCGTCGTCACCCGCACCGGTGACCTGCCCGAGCAGGTGCTCACGGCCCGACCGTCACCGTGGGTGGTCACCGTGGCCGACGCACCCGGGCTGCCGCGCCTGCGCCGGGTGCTCCCCGCCGACCGGCTCGTGGTGCACGACGGCGGTGTCGACCTCACCGCCACCCTGGAGGTGCTCGGCCACGCCGGCATGCCTCACGTGCTGTGCGAGGGTGGCCCCCGTCTGCTGGGGGCGATGCTGGCCGGAGGGCTGGTGGACGAGCTGTGCCTGACCACCAGCCCCCTGGTGACGGCCGGGACGGCCGGGCGGGTCGTGGGGGCACCGACGCAGCTCGACCCACCGCTCACCGGGACGCTGGAGACCCTCCTGCACGGCGACGGCATGCTCATGGCACGGTGGCGGCTGACGGCCACCGCACCGTGACCGGCCACGCGTGCCATGACCCACCAGGATCCGCCAGGACGCGCGGCAGCGACATCGCTAGGCTCGCCGGTGTGAGCGAGATGATCCTGGTCCTCACCGAGGACGCACTGACCGCCCGTGACGTGGAGAACATCGTGTCGCTCCACCGGGAGCGTGACGTCCGGTACCACGTCCTGGTGCCCGCCGACCCCGGGCAGAACGTCCTGGCCTCGATCGTGGACCACCTGAGCCTCGGCGAGCTGAGGGAGGCCCTGGACGCCGCCCTGGGGCGCGAGCCGGCGCCGGACGAGGCCCGTCGGGAGGCTGCGACCAGCCTCCAGGAGAGCCTGGACGCGCTCCTGGCCGCCGGTGTCGAGGCCCACGGCCAGGTCGTCACGGACGCGCCCGTTCCCGCGCTGCGGACGGCCGTGCGCGACCTCGACGTCGCGGAGGTCGCCGTGGTGACGTTCCCGCACGCGGTGGAGGACACGTTCCACACCGACTGGGCCTCACGTGCCCGCGACGAGCTGCAGGTCCCGGTGCTGCACCTGTACCTCGGGACCAACCAGGTGGGCTGACCCGGGTACGGGCCGCGCCCGGCAGTGTCGGCCGCGGCCCGGTCAGCGCACCTCGTGCCCTGCCCGTGCGATGGTGCGCCTGACCAGCACGTCGAGGGAGTCGACGTACGTGGGGTCGGCGATCAGGTCCTCGTCCTCGGCGATGACCGAGAGCTCGGTGCACCCGAGCACCACCAGCTGGGCCCCGCGTGACCGGAGCCGGTGCACGACACCGGCGAAGGCACCCATGTCGACCGGGCGCCCTGCCTTCACCTGGTCGTAGATGATCTCCATCATCACGGCCTGGTCGTCCTCGTCCGGCACCAGGCACGTCAGCCCCGAGCGTTCCAGCTCGTCCTGGTAGACGCGCGCGTGCACGGTCCCGGTCGTGGCCAGGACGCCCACCGCGGTCAGGTCGGTGAGCCTCGACCGGGCCTCGGCCACCGTCTCGGCCACGATGCTGAGCACCGGGACCTGCACGGCCGCCACGATCCGACGGGTGAAGAAGTGGGCGGTGTTGCACGGGACCACGATGAAGCTCACGCCGAACGCCTCCAGGCGCTCGGCGTCACGGGCCATCACCGGGCCGGGGTCCTGGTCGGAGTCCCCGAGGATGAAGGCCGTGCGGTCCGGGATGGTCGCGTGGTTCAGGACCACCATGTCGACGTGGTCCTGGTCGCGCTCGGCCCGGGTCAGCCGGACGACCTTGTCCATGAAGTAGGCCGTCGCGAGCGGACCCACACCGCCGATCACGCCGACCGGCAGCGCCGACGACGTGCCGGGGTCGGCCTGGGGCGCACTCACCCCAGGTCCTCCGCCCGACGCGGACGCGGGTAGTGGGTCCGGTACTTGCGGAACTGGTTCAGCTGCGCCAGGGCCAGGTAGAGCACCCGCCGTGGATGACGTTCGGCCCGGTACCACAACGGGTTGGTCACCGCCCGGGTGCGGAACAGGCCCCTGACCCGTCGGCGCAAGGACGCGTCGGTCACGTAGCGCAGCAGGAGCGGGCGCGGCAGGACGGTGTACAGGTGGGGCCGGTCCGGCTCCACCTCGGCCCCCTCGGGCATCGGGTCGAGCCCCTGGACGTGCTCCCGGACGTACAGCTCAGCGGTGTTGCGCCCGGCCGCGGTGATGTAGAAGTTGCTGCGCCCGAGCCGCGGGTTCAGCTCGAAGAACACCGTGCGCCCGTCACGTGGGTCGTACTTCAGGTCGAAGTTGGCGTACCCCACCCACCCGATGCCTTCGAGCAGACGCCGCGCCTGCTCGACGATCTCCGGGGCTCCACGGGTGACGATCCCCGCCGGGTTCCCCAGGGCCCCCGGGGTGTGCTCCTCGAGGAGGACGTGCCCGAACGCCGCGAAACGCATGCGCCCCTGCCGGTCGCAGTAGCACGTGAGGATCCTCATCCCCGAGTCGTCCCCGGGGATGAGGTCCTGGATCACGAAGTCGTCGGTGTACCCCGAGGCCCGCACGCGCTCCATCAGGTCGGCCAGGGCTTCGGGGGTCGCGACGGTGAAGACCTTCTTCTTCCCCGGGAACTCCACGAGGTGGTACGCGGCGGTGTTGCCGGTCTTGGCGATCACCGGGAACGTCAGGCTGCTGGTGTCCGGCGCTCCCCCGGCCGCCACGTCGTGGACGACCGTGGTGGGGTGCGACAGGCCGTACTGCGCGCAGAGCCTGCCGAAGCCGTCCTTGTCGGTGACCAGGTCGAGCAGCTCGGTACCGACGTACGGGATCGTGTAGAGGTCCTCCAACCGCTCGCGGTTCTCCACGAGGGTACGCACCAGCCAGTCGGCGCTGCCCACCAGGATGCGCCGCCCCGGGTGCTCCTGCGCGACCCGGCGCAGCGTCGCGACGACCGCGTCGGGGTCGTCCATCGCCGGCTCGACCACGTTCGTCAAGATGCGCGAGTGGCGGACCAGACCTGTGGAGACGGTCGACACCACGACCGACCGCACGCCGTAGGCCTCGTGGAAGGTGCGGGCCAGGCTGTACGCGCCGATGTCGCCGCCGAGGATGACCGGCTGCAGGTCCGGTACCGGGATCTGCGCGGTCACGGTCAGGCCTCGACCTCGGCGCGGTCGGTGCTCCACCCGGTGTGGAAGGTGCCCTCACGGTCGGTGCGCCGGTAGGTGTGCGCACCGAAGAAGTCCCGCTGGGCCTGGATCAGGTTCGCGGGCAGCCGCTCGGCGCGCACCCCGTCGTAGTACGCCAACGAGGAGGAGAACGCGGGGGTCGGCACGCCGTTGAGCGC
This sequence comes from Cellulomonas bogoriensis 69B4 = DSM 16987, assembly GCF_000767165.1. Taxonomy (GTDB): domain Bacteria; phylum Actinomycetota; class Actinomycetes; order Actinomycetales; family Cellulomonadaceae; genus Actinotalea; species Actinotalea bogoriensis. Next base: position 12,285 of record NZ_AXCZ01000057.1, read on the forward strand.
AGCCTGCGACACGACCCTGCGCCAGGCCTGGACGCCCTGGCCCACGGCCTCGGTGAAGTACTCGTCGGCCAGGAGCAGGGGCAGGTGGGCGTCCCGCTCGTAGGCCTCGGTGATCCGGTTGAGGAACCGGGCCCGGATGATGCAGCCGCCCCGCCAGATGCGCGCCATCGCACCACGGTCGATGTCCCAGCCGTACTCGGCGGAGGCCGCGGCGATCTGGTCGAAGCCCTGGGAGTACGCCACGACCTTCGAGGCGTACAGCGCCAGGCGCACGTCCTCGACGAACGCCTCGCGGTCCTGCACGTCCCAGGTACCGGCGTGCGCGGGCAACGCCCCCGCGGCAGCACCCCGCTGGGGCACCGAACCCGACAGGGCCCGGGCGAACGTGGCCTCGGCGATCCCGGTGATCGGGACGCCCAGGTCCAGGCCGTTCTGGACGGTCCAGCGGCCCGTGCCCTTCTGCTCGGCCTGATCCAGCACCACGTCGACGAACGCCGCGCCCGTCGCGGCGTCGGTGTGGGCGAGCACCTCGGCGGTGATCTCGATGAGGAACGACTCCAGGTCGCCCGTGTTCCACCGGGCGAAGATCTCGCCGATCTCCTGCGCGGTCGCGCCCAGACCCTGCTTGAGCAGGTCGTAGGCCTCGGCGATGAGCTGCATGTCGGCGTACTCGATGCCGTTGTGGACCATCTTCACGAAGTGGCCGGCGCCGTCGGGGCCGACGTAGGTGCAGCACGGCACCCCGTCGACCTTGGCCGAGATCTTCTCCAGGATCGGCCCGAGCCACTCGTAGGACTCCCGCGACCCACCGGGCATGATGCTCGGCCCGAGCAGCGCGCCCTCCTCGCCGCCGGACACGCCGGTCCCCACGAAGTGCAGGCCCTCGGCCTTCAGCGCCGCCTCGCGGCGGCGGGTGTCGGGGAAGTGGGCGTTGCCCGCGTCGATCACGATGTCGCCCTCGTCCAGCAGAGGGACGAGCTCGTCGATGACCGCGTCGGTCGGACCACCCGCCTTGACCATGACGATGACCTTGCGCGGCCGCTCGAGCGAGGCGACGAAGTCGGCAAGGGTCTCGGAACCGACGAACTCACCCTCGTCGCCGTGCTCGGCCACCAGCGAGTGCATCCGACCCGCGGACCGGTTGTGGACAGCCACCACGAACCCGTTCCTGGCCAGGTTACGGGCCAGGTTGCGACCCATCACCGCCAACCCGGTGACACCGATCTGCGCGCGTGCGGACATGCTCGACGGTTCCTTCCCACGGTGGATGACGCCGTCAGCGTAGTGCGGACGGGCGAACCCGGCAGACGTGTCCGCGCGCCGGTCCCACGGCACACGTCCGCCTCGCCCTAACCTGCCCGTTGTGATCACGACCGACGCGGACGTCCCCCAGGTGTTCGTCCGAGCGCTCCACGCCCTGCGCGACCAGCGCCTGCGTCCCGAGGTCCTGCTGACCGAGGTGCCGGCGCCGGGGCGCATCGCCCCCTACGCGGTCGCCCTCACCGGAGACCTGCAGCCCCCGGGGCGGACCGTCCAGCACGAGGACCCGGCCAGTGGCCGGTTCGTCCTGCTCCACGACCCCGACGGCCAGGAGGCCTGGCAGGGGACGTTCCGCGTGGTGACCCTCGTGCGTGCCTCCCTGGACCCGGAGGCGGGCGCCGACCCGCTGCTCTGCGAGGTCGCCTGGAGCTGGGTCGTGGAGGCGCTCACCACCTCCGGGGCCGAGCACAGCGCACTGGGGGGGACGGTCACCCGGGTCGTCTCGCAGTCCTTCGGGGCGCTGCGGGAGCGACCCGACGAGACCGAGGTCGAGGTGCGGGCGTCGTGGACACCCGCTCCGGACGGCGTCGGACGCCACCTCGCCGCATGGAGCGGTGTGCTCTGCCATGCAGGCGGGCTGGCGCCGCTGCCAGAGGGCGTGGCCTCCCTGTCCCGCCGCCGCTGACGCCTTCGCGGCCGACCGCACCCGGGACGGACCCTCAAGACCTCCCCCCGCGCTGCCGATAGGAACCGGTACAGGCACACGCGCACCCCGGGAGCATCCCTTGACCGTCGAGCACGTCCGCACCGCACCGGTCCGGCCCGCAGCGCGCACGCACACGAGCACCTCCACGGTGCCTGCCGCCGGAACCCGGCGCCCGACCACCGCCCACGGGACGACGTGCCTGGTGGTTCCCGAGCTCAGCGACGGCGACGGCCAGGCGATGCTCAGGTCGTTGCGGCGCCGGGAGTCCACCCGCAGCGTCCTGCTCACCCGCAAGGCTGGCCGCCGCGAGCTGGTCGTGCTCCTGGGCGGCGGGGTCCGTGGCGCGGTCACGGCCGAGCCGCCGGGCGCGGTACGCATCGCCGGCCGACCCGCGGCTCCCGCGCCACGCGGCGGACCCGCACTCACGGCACGCGAGCTCGGGGTGCTGCGCCTGGTCGCCGACGGTCGCACCAACCGTCAGATCGGGGAGCACCTGGAGCTGTCCGCACTGACCGTCAAGAGCCACCTCGCCCGCATCTCACGCAAGGTCGGCACCGGTGACCGCGCCGAGATGGTCGCGTTCGCGATCCGGAACGCGCTGCTCGGGTGAGCGGTCGGTCCCACAGGTGAGGGGCGGGAAGGTCTAGCGTGACCTCCATGCCCGCAGCAGCACACCGCGACCTCGTCGACCAGGGACCGCAGACGGGCCGGGACGAGCCCGAAGTCGTACCCCTCGCCGAACCACGTGACGGTGTGCCCGTCGTCGTGGACACCCCGCAGGCGCTCGCGACGACCGTCGCCGCTTTTCACCAGGGGTCCGGACCCGTGGCCGTGGACGCCGAACGCGCCTCGGGCTACCGGTACGGCCAGCGCACCTTCCTGGTCCAGCTCCGCCGCCAGGGCGCGGGTACCGCGCTCGTGGACCCGGTCGCCCTGCCCGACCTGAGCGCACTGGGCCAGGCGCTCGAGGGCGCGGAGTGGGTCCTGCACGCTGCGTCGCAGGACCTGCCCGGCCTCGTGGAGCAGAACCTCGTGCCGTCGGCGGTGTTCGACACCGAGCTGGCCGCGCGCCTGCTGGGGATGGCGCGCGTGGGGCTCGCCGCCGTCGTGGCCGAGGTCCTGGGACTGGGCCTGGCCAAGGAGCACTCGGCGGTCGACTGGTCCACCCGTCCGCTGCCACCGGAGTGGCTGCGCTACGCGGCGCTCGACGTGGAGGTACTGGTGGACCTGCGCGACCACCTGGCCGAACGGCTCGAGGCCGCAGGCAAGGCGGAGTGGGCCCGTCAGGAGTTCGAGGCGGTCCGCCTCGCTCCCCCACCGTCGCCGCGGGTCGACCCGTGGCGACGGACCTCCGGCGTCCACGCGATCCGCGACCGGCGGCGACTCGCCGTGGTCCGGGCGCTGTGGCAGGCCCGGGAGGCCGAGGCCCGGCGCCGTGACGTCTCCCCCGGCCGGGTGCTTCCCGACGCTGCCATTGTCTCCGCCGCCCAGGCGCTGCCCCGGACCGTCGAGGAGCTCACCGCACTGGGCCCGTTCTCGGGCCGGGGCACCCGCCGCCGGGCCCGTCAGTGGTTCGCCGCCGTGCAGGAGGGCCTGG
>NZ_AXCZ01000058.1 GCF_000767165.1 Cellulomonas bogoriensis 69B4 = DSM 16987
GTGGTGGCGGTTTCGCCGGCCGTCCCGGCTTCGGGGGGCGACCGGGTGGCGGCGGTGGACGCGGTGCCGGGCGAGGCAGCACGGCCGGTGCCTTCGGGCGTGCCGGTGGCCGCCCGGTGCGTGGCCGCAAGTCCAAGCGCGCGAAGCGCCAGGAGTTCGAGCAGATGCAGGCACCGTCGCTCGGCGGCGTGCAGGTGCCCCGAGGTGACGGGCGGACCGTCGTCCGACTGCGGCACGGCTCGTCGCTGAACGACTTCGCGGACAAGATCGACGCGAACCCCGCGAGCCTGGTGACGGTCCTGCTGCACCTCGGTGAGATGGCGACCGCGACCCAGTCGCTGGACGAGGACACCTTCGGTGCCCTGGGTGTCGAGCTGGGCTACGTCATCGAGATGGTCTCGGCGGAGGAGGAGGACCGGGAGCTGCTCGGGGCCTTCGACATCGACCTCGAGGCCGAGCTCGCCGAGGAGAGCGACGACCAGCTGACGGCGCGGCCCCCCGTGGTCACCGTCATGGGTCACGTCGACCACGGAAAGACCAAGCTGCTCGATGCGATCCGTTCGGCGGACGTGGTGGCGGGCGAGGCCGGTGGCATCACCCAGCACATCGGTGCCTACCAGATCCACACCGAGCACGAGGGCGCAGAGCGTGCGGTGACCTTCATCGACACCCCTGGTCACGAGGCGTTCACCGCCATGCGTGCCCGGGGTGCGCAGGTCACGGACATCGCGATCCTGGTGGTCGCGGCCGACGACGGCGTGATGCCTCAGACGATCGAGGCGCTCAACCACGCCCAGTCCGCCGGTGTCCCGATCGTCGTCGCGGTCAACAAGGTGGACAAGGAGGGGGCGAACCCCGACAAGATCCGCCAGCAGCTGACCGAGTACAACCTGGTCGCCGAGGAGTACGGCGGCGAGACGATGTTCGTGAACATCTCGGCGCTGCGTCGCCAGGGGATCGACAGCCTCATCGAGGCCGTCCTGCTGACGGCGGACGCCGCCCTGGACCTGCGTGCGAACGCGGACAAGGACGCACGCGGTGTCGCGGTCGAGGCGAACCTGGACAAGGGGCGCGGTGCCGTCGCGACCGTCCTCGTGCAGTCCGGGACGCTGAAGGTCGGGGACGCGATCGTGGCGGGTACCGCTCACGGCCGTGTCCGGGCGATGTTCGACGAGCACGGTGGAGCCGTCCAGGAGGCGACCCCTGCCAGGCCGGTCCTGGTGCTGGGTCTGGCGTCCGTGCCGCGCGCAGGCGACACCTTCCTGGTGGCCCCGGACGAGCGCACCGCCCGGCAGATCGCCGAGAAGCGCGAGGCGGCCGAGCGTGCCGCGCTCCTGGCCAAGCGTCGCAAGCGGATCAGCCTCGAGGACTTCACCTCGGCGCTGCAGCAGGGCAAGGTCGAGACGCTCAACCTGGTCCTCAAGGGTGACGTGTCCGGTGCCGTCGAGGCGCTGGAGGACGCGCTGCTCAAGATCGACGTGGGCGAGGAGGTCGCGCTGCGGGTCATCCACCGTGGTGTGGGTGCCATCACGCAGAACGACGTCAACCTCGCCACGGTCGACAACGCGATCATCCTGGGCTTCAACGTCAAGTACGCCGAGCGGGTCGAGGACCTGGCCGAGCGCGAGGGCGTGGACGTCCGCTTCTACTCGGTCATCTACCAGGCGATCGAGGACGTCGAGGCTGCGCTCAAGGGCATGCTCAAGCCCGAGTTCGAGGAGGCGCAGCTCGGCACCGCAGAGGTCCGTGAGATCTTCCGCTCGAGCAAGTTCGGGAACATCGCGGGTTGCCTGGTGCGCAGCGGGGTCATCCGCCGCAACGCCAAGGCACGCGTGCTGCGCGGCGGCAAGGTCGTCGCGGACAACCTCTCGATCGAGTCGCTCAAGCGGTTCAAGGACGACGCGACCGAGGTGCGCGACGGCTACGAGTGCGGCATCGGTCTCGGCTCGCACAACGACCTGCAGGTCGAGGACGTGATCGAGACCTTCGAGATGCGCGAGAAGCCGCGCGCCTGACCCGTGTGCCGGGGTGGTCCCACGCCGTAGGTCGTGTGGGACCGCCCCGGTCGTGAGCCGGTGGTGACCGCCACCGGCAGAGGAGGACGGAGCCGAGATGGTCGACCACCCGAGGGCCCGCAAGATCGCTGATCGCATCAAGGAGGTCGTGGCCCAGATGCTCGACTCGCGGGTCAAGGACCCGCGGCTGGGGTTCGTGACGGTCACCGACGTGCGTGTGACGGGCGACCTGCAGCACGCCTCGATCTTCTACACCGTGCTCGGCGACGCCGAGGCGCGCGCCGGGTCGGCGGCGGCGCTGGAGAGCGCCAAGGGCCTGATCCGCTCCGAGGTCGGCAAGCAGCTGAGCATCCGGCTGACGCCGACCCTGGAGTTCGTCGCCGACGCGGTGCCGGAGAACGCCCAGCACCTGGAGGAGGTGCTCCGGGCCGCCGCGGCGCGGGATGCCGAGCTCGCGGCACTCGCGGCGTCGGCGCAGTACGCCGGCGACCAGGACCCGTACCGGCACGACGACGAGCCCGCGGGCGAGGACGACGACCGGGCGCGGGAGTCCTGAGCGGTGGCGGAGGACGGGCTGGTCGTCGTCGACAAGCCCGACGGCTGGACCAGCCATGACGTGGTGGGGCGGCTGAGGCGCCTGCTCGGCACCCGCAAGATCGGGCATGCCGGCACGTTGGACCCGATGGCCACCGGGGTCCTGGTGTGCGGGGTCGAGCGCGGCACACGGTTGCTCACCTACCTGGTGGGGGCGCAGAAGTCCTACGTCGCCACCGTTCGGCTGGGCATGGCGACGACGACCGACGACGCCGAGGGCGAGGTCGTCGGCGCGTCGGACGCCACCGGGGTCACCGACGCGGCGCTCGCGGCGGTCGTGGACCGCCTGCGTGGCCCGATCATGCAGGTGCCCAGCGCCGTCAGCGCGATCAAGGTCGACGGGCGGCGTGCCTACGCGCGGGTGCGCGACGGTGAGCAGGTCGAGCTCGCCGCACGTCCGGTGACCGTGCACGCGCTCGACGTCGGCCCGGTGCGCCCGGCCGACGTCCCGTCTGCTGTCGACGTGGACCTTGACGTGACGTGCTCCTCCGGCACGTACGTGCGGGCGCTCGCGCGTGACATCGGTGCCGCACTCGGGGTGGGCGGTCATCTCACCCGGCTCCGTAGGACCCGTGTGGGGTCCTACGGGCTCGACGTCGCGTGCACCCTGGAGCAGCTGCAGGAGGACCCGGCCACGATGCCCCTGGCGCGCGCGGCGCGGGCACTGCTGGTCGCCCGCGAGCTGGACGAGGCAGAGGCGCGTGAGCTGTCGTTCGGGCGGCGGATCCGATCGCTCCCCGCTGTGCGGGGTTCCGCAGGGGAGCCGGTGGCGGCGTTCGCCCCGGACGGGCGCCTGGTCGCTCTGCTCAAGGACCAAGGTGGCTGGGCGCGCCCCGTACTGGTCACCGCGCCCGCCTGACGCCCACTGGGTGAGACGGACTTATGGGGCGTCACGCACGTTCGGCCTGTTCGTCAGGCCTTCTCTGACTTCTTGCGCGGTAAACCTTCCGTTGGTGAAGGCCCGTTGCTAGCGTCGTCGCGACGGTTCGCCGCGCGACAGGCCAAGCCTGAGAGCGCTTCCACGATCGGAGACAGAGTGGTTTCCCTCCTGCGACGAGGTTCACGTGCGGCCGGGGTCGGCGCACTGACGGCGGGCGTACTCGCCCTGGGCGGGCTCACCGGGCCCGCACTCGCCGTCGTCGACGAGTCGTTCGACGACGGTGGTTCCGCCTGGGACTCCTACGGTCTGGACCCGACCAGCACCGAGGACGGCACTTTCTGCGCCGAGGTCCCCGCGAGCGACAACCCCTGGGACGCCGGCGTCGTGCTGAACGGCGTGGCGGTCGAGGAGGGGACCATCTACGACTTCGCGTTCACGGCCTCGGGCGACCCGGGGCACACGATCCGTGCCGTCGTGGGGCAGGACGGTGCGCCGTACGCGACCGTGCTGGACGAGAACGTCGCGCTGTCACCGGAGCTCGCCGAGCACGCCTTCACCTTCACGGCAGACCTGTCGCTCCCCGCGACCTCCGGCCCTGAGGACCCGCGCGGCCAGATCGCGTTCCAGGTGGGTGGCAGCGGCGAGGCGTGGACCTTCTGCCTGGACGCGGTGAGCCTGGGTGGGGACACCGAGCTCCTGCCGCAGACGTCGTTCGCCGACGGTGCCGGGGTGTGGGACGTCTCGGGCGAGACCTCGCAGGAGGTCGTGGAGGACGCCCTGTGCCTGGGTGTCCCGGCGGGCGGGAACCCCTGGAGCACGGGCCTGACGTTCAACGGCCTGCCCATCGAGGAGGGCGGCAACTACGTCCTGTCGTTCACCGCCTCCTCCGACCCGTCCGCGGGCCTGCGGGTGCTGGTCGGCGAGAACGCCGCACCGCACCGCATGGTGATCGAGGAGCACCCGGTCCTGTCGCCGGAGCCCGAGGAGCACGTGTTCGCGTTCACCGCGTCGCACACCTTCCCGGCCGAGTCCGAGGACGAGCCGATCGGCCAGCTCGCGTTCCACCTGGGCGCCCAGGCGCAGGACTACACGTTCTGCATCACGGACGTGTCGTTGGTGGCGACCGCCACGCCGCCCCCGCCCTACAGCCCGGACACGGGTCCGGCGGTGCGGGTGAACCAGCACGGCTACCTGCCCGAGGGTCCCAAGCGTGCGACCCTCGTGACGGATGCCGAGGAGCCCCTCGCCTGGGAGCTGCGTGACGGTGACGGCCAGGTGGCGGCGAGCGGGGAGACCCTGCCCCACGGCTTCGACCCGATGGCCGGTCTGGACGTGCACGTGATCGACTTCACCGACACGTCCCTCACCGGGGCCGGTCTGACGCTGGCCGTCGGTGACGAGGTCAGCCACCCGTTCGCGATCGGGGCCGACCTCTACCAGCAGCTGCGGTACGACGCCCTGAACTACTTCTACCTGGCGCGCAGCGGCATCGACATCGACGCCGCCATCGTGGGCGAGGAGTACGCCCGCGAGGCGGGTCACGTGAACGACCCCGAGCGCACCCGGGTCCCGGACTCGCCCAACCGCGGGGACTACCAGGTGCCCTGCCTGACGCCCGAGGACGAGGGCTCGGCCTGGGCGTACGGCGACTGGTCCTGCCCCGAGGGGTACGCCCTGGACGTCGTGGGCGGCTGGTACGACGCGGGTGACCACGGCAAGTACGTGGTCAACGGCGGCATCTCGGTCGCACAGCTGATGGGGCTGTACGAGCGTTCCGTGCACGCCCCCACCGGTGACGTCGACGCCCTGGGTGACGGCACCCTCGCGCTCCCGGAGACGGGCAACGGTGTGCCCGACGTGCTGGACGAGGCGCGCTGGCAGCTGCAGTTCCTGCTGAGCATGCAGGTGCCGGAGGGCAACCCGCTCGCCGGGATGGCGCACCACAAGATCCACGACGTGGGCTGGACCGGTCTGCCGCTGATGCCGGCCGCCGACCCCCAGGAGCGTCGACTGCACCGTCCCTCGACGGCGGCCACCCTGAACCTCGCGGCCACGGCCGCGCAGGGCGCACGGCTGTTCGCCGACCACGAGGACGTGTACCCGGGCTTCGCCGGTGAGCTGCTGGACGCCGCGCGTCTGGCGTGGGCCGCGGCGCTGGAGAACCCCGAGCTGTACGCCCCGGCGGCGGCCGGTGGCAACGGCGGTGGGCCCTACGACGACGACGAGGTCACCGACGAGTTCTACTGGGCGGCGGCCGAGCTCTACCTGACCACCGGTGAGCCCGAGTTCGAGCAGGCCGTGCTGGACAACCCGCTCCACGAGGCGGACATCTGGGGGCCGAGCGGCTTCACCTGGGGTGACACCGCGGCGCTGGGTCGTCTGAACCTGGCGACGGTGCCCAACGACCTGCCCGGCCGTGACGCGGTGCGTGAGTCGGTCGTCGAGGGTGCCCGCACGTACCTGGCCTGGCAGGCGCAGGAGCCGTTCGCGACCACCTACCCCGGGGTCGACGGCGACTACGAGTGGGGCTCGAACTCGATGGTGGTGAACAACCAGGTGGTCCTGGCCACCGCTTTCGACCTGACCGGCCAGGAGGAGTTCCGCGACGGTGTCGTGGAGGCGATGGACTACCTCCTGGGACGCAACGCCCTGAACCTGTCGTACCTGACCGGGTACGGCACGGTCTACTCCGAGAACCAGCACAGCCGGTGGTTCGCCGCGCAGGTCAACCCCGCACTGCCGAACCCCCCGCCCGGGTCGCTCGCCGGTGGCCCCAACTCGATGCGCTCGACGTGGGACCCGACCATGCAGGGTCTGTTCGGCGGGGGCAACGACTGTGCGCCCGCGGCCTGCTACGTCGACCACATCAACTCGTGGGCGTCCAACGAGATCACCATCAACTGGAACGCGGCGATGTCGTGGGTGGCCTCGTTCCTGGCCGACCAGGGCGACGGCTCGGTCGCGCCGGCACCGGCTGCGGTGACGGTCACCGAGCACCCGGCAGACGTCACGGTGGCCGAGGGCGCCCAGGGGAGGTTCTCGGCCGCGGCCTCGGGTGAGGTCCTGTCGGTGCGGTGGCAGCGTGCCGACGCCGACGGCGACTGGGTGGACGTGCCGGACGCGTCGACCACCGAGCTGGTGCTCGTCGCCTCGCTCGAGGACGACGGGGCGCGGGTGCGTGCGGTGTTCACCGGCCCTGACGGTGACGTCGTGACCGAGGCCGCGACGATGACGGTCGTGCCGGCCGAGGTCGCGCCGGGCGCTGCCGTTGTCGAGCTGTCGGACGACCAGGTGCGGGCCGGTGACGAGCTCGGGGTCACGGTGCACGACGTGGCGCCGGGGGAGCAGGTCGAGATCTGGCTGACGTCCGACCCGGTGCTGCTGGCCACGGTCGAGGCCGACGGCGAGGGCACGCTGGAGGTCGTCGTCGTGGTGCCGGCCGACACCCAGGCCGGGCCCCACACGGTGGTGGCCCTGGGCCTGGCGTCAGGGATCGAGGGCTCGGCGGCGTTGCAGGTGCTGGCGGCCGATGACGGTGGGCCCGGTGCCGGGGCGGACGGCCCGGGCGGGCTGGCGCTCACCGGTGCGTCGGTCGTCTGGCTGGTCGCGGCGATCGTGCTGCTGCTGGTCGCCGGCGGTGCCGCTGTGGCGGTGACCCGGGCCAGGGCCCGGCGCGAGGGCTGACCCGGGAGGGGCTCGGGGTCTGCTCCCGACGGTCCGGGTGGCACGCGGCGACGTGTCACCCGGACCGTCGTCGTGATGGCAGGCTTGTCCCGCTGCACCACGGGGGCAGCGGCGCCCACGGGCGCCCACTCGATCTCGGCAGGAGCGCACGTGCACCGGTGGATGGACCTGGACCAGGTTCCGCCAGGCTTCGGCCCCTCGGTGGTGACGATCGGCAACTTCGACGGTGTGCACCGGGGTCACCGCTCGGTGCTCACGCAGATGGTCGCGGACGCCCGGGCGGTGGGTGCAGCGGCGGTGGCGGTCACGTTCCACCCCCATCCTCTGCAGGTGCACCACCCCGAACGTGCTCCTGAGCTGTTGACCGGGGTGGCGGACCGCCTCGGGCTCCTGGCCGCCACGGGCCTGGACGGGGTGCTGCTGCAGGAGTACACGCTGGACTTCGCGCGCCAGACCCCCGAGGAGTTCGTCCGCCGCTACCTGGTCGACGGGCTGGGGGCTCGGACGGTGGTCGTGGGGCGTGACGTGAGGTTCGGGTGGCGCAACAGCGGTGACCTGCGGACCATGACCGAGCTGGGTGAGCGGTTCGGGTTCACCGTGGAGGTCCTGGACGACGCGGGCGCCGGGGGCGACGGCGGTCGCCGCTGGTCCTCGACGTGGGTGCGCGAGCTCCTCGGCCGGGGGGACGTCGCGGGCGCGGCGCAGATCCTGGGGCGGCCGCACGCCGTGCGTGGGGTGGTGGTGCACGGCGACGCGCGCGGACGCGATCTGGGCTACCCCACTGCGAACCTGGGCCCCGGGATCACCGGCATGGTCCCCGCCGACGGGGTGTACGCGGGCTGGATGCGTCGGGTGGACCTCCCGCAGGAGCTCGCCGACGGCATCCTCCCGGCGGCCGTGTCCATCGGCACCAACCCGACGTTCGACGGGCGCGGGCGCAGGGTGGAGGCCTACGTGCTGGACCGGGACGACCTCGACCTGTACGACGAGGAGGTCGTGCTGTACCTGGTGGAGCGGCTGCGCCCCACGGTCCGCTTCGACTCGGTGACCGGGCTGGTGGAGCAGATGGGTCGGGACGTGGACCGGGCCCGGGAGCTGCTCAGGCGCGGACCGGGCGTCCCCGGGGTCGTCTGACCGGGTCGCTGGTACGATGCGTGTGCCGTCAGATCGGCCGCGGAACCAGAGCGCCCGGGTGGACATGCCCCGGAGCACCGCGCAACGAGAAGAATCCCAGGAGAGCCCGTGCCCCTTGACGCCGCCACGAAGCAGCGCATCATGACCGAGTACGCCACCACCGAGAACGACACGGGCTCGCCCGAGGTCCAGATCGCGATGCTCACCCAGCGCATCAAGGACCTGACCGAGCACCTGAAGGAGCACAAGCACGACCACCACTCGCGTCGTGGCCTGCTCCTCCTCGTCGGCCAGCGTCGCCGCCTGCTCGGCTACCTGCAGAAGGTCGACATCAACCGTTACCGCAGCCTGATCGAACGTCTGGGCCTGCGGCGCTGAACCACCGGGACCGGCCCGGGTCCCTCGGGGCCCGGGCTGGTCCGGTTGTCGGGCGCAGTCCCGACGCGACGCCCAGGCGTCACGTGCCGGCCAGGCCGGCGAGCACGACCAGCACCACGTACCAGTACCCCCCGGGCCCGGCGTCCGGTCCTCGGTAGTGGCTCGCGGAACCCGGCGACCGGCCGGGCTCCGAGGACCTCGATCGATGACCGCCGCGCGAGGCCGGGGATCGACACGAGAAGGGGGATCCCATGGAGGGACCCGAGATCCAGTTCACCGAGGCCGTCATCGACAACGGACGCTTCGGCACCCGCACCGTCCGGTTCGAGACCGGGCGCCTGGCGCGTCAGGCCGCCGGCTCGGCCGCCGCCTACCTGGACGGTGAGACGATGCTGCTGTCGGCCACCACGGCCGGCAAGCACCCCAAGGAGCACTTCGACTTCTTCCCGCTGACGGTCGACGTCGAGGAGCGTATGTACGCCGCGGGTCGCATCCCCGGCTCGTTCTTCCGTCGTGAGGGGCGCCCCTCGACCGAGGCGATCCTGGCCTGCCGTCTGATCGACCGTCCGCTGCGCCCCACGTTCGTCAAGGGCCTGCGCAACGAGGTCCAGGTCGTGATCACGGTCATGGCACTGCACCCGGACGACGCGTACGACACCCTGGCGATCAACGCCGCGTCGTTGTCGACGCAGCTGTCGGGCCTGCCGTTCTCCGGGCCGATCGCCGGTGTGCGGATCGCGCTCGTCGACGGCCAGTGGGTTGCCTTCCCGCGGCACAGCGACAAGGAGCGCGCGGTCTTCGACATGGTCGTCGCCGGGCGCGTGGTCGGTGACGACGTCGCGATCATGATGGTCGAGGCTGAGGCGACCGAGGGTTCGTGGAACCTGGTCAAGAACGAGGGCGTCGCTGCGCCGACCGAGGAGGTCGTCGCCGAGGGCCTCGAGGCCGCCAAGCCGTTCCTGCGTGCCCTGTGCCAGGCGCAGTCCGACCTGGCCGCCAAGGCCGCCAAGCCCACCCAGGACTTCCCGCGGTTCCTGGACTACCAGGACGACGCCTACGAAGCGGTCGAGGCTGAGGTCGCCGGGCCCCTCGCCCAGGCCCTGACGATCGCGGACAAGCAGGAGCGCGAGAGCCGCCTGGATGAGATCAAGGCTGCCGCCCTGGAGTCCCTCGGCGAGCGGTTCGAGGGTCGCGAGAAGGAGCTGTCGGCGGCGGTCCGTGCGGTCACCAAGCAGACGATCCGCACCCGGGTCCTCACCGAGGGCGTGCGCATCGACGGCCGCGGCCTGGCGGACATCCGCACCCTCTCGGCCGAGGTCGAGGTCCTCCCGCGGGTCCACGGCTCGGCCCTGTTCGAGCGCGGCGAGACCCAGATCCTCGGGGTGACCACGCTGAACATGCTGCGCATGGAGCAGCAGCTCGACACCCTCGCGCCCGAGACGCGCAAGCGCTACATGCACAACTACAACTTCCCGCCGTACTCGACCGGTGAGACCGGCCGGGTCGGTTCGCCCAAGCGGCGCGAGATCGGTCACGGTGCGCTCGCCGAGCGTGCTCTGGTGCCGGTGCTGCCCAGCCGCGAGGAGTTCCCCTACGCGATCCGGCAGGTGTCCGAGGCCCTCGGGTCCAACGGGTCCACCTCCATGGGCTCGGTCTGCGCCTCGACGCTGTCGCTGCTGAACGCCGGCGTCCCGCTGCGGGCTCCGGTCGCCGGCATCGCGATGGGCCTGATCTCCGACGAGGTCGACGGCGAGGCCCGGTACGCGGCGCTCACCGACATCCTGGGCGCCGAGGACGCGTTCGGTGACATGGACTTCAAGGTCGCCGGTACGCGGGACTTCGTGACCGCGATCCAGCTGGACACCAAGCTCGACGGGATCCCGTCCTCGGTGCTGCAGGGCGCGCTCACCCAGGCCCGCGACGCGCGCCTGCACATCCTGGACGTGATGAACGAGGCGATCGACGTCCCGGACGAGATGTCGCCGAACGCCCCGCGCGTCATCAGCGTCAAGGTCCCGGTCGACAAGATCGGTGAGGTCATCGGCCCGAAGGGCAAGATGATCAACCAGATCCAGGAGGAGACCGGCGCGGACATCTCCATCGAGGACGACGGCACGGTCTACATCGGTGCGGTCGACGGTCCGTCGGCCGAGGCGGCGCGCGCGCAGATCAACGCGATCGCCAACCCGCACATGCCCGAGGTCGGGGAGCGGTTCGTGGGGACCGTGGTGAAGACCACGAGCTTCGGTGCGTTCGTCTCGCTCACCCCGGGCAAGGACGGGCTGCTGCACATCTCCCAGATCCGCAAGCTGGTGGGTGGCAAGCGGGTCGAGAACGTCGAGGACGTGCTGGGCGTGGGCCAGAAGGTCCAGGTCGAGATCGGCGAGATCGACCCCCGCGGCAAGCTGTCGTTGCACGCGGTCGTGGAGGAGGACGGCGCCGAGAAGCCGGCGTCCGAGGACTCCGCCGAGGCGCGCGCCTGACGTGCCTCTCGGACTCCCGCTCGTCGGTGCCAGTGGCCCGGACAGCGAGCTGACCGCCGGGCAGGACGGTGGCGCCCTGGTGCGCCGCACCGTCCTGCCCGGCGGTGTCCGTGTCCTGACCGAACGCATGCCCGGTCTGCGCTCGGCCACGGTCGGTGCCTGGGTGGGTGTCGGCTCGAGGGACGAGAGCGACGGTCACCACGGCTCCACCCACTTCCTGGAGCACCTGCTGTTCAAGGGCACCGCACGCCGCGACGCGATGGACATCGCCGAGGCGTTCGACGCGGTCGGGGGTGAGGCGAACGCCGCCACGGGCAAAGAGCACACCTGCTACTACGCCCGGGTCCTGGACACGGATCTGCCGATGGCGGTCGACGTGATCAGCGACATGGTGACCTCGGCGACCCTTGACCCCGACGAGCTCGAGGTCGAGCGGGGTGTGATCCTCGAAGAGCTCGCCATGAACGACGACGACCCGTCGGACGTCGCGCACGAGCAGTTCGCGGCTGCGGTCCTGGGGACCCACGCGCTGGGCCGGCCCATCGGCGGCACGCCGGACACGATCCGGGCGGTGCCGCGGGACGCCGTCCACGCCCACTACACCGAGCACTACCAGCCCTCGACGCTCGTGATCGCGGCGGCCGGGGGCGTGGACCACGACGTGCTGTGTGCCCAGGTCGCCGCTGAGCTGGAGCGCGGGGGCTGGGACCTGGACCCGCACGCCGCCCCGCGTGGCCGCAGGACCACGGGCACGGCGGGGTCGTTCACGGCTCCGGACGGTTCCGCCCCCCGCGCGGGTACCGAGCTGGTGGTCCACCGGTCCACCGAGCAGGCCAACGTCGTCATCGGCGGGACTGGCCTGACCGCGACCGACGAGCGGCGGTTCGTCCTGTCGGTCCTCAACGCCGTGCTCGGCGGTGGGATGTCCTCCCGGCTGTTCCAGGAGGTGCGTGAGCGTCGGGGCCTGGCGTACGCGGTGTACTGCTTCTCCTCCGGTCACGCCGACACCGGTGTGTTCGGGCTGTACGCGGGGTGCGCTCCCGGCAAGGTCGACCAGGTGGTCGAGCTCATGGGTCAGGAGTGGGAGCGGCTCGCGTCCGACGGCATCACCCCCGAGGAGCTGCGACGCAGCATCGGGCAGCTGTCCGGGGGGCTGGTCCTGGGCCTGGAGGACTCCGGGTCACGGATGAGCCGTCTGGGCAAGGCCGAGCTGGTGCACGGCGAGCTGATGACGCAGTCCGAGGCGCTCGACCGGATCCGGTCGGTGACCGCGGCCCAGGTCCAGGAGCTCGCCGCCGAGCTGTGCGCCCAGCCCCGCTCGGTCGTCAAGGTCGGGCCGTTCGGCTCCTGACCGCGGTGTCCCCCCGGACGGTCACTGACCTGCCAGGAGGGAGTCGAACGCCCGGCGCAACGGCCGGTGCGACCACCCGGCGACCATCGCCAGGGCGGTCGCGAGCGGAGCCAGGACGAGGCTGTGGGTGTCCAGGGTCGTCCACTGCGTCACCAGCGGCAGGGCGTGCAGCAGACCCGCTCCCGCCACCAGGACGCCCGCGACGGCGTGCCCTGACGCCGCGCAGGCACCGGCCACCAGCGCGACGGCGATGCCCCCGGTCATGAGGAGGTCGCCGGTCACCCCCCACTCGATCTCCCGGGTCACGTGACCGGTGACGGCCGCCGCGGTCAGCACGGTGCACACGGTGCCCACCAGCAGCGCCATGACGACCGTCGCCGCGCGCGTGGCCGTCGGTCCGGGAACGGTGGTGGCGCCCGGTGGCGGGCCTGCGGCACGGAACCCCGCCCGCGCGACACCCAGCAGGGCGAGCACCGTCACAGCAGGGGTCACGAGCAGGGCGGTGACACCGCCACCGCCCGGGCCGGCGAGGACGTGGGAACCGTCCCAGGTGACCGTCCCCGCGACCGCGGCGACCGTCCACACCGTGGCGCCCAGGCAGGTGAGGACCGGAAGGAGCCAACGGTCGCGGCCGTGGGCGAGAGCCACGCACACGCCGGTGAGCAGCAGCAGCCACGGGCTGACACCCAGGACCTCGCTCCCGGCGTCCCGGGCCATCACGGCCAGGTGGGCCGTGCCGCTGCCTGGAGCGTCGGCCCACGCGGCAACGGCACCCCACGACGGGGCCAGCAGCGCGAGGGCGGCCATCACCAGAGCCAGGTGCACGATCAGGAGGTCGAGCGCGAGGACCAGGCACCGGCGTCGGTTCACCTCTGGTCCATCGACAGCACCTGTCGCGGGTTTAGGGGCCGGTCACCGCACCGTTAGGGTCGGGTCCGTGACTGATCCCACCGCTGATCCCACCGCCGATCCCATCGTCGAGACCTCGGCCACCGCCCCTTCCGCTCCCGTGATCCGTGTGGCGGTGCTGGGTGCGGCCGGACGCATGGGCGGGACCGTCGTGGAGGCGGTCCGTGCCGCACCGGGGCTGGAGCTGGTGGCGGCGCTGGACTCGGGCGACGACCTCGCCGAGGTCCGTGGGGCGGGCGCGGACGTCGCCGTGGACTTCACCGTCCCGACGGTCACGCGGGGCAACGTCGCGGCCATGGTCGACGCGGGTGTGCACTGCGTGGTCGGCACGACCGGCTGGGACGAGGAGTCCTTGGCGCAGGTACGTGAGCGTCTGCGTGACCGACCGGAGGTCGGGGTCCTCGTCGCGCCGAACTTCGCCCTCGGCGCGGTCCTGGCGATGCGCTTCGCCGAGCAGGCCGCACGCCTGTTCGAGTCGGTCGAGGTCGTCGAGCTGCACCACCCGGACAAGGTCGACGCCCCGAGCGGCACCGCACGCCACACCGCCGAGCGGGTCGCGGCCGCGCGCCACGCCGCGGGCCTGGGACCTGTCCCGGACGCGACCAGCCAGACGATGGACGGGGCGCGCGGTGCGGACGTGGACGGGGTGCGGGTGCACGCGGTGAGGCTGCGTGGGCTGGTCGCCCACGAGGAGATCCTGCTGGGCAACCCGGGGGAGCAGCTCACGATCCGCCACGACTCCTTCGACAGGGCGTCCTTCATGCCCGGCGTGGTGCACGCGGTCCGCAGGATCGGCACCCGCCCGGGTCTGACGGTCGGCCTGGAGCACCTGCTGGACCTCGGATGACGCTGCGCCGTTCCCTGGTCGGGGCATCGGTCCTCACCCTGCTCCTGGTGGTGTACCTGGTGGCGGCGGCCGGGCGCGGCCTGGACCTGATCCGTACCGGTGTGCCGGTCGCGGTGGCGATCGGTGCCGCGGTCCTGGTGCTGCCGGTGCTGGGGGTGGTGCTGATCGCCCGCGAGTGGTGGTTGGCGGTCCTCGTGCAGCGGATGTCGGACGAGCTGGCCGCCCAGGACCGGCTCCCGGTCGACGA
The DNA here is from genome assembly GCF_000767165.1 of Cellulomonas bogoriensis 69B4 = DSM 16987. Lineage (GTDB taxonomy): Bacteria > Actinomycetota > Actinomycetes > Actinomycetales > Cellulomonadaceae > Actinotalea > Actinotalea bogoriensis. The sequence continues at coordinate 14,523 of NZ_AXCZ01000058.1, forward strand.
CCTGCCCCGCAGCCCCGGTGGCCGCGTGGACCGCGGGGCGGCGGACGTGGCCTTCGCGGCCGCGCGGTCGCAGGTCGAGGACAGCCCCGAGGACTGGGCGGCGTGGTTCGCCCTGGGGTTCGCCTACGACGCGGCCGGTGACCGCCGCCGCGCGCGCGAGTCGCTTCGCCGGGCCGCCCGGCTCAGATCTCGGCGACCCACCGGTGCTCGTTGACGGTCCGGGTCAGGCCTGTCTCGTCGGCACTGATCCCGAGCTCGCGCCTGGCACCGTCGGGCCCCAGTCCCGCTGACGCGAGGAACCCGGTGCGGGCCTCGTCGCGGTCGAGCACCCAGGTCTGCAGGTGGGTGTGGCCGGCCTCACGGGCCAGGTCCACGCACGCGGCCAGCAGGCGCGACCCGTGCCCGCTGCGCTGGTGGTCCGGGTCCACCTCCAGGGCCACGACCTCGGCGCCGTCGTCGGCAGGTGCCAGCGCGGCCAGTCCGACCACCTGGGCTCCCTGGCAGGCGACGAGGACGTGGCGACCGGCAGTGGGCGGCTCGGTGATCGCCCGCTCCCACTGGTCGCGCACGGCCTCCACGTCGAGCTGGTCCAGGACGTCGGGCCCCAGCAGGCTCCCGTGGTGGGCCCTCCAGGCGTCCATCTGGATGCGGGCCACCGAGTGGTCGTCCTCGCCGACCGCCGGGCGGACCGACACGTCGGCGCGTTCGCGGAACAGCGTCATCCCGGAAGGCTACCAACGCCGCTGGCGCGCCCTGCGGTCTCAGCCGAGGGCCCGCACACCGGCCGCCACGACCGCGGCCAGCACCACGACCACCACGAACGGCGCGCGCAGGGCCAGCGCGACGGCCGCGGCC
>NZ_AXCZ01000061.1 GCF_000767165.1 Cellulomonas bogoriensis 69B4 = DSM 16987
CGACGGTGCCCGGCGCGCGGCGACCAGCTCCGCCTGCCCGGCGAGGCGTGCCGAGCGTTGGGTGCGCGCCGCGGCACGGCAGAACGCCTCCACCTGGTCCCGGTAGGTGGCTGCCTCCTCGTACCGCTCGGCGGCGGCGAGGGCGGCGAGCCGCTCGGCGTGCGCGACGATGACGGGTGTGGGGTCGGTGGTCATGGCGTGCGCAGCGGCCCGAGCCACCTGCGCGTAGGAGTCGATGTCCTGCTCGCCGACGCACGGTGCCCCGCAACGACCGAGTCCGGCCAGGGCGCAGGCCGACCCACCGGGTCGAGGCCTGCGGCCGATCCTGCGGCTGCACTGACGCAAGGGGAACGTGGTGTGCAGGGCGTCGGCGGCGAGGCGTGCGGCCGCCGTCCCACCGAACGGACCGATCCACGCAGCACCCGTCGCGTCCGGCGCGGCGCGGCTGACGACCAGGCGGGGGAACGGCTCACCGGTCAGCCGGAGCCAGGGTCTGCGGTCCGGGTGCCGCGACCTGCGGTTGTAGCGGGGTGCGTGCTCGGCGATGAGCCGGAGCTCCCTGACGCGGGCCTCCAGGACGGTGCCGCACACCACCGGGACGACCTCGCTGGCGAGCATCACCATCTCCGTCATGCGCCTGCGTCGCTCGGCGGCGGTGAAGTACGAGCGCACCCTGGTCCGGATGGAGGTCGCGGTGCCGACGTAGAGGACCTCCCCCCGCGCGTCACGGAACTGGTAGACCCCGGGCGCGTCCGGGAGCCCGTCGGCCAGGTGCCGTCGGCGCCGACGCTTCTCGGGCACCGGGTCCGTCGCGGTGGCGAGGTCCTCCATGTGGGTGATTCCGAGCGGGCCGAGCCGTGCGAGCAGTGCGTGGAGCACGTCGACGGTCGCGCGCGCGTCGGTCAGCGCGCGGTGGTCCGGCTCGACCCTCGAGCCCAGGTAGGGGGCCAACGTCCCCAGCCGGTGGTTGCGCACCTCGTCGCGGTGCAGCGCCCGACGTGCCAGGGCGACGGTGTCCAGGACGGCTGGGCCGGGCCAGGGGACCTGGTGACGGGCGGCCGCCGCCTTGAGGAAGCCGATGTCGAAGCGGGCGTTGTGGGCGACCAGGACGGCGTCGCCGCAGAACTCCAGGAACGTGGGCAGGACCTCGGCGATCGAGGGCGCGCCCCGGAGCATCTGGTCCGAGATCCCGGTCAGGCGGGTGATCAGGGCCGGGACGTGGCACCCCGGGTCCACGAGCGTCTGCAGCTCACCGAGGACCTCGCCGCCACGTACCTTGACCGCACCGATCTCGGTGATGGCATCGGTGCGGGCCGACCCGCCGGTGGTCTCCAGGTCGACCACGACGAACGTGACCTGGCTCAGGGGCGTCCCCACGGCGTCGAGCGTGGGCTGGACCGGCAGCATGGGCCGAGGGTAGGGACACCCTCCGACACCCGGGGGCCGTGAGGTGCACGAGCACCTCACGGCCCCCGGGGAGGTCGGCTCAGGACTCTGCGGACGCACCCTGCTCGGAGTAGAGCGCGTCGATCTCTGCGGTGAAGTCGGAGAGCACCTGCTCCCGCTTCACCTTCATCGACGGTGTCAGGTAGTCGTTCTCGACCGTGAAGTCCGTGGTGAGCACCGTGTAGCGGCGGATCGACTCGGCGCGCGAGACGGCCTTGTTCGCCCGTTCCACCGCCCGGTCCAGGGCGGCACGCACCTCCGGGTGGGTGGACGCGGTGGTGACGTCCATCTCGGGCAGGCCGCGCGTGGACAACCAGCCGGGGAGCGCCTCGGGGTCGAGGGTCACCAGGGCGCCGATGTAGGGCCGCTGGTCACCGACGACCACCACCTGGCTCACCACCGGGTGGCCCCGCAGGCGGTCCTCGAGGACGGCAGGGGCGACGTTCTTGCCGCCCGCGGTCACGATGATCTCCTTCTTGCGGCCGGTGATGCGGACGAAGCCGTCGTCGTCCATCGAACCCAGGTCACCGGTCCGGAACCAGCCGTCCTCGAAGGCGGCCTCCGTCGCCTCGGGGTTGCCGTGGTAGCCGCGGAACACCCCGGCACCCTTGGCGAGCAGCTCCCCGTCCGGTGCGACCTTCATCGACAGGCCCGGCAGAGGTGGTCCCACGGTGCCGATCTTCGTCGCGTCCGGGAGGTTGACCGTCAGCGGGGCGGTCGTCTCGGTCAGGCCGTAGCCCTCCAGCACACGCAGCCCGACGCCTCGGTAGAAGTGACCCAGCCGCTCACCCAGCGGGGCCCCGCCGGAGATCGCCCACTCGGCCTGACCGCCCAGGGCCTTGCGCAGCTTGGACAGCACGAGCACGTCGGCGACCTTGTGTTGCAGGCGCAGCCACGGGCTCGGGCCCTTGGGGGTGTCCAGCGCCCGCGAGTACACGATCGCCGTCTTGGCCGCGCGCTGGAAGATCGCACGCTTCCCCCCGGCGGCCGCCTTCTGCTCGGAGGAGTTGTAGACCTTCTCGAACACACGGGGGACGGACAGGATGAACGTGGGCCTGAACGTCCCGAGGTCGGCGAGGAGGGCCTTGGTGTCGGGCGTGTGCCCGATGACCGACCCGGCCGGGATGATGAGCACCTCGATGAAGCGGGCGAACACGTGTGCCAGGGGCATGAACAGCAACGTGCGGGATCCAGGTGGGCAGACCACGCCCAGCTTGTGGACCGCGTTGCGGGACAGGTGGACGAAGTTCGCGTGGGTGAGCTCGGCGCCCTTCGGGCGACCGGTGGTGCCTGAGGTGTAGATGATGGTTGCGACGTCGTCCCCGGACGCCAGGGTCCGTCGCCGGGCGATCTCGTCGTCGCCGACGTCGGTTCCGGCGTCGATCAGCAGCTCGATGGCCCCGTCGTCGATGACCAGGACGTCGGTGAGTGCGGGCGCACCGTCCCGGGTCTCGGCGACCGTCGCGGCGTGCGCAGCCGACTCCACGACCAGGAGTCGGACGTCGGCATCGGTGAGGATCCACTGGACCTGTTCGGCCGAGGACGTCTCGTACAGAGGGACCGGGACGGCACCGGCGGCCCACACCGCGAAGTCCAGGAGGGTCCACTCGTAGCGGGTGCGGCTCATGATGCCGACAGCGGTACCCGGCTCGACGCCGCGTGCGACGAGCCCCTTGGCCACGGCGACGACGGCGGCGTCGAACTCACGCGCGGTCATGGAGACCCATGGTCCGTCGGGTGCGTCCTTGCGTTCGACGAGGGGTTGGTCGCCCATGCGCTCGACACGCGCGGCCAGGAGTGAGTTGAGGTTCTCCGAGTCGGCGACCTCGACGACGGGGGGGCTGTGGAACTCGTCCATGCTGACTCCAGTGGCAGACGGATGGTGCTCCGAGGGTACCGGGACCTGTGGTGTGCTCGCCCGGCGGCTGACCTGGGTAGCCTGGCCGACGACCCGCCCGGGGTCGGGACCTACGAGCAGGGACGGACATGTACGCGATCGGTGTGGACATCGGCGGGACGAAGATCGCCGCAGGGCTCGTCGACGAGGACGGCACGATCCTCGCACAGGCACGGTGCGGGACCGCGGCACAGGACGCCGCCTCCATCGACAAGGCGGTGGCCGACCTCTACACCGAGCTCTCGGCCGGTCACGAGGTCCGTTCGCTGGGCATCGCCGCCGCCGGGTTCATCGGGGCCGACCGGAGCACCGCGCTCTTCGGTGCGAACATCGCGTGGCGCGACTACCCGCTCGGGCCACGGGTGGCCGAGCTCCTCGGCGACCCCCACCTGAGGGTTGTCGTGGAGAACGACGCCAACGCCGCCGGGTGGGCCGAGTTCCGGTTCGGGGCCGGCAAGGACGTCGACGACATGCTGCTGCTCACCATCGGCACCGGCCTGGGTGGAGCGCTGGTCGTCGGTGGGCGCCTGGTGCGGGGCTCGGCAGGGATCGCCGCCGAGGTCGGGCACATGCGTGTGGTGCCCGAAGGTCACCTGTGCGGCTGCGGGCTGCGCGGCTGCTGGGAGCAGTACGCCTCGGGCAGCGCGCTGGTCCGCGAGGCGCGGTCGCTCGCACGCACCCAGCCCGACCGGGCCCAGGCCCTCCTGGAGCTCTGCGGCGGTGACCCCGAGGCCGTGACCGGCCCTGCCGTGACGGTCGCGGCCGCTGCCGGGGACCCCGGTGCCGTCGAGCTGCTCGCCGAGCTGGGACGTTGGGTGGGGGCAGGTGCCGCCTCGGTGACCGCCCTGCTCGACCCGGCGGTGATCGTCGTGGGCGGGGGAGCGGGCGCGGCCGGTGACCTGATCCTGGAGCCTGCGCGCGAGGCGTACGCGGCACACCTGTCCGGTCGCGGGTTCCGGCCCGAGGCGCCGATCGTCGTGGCGTCGATGGGCAACGACGCGGGGATCGTCGGCGCCGCCGACCTCGCCCGGATCTGAGTGGGGTGCCAGGGCCGGGAGGGTCAGACGACGGCACCGTTCCCGTCGTCGTGGTCCCGCCCCTGGGGCATGCGCCAGAGCAGCAGGCCCGCACCCGCCAGCAGCGAGCCCCCGGCGAGCACGAGGACCGCTGACGGCGCCCCGCGCCAGACCAGGGCGATCGCGAGGATGGTCGCGACCGACGCCACGACGAGCCCCCAGCCGAGCGTCAGCACCGGGTCCCCCGCCAGGACCGGACCCGGTTCGGGTGGCTCGAAGTGGTTCTCCGCCTCCTCGACCTCCGGGTCCGGGGTCCAGGCCCGAGGTCCGGTCGGGGGTGAGGGTGCCGGGCGTTCGGCCGCCGGGTCCTCGACGGCCCGGGGCCGGTCCGCGGTATCGGCACCGCCGTCACCCGGGTCCGCCGCTGCGGGCGCCGGACGGTCCCCGGGCGGGGTCAGGTCACCGAGCTGTGCGACGATCTCCTGCCAACGGGTCTCGACCTCTTGGGGGTCGTCCAGCCCTCCTTGCCCCCGGTCCCCGGGCGTGCCGCGGGGGCCCCGCTCGTCGGGGGCCTCGTCGGAGGGGTCGTCGGCGGCGTGCGGACCTGAGGCCATGAAGAGCACTCTAGAGTCGTACGGACGCTGCGCGCGGTTCGCGTGGGCGCCGCGGCGGAGGTGACGTCTTGTTCTACTGGTTGATGAAGCAGGTCCTCGCGGGCCCGCTGCTGCGAGGGATGTTCCGACCGTGGGTGCGCGGCCTGGAGAACATCCCCGCGTCCGGGGGTGCGATCCTGGCGAGCAACCACCTCGCGGTGATCGACTCCTTCGTGCTGCCCCTGGTGCTGTCCCGCAAGATCCGGTTCATCGGCAAGGCCGAGTACTTCACCGGCAGCGGCGTCACCGGGCGGCTCAAGGCCGGGTTCTTCCGGGGCGTGGGGACCATCCCCGTGGACCGTGGCGGCGGCAAGGCGAGCGAGGCCGCGTTGCACACCGGCCTGCAGGTGCTCGAGGAGGGCGGCCTGTTCGGCATCTACCCCGAGGGCACGCGCAGCCCGGACGGTCGGCTCTACCGGGGCAAGACGGGTGTCGCGAGGCTGGCACTGGAGTCCGGCTCGCCGGTGGTGCCGGTCGCGATGATCGGGACGGATGTGGCCCAGCCGATCGGTCGGGTCATCCCCAAGCCGATGCGCCTGGGGATCGTGATCGGCGAGCCGTTGGACTTCAGCCGGTACAAAGGCATGGAGAACGACCGGTTCATCCTCCGTTCCGTCACCGACGAGATCATGTACGCCCTGATGAGCCTGTCGGGCCAGGAGTACGTCGACGTGTACGCCGCGACCGCCAAGGCCAGGCTGGCGTCGGGGCGTCCGGCGCGCGCGCCCGACCAGCCGGTGGCCGAGGCCACCGGTCCGGGTGGTCGACCGGCGCCCGAGGTCCAGGTGCCGGTCCCACCTGAGGACCCGGCCCCCCAGCACTAGGATGAGCGCGCCCGGCAGCCGGGCCGAAGATCTGTCAACGGAAGGTTCACCATGTCGGTTCGTCGTGTCGCCCTGCTGACCGCCGGAGGGTTCGCCCCCTGCCTCTCGTCCGCCGTGGGCGGTCTGATCGAGCGGTACACCGAGCTCGCGCCTGAGATCGACATCATCGCCTACCAGCACGGGTACCACGGGTTGCTGACCGGGACGTCGGTGACGGTCGACGCCGAGACCCGTGCGAAGGCCGGGCTCCTGCACCGGTTCGGCGGCAGCCCGATCGGCAACTCGCGGGTGAAGCTGACGAACGCGAAGGACTGCGTGAAGCGTGGTCTGGTGCAGGAGGGCCAGGACCCGCTCCACGTCGCGGCCGAGCAGCTGAAGTCCGACGGCGTCGACGTCCTGCACACCATCGGTGGTGACGACACGAACACCACCGCCGCAGACCTCGCGGCCTACCTGCACGAGAACGGCTACGAGCTGACCGTCGTGGGCCTGCCCAAGACGATCGACAACGACGTGGTGCCGATCCGCCAGTCGCTGGGGGCCTGGACCGCGGCGGAGGAGGCGGCCGGTTTCGCGCGCAACATCATCGGTGAGCACCGGTCCGGCAACCGGATGCTCATCGTCCACGAGGTGATGGGCCGGCACTGCGGGTGGCTCACCGCCGCGGCTGCGGCCGACTACCGCAAGTGGCTCGACACCCAGGAGTGGGTCCCGAGCATCGGGCTCAGCCGGGAGCGCTGGGACGTGCACGCGGTGTTCCTGCCGGAGCTCGCCCTGGACGTCGAGGCCGAGGCCAAGCGGCTGCGGGGCGTCATGGACGAGATCGGCAACGTCAACATCTTCTTGTCCGAGGGTGCGGGCATGCACGAGATCGTCGCCCAGCTCGAGGCAGCGGGGGAGACGGTCGAGCGCGACCCGTTCGGGCACGTCAAGCTCGACACGATCAACCCGGGCCAGTGGTTCGCCAAGCAGTTCGCCGAGAAGCTCGGCGCCGAGAAGGTCATGGTGCAGAAGAGCGGGTACTTCTCCCGTGCCGCGGCGGCGAACGCCGAGGACCTGCGGCTGATCAAGTCGATGACCGACCTCGCGGTCGAGTGCGCACTCAAGGGCGAGGCCGGTGTCATCGGCCACGACGAGGAGGACGAGGGCCGGCTCAAGGCGATCGCCTTCCCGCGGATCGCGGGCGGTAAGGCGTTCGACGTCTCGCAGCCGTGGTTCGTGGAACTGCTCGAAGGAATCGGCCAGCCGCACGCCCCGGCGAGCGGGTCGTGAGCATCGAGGCGGACCCGACCCTGGTCGAGGGCCTGGACGCCTGGAGATCGATGGCCGCACGGCAGCAGCCGTCCTGGCCCGACGCCGAGGCCCTGGCCGACGTCAGCCAGCGGCTCGGGGCGATGCCACCTCTGGTGTTCGCCGGCGAGGCGGACGTCCTGACCGCGCGCCTGGCCGCTGCGGGCAGGGGAGAGGCCTTCCTGCTTCAGGGCGGTGACTGCGCGGAGACGTTCGCCGAGGCGACCGCGGACAACATCCGCAACAAGGTCAAGACCATCCTGCAGATGGCGGTGGTGCTGACGTACGGCGCCAGCCTCCCGGTGATCAAGATGGGGCGGATGGCCGGGCAGTACGCCAAGCCGCGCAGCTCCGACGACGAGACCCGGGACGGGGTGACGCTCCCGGCCTACCGGGGAGACGCCGTCAACGCGCACGCGTTCACCCCCGGGTCCCGGGTGCCGGACCCGGAGCGGCTCCTCGAGGCGTACCACCGGTCCTCGGCCACGCTGAACCTGATCCGGGCGTTCACCACCGGCGGGTTCGCGGACCTGCGTCGGGTGCACGAGTGGAACCGGGGCTTCCTGGCGAACAAGGCGTACGCGCGGTACGAGGAGACCGCGGGGGAGATCGACCGCGCGATCCGTTTCATGGCGGCCTGCGGTGCTGACTTCGACGCCCTGCGCACCGTGGAGTTCTTCTCCAGCCACGAGGCGCTGCTGCTGGACTACGAGCGCCCGCTCACCCGGATCGACTCCCGGACCGGGGCTGCGTACGACTGCTCGGCGCACTTCCTGTGGATCGGGGAGCGGACCCGGCAGCTCGACGGTGCGCACGTGGACTTCCTCTCCCGGGTGCGCAACCCGGTCGGGGTGAAGCTCGGCCCCAGCACGTCGGCCGACGACGCGCTGGCGCTGATGGACAAGCTGAACCCGAGCGACGTGCCGGGCCGGTTGACGTTCATCACACGTATGGGTGCCGGACGCATCCGGGACGCGCTGCCCCCGTTGCTGGAGAAGGTCACGGCCTCCGGACGACCCGTGACCTGGGTGTGCGACCCGATGCACGGGAACACGATCACCTCGGCGAGCGGGTACAAGACCCGCCGGCTGGAGGACGTCCTGGACGAGGTCCGGGGCTTCTTCGAGTCCCACCGTGGGGTCGGCAGCGTCCCGGGCGGTCTGCACGTGGAGCTCACGGGCGACGACGTGACGGAGGTCCTGGGCGGCAGCGAGGAGATCGACGACGCGGGTCTCGCCCGCCGCTACGAGACCCTGGTGGACCCCCGCCTGAACCACCAGCAGTCGCTGGAGATGGCGTTCCAGGTGGCCGACATGATCAGGCGCCCCTGAAGGGTCGCCCCTGCCGCACGGGTCCTGTGGCCGCTCCCGCTGCTCGGGGGCGGCCACAGCCGCGTCGCGGGGTCTAGACGACGCGCAGGGTGACGGTGCTGCCGACGCGTACCTGCTCCCCGGCCTCAGGGTCCTGGTTCCGGACGGTCCCGAACACCCCGCCGAGGAAGTTCTCCCGCTCCACGACGAGTCCGAGGTCCTCGAGGATCCGCTGGGCGTCGTTGAACTGCTCGCCGAACACGTCGGGCAGCTCGACCAGAGGGGGTCCCTGGGAGACGGTGATCGTGACGGTGTCAGTCCGTCGCGCCTCGGCCCCGGCGCGGGGCTCCTGGGACATGACCACACCTTCGGGCACGTCCAGGGAGTAGTCCTCGGCCTCCTCGATGCGCAGACCGCTTGCTTCGAGCCGTGAGGACGCTTCCTCCTGGTCCAGGCCCACGAGCGAGGGAACCGCCGTGGGAGCGGGCCCGTCGGAGACGGTCAACGACACGACGCTGTCGACCGGGAGCTCCTCGCCGGCGCGTGCCGACAGCGAGATCACGTGGTCCTCGGCGACGTCGTCGTGGTGTGATCGCGAGGCGACCTGCACCACGAACCCGGCACCCTCCAGGGCCGCGGTGACGTCGGTCAGCGCTGCGCCCTCGAGATCGTCGGGGACGTTCCGCAGATCAGGGCCGAGGGACACCACGAGGTCGACGACGCCATCGCGAGGAACGCGTTCCCCGGGCGCGGGGTCCGAGGCCACGACCGTCCCGGCCGGTGCCTCGGGGTGGTGGGCCTCGCTCGTCGTCGCGCCCAGACCCGCGGCGGCGAGCACCGCCCGGGCGTCCGTGACCTCGATGCCCACCACGTCGGACGGCACCACCGTGTACGCACCCGGCCCTGAGGTCGCGTACCAGATCCCCACGATCGCGGCGAGGGCGACCACCGCCACCCCGGCGAGGAGGAGAGCCGCCCGGCGCCGCCAGGCGGCGAGGGAGCCGTCCGTCACCGGCGGGGGCGGCGCGGGATCCTGGACCGACCCGATGCGGAGCGCCATCGTGCGCCCGACGTCCTCGTCTGCGACAGGTGCCGGCAGACCGGTGGCGAGGACGGTCGTCGGGGCGTCCTCGGGTCCGTGGTCCGGGGTGTCGTGGTCGTCCTGCCGACGTTCGATCTCTGCCCTGCGGGCGAGGGTCCTGGCGTCGACGGCAGCACGGGTCCGGCGCACGAGGGCCAGGGCCGAGGCCGCGTCCACCGGCCTGGCATCGGGGTCGCGGGAGGCGAGGACCGTGACCAGCTCGTCGACCTCGGTCGGAAGCCAGTCCACCAGGGTCGAGGGTGCAGGGACGTCGGAGTGCACGTGCTGGTAGGCGACGTGGATGGGGCTGGTCCCGGTGAAGGGCTGACGGCCCGTGACCATCTCGAAGAGCAGGATCCCCGCCGCGTACACGTCGGTGCGCGTGTCGCTGGTGCCGTGCGCCACGAGCTCAGGGGCGAGGTACGCGACCGTGCCCAGAACGGTGCCGGTGGTGGTCGAGGTCACCTCGGTGACGGCTCGCGCCAGACCGAAGTCCGCGACCTTGATCCGGCCGTCCGAGGCGATCAGGACGTTCTCCGGCTTGATGTCGCGGTGCACCAGGCCGGACCGGTGCGCCACCGAGAGCGCCTCGCAGATGGCCTCGATGGTCGCGAGGGCGTCGTCGAGGGTCAGCGCGCCCTGCTCGGTGAGATCCCGGCGCAGGTTGCTCCCGTCGACGTACTCCATGGTCAGGTACGAGGTGTCGCCGTCGACACCCTGGTCGTAGACGCCGACCAGGCCTGGATGGGTCAACCTCGCGGCGGCCCGGGCCTCCCGACGGAACCGGGCGACGAAGTCGGCGCCAGAGCTCCCGTCCGCCAGGTGCGGGTGCATCACCTTCAGGGCGACCTGGCGGTCGAGACGGCGGTCGACCGCCAGGTACACCGTCGCCATGCCCCCCCGCGCGATCCGGGACAGCACCTCGTAGCGTCCGTCGACCAGGTGGCCGAGGAGCGGGTCGGTCACGGTGGCTGCCACGTGCCGAGTCTACGGTCGAGGACGCGTGCTCCCCGTCATCAGTAGCGCGCCATCAACGTCTGGACGTTGGCGACGTAGCGCCGGGTGTCGGGATACATGCCGTGGCGCCGGACGCCAGCCTGGCCCTGGTAGTAGCTGGCGATGGCGGTCGACAGGTCCGGGCTGGTGCGCACCAGCTGCCTGAGGATGGCGACACCTGCCACGACGTTGTCCTGCGGGTCCAGGAGGTTCAGCTGGCGACCGACGAGGTCCGAGGCCCACTGGCCGGAGCTCGGGATCACCTGCATCGTGCCGATGGCGTTGGCGGGGGAGACCGAGGCGTGGTTGAAGCCCGACTCCTGGAACGCGACGGCCTGGGCCAGGGCGGGGTCGACACCCATGGACCGCGCCGTCGAGGCCACCAGTCCCTGCATCTCCGCACGGCTGGGGACCCCTGTCGCCAGGAGCGTGGCCTTGTTCTCGTTGGCCGAGGCGACGGTGGCCGCGGGGTAGGTGCGACCGGCGAAGGTGTTGCCGACGAGCTGGTCCGAGGTCGACCCGGATGAGGCCGTTGGCGCCGGGGCAGGGGCGCCCGTCGCGCCGGTGGCGGGGATGGTCAGGCGCTGGCCGACGCGGATGAGTGCGGCGCTGTTGAGGTTGTTGGCCTCGACGATTGCCCGGGTGGTGGTGCCGTACCGGTTGGCGAGCGCGGAGACGGTGTCGCCGTGGGTGACCGTGTGTGCGTTGGTCGTCGTCGCGGGTGTGGCCGGGGCGCTGGAGCGCGCGGGTGTCGCGCCGGTGGCGGGGATGGTCAGGCGCTGGCCGACGCGGATGAGTGCGGCGCTGTTGAGGTTGTTGGCCTCGACGATTGCCCGGGTGGTGGTGCCGTACCGGTTGGCGAGCGCGGAGACGGTGTCGCCGTGGGTGACCGTGTGTGCGTTGGTCGTCGTCGCGGGTGTGGCCGGGGCGCTGGAGCGCGCGGGTGTCGCGCCGGTGGCGGGGATGGTCAGGCGCTGGCCGACGCGGATGAGTGCGGCGCTGTTGAGGTTGTTGGCCTCGACGATTGCCCGGGTGGTGGTGCCGTACCGGTTGGCGAGCGCGGAGACGGTGTCCCCGTGCGTCACCGTGTGTGTCGAGGTGCTGCCCGGTGCACCCGTCGCGCTGGAGGTGCTCGCAGCCGGGGCGGGAATCGTCAGCGTCTGACCCACGCGGATGGTGGCTCTGGAGTCGAGGTTGTTGGTGCGCACGATCTGCGCCACGGACGTCGACGTCCGTTGGGCGATGTGGCTGACGGTGTCACCGGGGCGGACCGTGTAGTCCTGGGCCTGTGCTGCGGAGGCGGATCCGGTCACGGACGCGACCGCGAGCGCGAGGCCCATCCCGGTGCCCCCTGCGGCACGACGACGGCGTGCGGTGGTGATGTCGACGCTGGGTGCGGCGTGGCTCATGGAATCCCGTCCTGTGGTGTTCGTGAGCCGGAAGATGCTCATGTGACTGATGTGACAGTAGTGAACGTAGCCCACGCGCGCCTCACGGGGGAAGGTGGGCGGTTGCTCCGACCGGGTGATTGACCTGGGGCGGGACGCCCGTGCCGTGCACGTAGGGTGGCGGTCGTGACACACCACGACTCCCTCGTCGGCCAGTGGCTGACGCTCCCTGACGCGGCTGACCTCCTCGGTACGGACGTGGGCAAGGTCCGGCGCCTGGTCCAGGAGAGGCGTGTGGTCGCCGTCCGTCGGGGCGAGCGCAACGTGCTGAGCATCCCCGCGGACTTCCTGCGGGCCGGTGCCGACGGGCGCCGCGAGGTGGTCCCCGCGCTGGCGGGCACCCTGACGCTCCTGGCGGATGCGCACCTGTCCGACGCAGAGGCGATCACCTGGCTGTTCACCCCGGACCCGAGCCTCGCTGTGCTCGGTGACGACGCCCACCCGGTGAGCACCCCGATGGACGCGCTGGCCGCCGGGCACAAGACCGAGATCCGCCGGCGGGCGCAGGCCGAGGCGTTCTAGCGGGCCTCGCCGTCAGGTCCGGCGACGGACCGCTGCGACCCCCAGGTCCACCAGCACCTGCCTGGCGGGGTCGAGCAGGTCACCGGCCCTGAGCGTGTCCAGGGCGGGCCCGGCGAGCTGCTCGATGAGGTCCTCGACCTGGTCCACCGCGCCGGTGCTCACCATGATCTCCCTGAGGCGGCCCACGTCGTCCTCGTCGAGGTCGGGTCGGCCGAGCAGGTCGTGCACGACCTGGGCCTGGGCCGGTGTCGCGCCGCGCAGGGTCCGTGCCACGAGCACCGTCCGCTTGCCCTCGCGGAGGTCGTCCCCGGCGGGCTTGCCGGTCACGGCGGGGTCCCCGAACACCCCCAGCAGGTCGTCCCGCAGCTGGAACGCCTCGCCGAGAGGGAGCCCGACCCGTCGGCACCGTGCGAGGGCACCCTCGTCCGCGCCGGCGAGCGCTGCGCCCAGCGACAGGGGGTGCTCGACGCTGTACCGGGCGCTCTTGCTCCTGGCCACCGCCCGTGCCCGCTGCTCGTCGCCGTCGACGTCGTCGCCCCAGGGCAACGCCTGCCCCAGGACGTCGAGGTACTGGCCGACGGTCACCTCGGTGCGCATGCGGTCGAAGATGGTGCGTGCGGGCAGCCGGGTCTCGTGGCTCAAGGGGTCGGTCGCAGCCGTGAACTCCCGTTCGCTGGCGATCAGGGCAAGATCGCCCAGCAGGATCGCCCCGGACTCGCCGAAGCGCCGCGAGGACCCCACCCACGAGCGTCGTCGGTGCAGCGCCTCCAGCTCCCGGTGCGCCGCCGGGCGGCCCCGGCGGGTGTCGGAGTCGTCCATCACGTCGTCGTGGAACAGGGCAGCCGCCTGGAACAGCTCCAGGGCCGCGCCGACGCGCAGCACCTGCGCCCGGTCGGCCGCACGACCGGGCCGGTCCCGGGCGAGTCCTGGACCCCCGTGCCCGGCCCACGACCAGTAGCAGAACGCCGCACGCAGCCGCTTGCCGCCGTCCACCATCGTCGTCACCGACTCCAGCAGGAGTCCCGGGTCGCTGCCCATGTGACCCAGCTCGTGCCGCAGGCTCTCGACGTGCTGGGCCAGGGCTGCGTCGACGCCTGGACGGACCCCGTCGATGTCCACGAGCGGGGCGGGTGCGGTGCTCACGTCGCCACCCTACGGGTGCCACGCCCCGGGTGGGTCGCCCTGGCGGCCGGTCACTGGCCGGTGTGGACGCGGCCCCCGATGGTCACGGTGCGACCGCCGTCGACGTCGAGCACGCCGATCGAGACCAGCTCGTCACCGCCCGAACGTGTGAACAGGGTCTCGGCGACCACCTGCTCGGCGGGTTCTACCGCGGGTGCCTCCTCGAAGCCTGCTTCCAGGAGGGTCCCGCGGTAGAGCTCCATGACGTCCTCGGCGGCCAGCCCGGTCCGCAGGTTCAGCGACACCTCCTGGACCTCTGCGGACCCGACCGGCACCGCTGAGGTCACCAGCAGCACCGCGTCGCCGGGCAGGGGTAGGAGCTCCACCGGGAACCCTGCGACCAGGTCGCCGACCTCGGCGTGGGAGTCCGCCGCGGTGAGCTCCTCCACGTCGGCGGGCGCGCCGGTGTCCTCGGGCTCGGGCGCATCTGGTACCTCGGCCCGCGGGGCCTGCGCCGCGGTGAGCACAGCCTCGTCGGGGAGTTCCGCGTCGCCGGTGTCCGTGCCGGCCGGGCCGCACGCCACGAGCGTCAGCGCCGTGATGCAGGCAGCCAGCACGCCGGGGCGCCGTCGGCGCCTCGGGGTGGGGGACGCCACCGTGGCCATGCTCCACGGTATCCCGTGCCGGCCGGACACGTGGAAGGGGCCCACCGGGTGAAACGCCCACTTCATCCACAGGCACGTGCGGGCACCCCCGTCGTCCACAGGTCCGCGTGCCGCCGCCGCCTCTCCACAGGTACGGGCCTTGCGGTCCGGGCGCCCTCGGGACGGTGTCGGATTCCCCCATGCACACGATGATCCGCTCAGGTCAGCCCCGGGAGCTGCTCGCTCTCATCCCCTACCAGCTCGGCTTCGTGCCTCAGGACAGCGCGGTCGTCGTCAGCGTCCGCGCGGACGCCACCGCAGGCCTCGTGGCCCGCGTGGACACCGACGACCTCGCCTCCTCGACCCACGGTCCGCACGTCGCCCGTACCCTCGCCGGCCACCTCGGCGCCGACGGGGCCACCCATGTGGTGCTCGTCCTCTACGGGCGCCACGACGTCCGTTCGGCGCCGGGGCGGGAGGTCGACCGGGCCGCAGCCGCACGTCGCCACCTGGAGGCGGCCCTCGCCGCCGCACGCGGCGGGCTCACCGTCTGGGCCGTGACCGGGACCGG
>NZ_AXCZ01000059.1 GCF_000767165.1 Cellulomonas bogoriensis 69B4 = DSM 16987
GGTCGCCGCTGCCTCGTCCCGGGCGTTGACCGCCTGGCGGACGGCGTCCCGCACCGCGGTGCTGACAGCGGTCCGGGTGCGCGCGGCCAGGCGCCGTTGCAGCTCGGTCAGGTCGGGGCCCTCGTCGACCATCGCGGTCGACCCGCGCCGGGTCTCGGTCACCCGGTAGGTGACCTTCAGGTGGGGCGGCAACCGGTCGTCGTCGAACGCGTCGCCGGGGACCTCAACGTCCCGCAGGTCACGCACCGCGGCGGCGAACACCTCGTGGAACGAGGGCGCCATGTCCACCGCCCGCACCCGGTCCGCCCAGGACGGCTGCGTCCGCCCGATCCACTCCACCACGTCGCGCGCGACGTCCGGTGCGGGCACCAGCGAGCGGCGCACCGGCTTGGGCAGGGTCCGGATGGTCGCGGTCACCAGGTCGGTGAGCATGCCGGGCACCAACCATCCGAACCCCTCCGGCCGCACCCGGTTCAGCACCGGCAGGGGGATGTGGACGGTCACCCCGTCCGCGTCCGAGCCGGGCTCGAACTGGTACGTCACCGGCAGCTCCAGGTCACCGTGGGGCCACACCGAGGGGAACTGGGACGCGTCCCGGGCCTGGGCGTGGGCGTCGTCGTCGGCGACCAGCATCGCCAGGTCGAACGTCAGCAGCTCCGGGTCCCGTCGTCGCGCGCTGCGCCACCACGAGTCGAAGTGCCTGGCCGAGACCACGTCGGCGGGCACGCGCGCGTCGTAGAACGCGAACAGGGCGTCGTCGTCGACCACCAGGCCACGGCGGCGCGTGCGGTGCTCCAGCTCCTCGGCCTGCTCCAGCAGGGCCCGGTTGTCGTGGAAGAACTGGTGGTGGGTGGTCCACTCGCCCTGCACCAGCGCGTGCCGGACGAACAGCTCACGGGCGTGCTCGGGGTCGACCTTCGCGTACAGGACCCGCCGCTGGGCCACGATCGGCACCCCGTACAGCAGCACCTTCTCCTGGGCGAGGGCGGCGCCCTGCTTGGTGGACCACACCGGCTCGGAGTAGGTGCGCTTGACCAGGTGCGCGGCCAGCTCCTCGGCCCACTCGGGCTGGATCCGTGCCGCGTCCCGCGCCCACAGCCGGGACGTCTCGACCAGCTCACCGGCCATGATCCACGCGGGGGGCTTCTTCGACAGGGGTGACCCGGGGAAGATCGCGAACCGTGCCCCGCGGGCTCCCTGGTACTCGTTGCGGACGGTGCGGCGCGGCGGGCGGCCCTTGGCCCGGGCGTCCGGGGCCTTGCCCCGACCCACCCGCACCTCGGTGACCTCCTGCATGCCGATGTGGCTGAGCAGCCCGGCCAGCAGCGACTGGTGGATGCGGTCGGCGTCCCACGCCAGCCGCAGGTCCGGTTCACCGCTCCCGGCGTCGGCCCCGTCCCCGCTATCTGTGCCCGTGCCCGTGCCTGTGCCCGTGCCCGTGGTGGTGCCCGTGCGGGCCGGTGGCCGCAGGGTGATCCCCAGGGGCTTGGCCATCTCCTTCAGCTGGGCGACGACGTCGGCCCACTCCCGCACCCGCAGGTAGTTCAGGTGCTCGGCCCGGCACAGCCGCCGGAACTGGTTGCCCGACAGCTCCCGCTGCCGGTCGCGCAGGTAGTGCCACAGGTTCAGGTAGGTGAGGAAGTCCGACGTCGGGTCCGCGAACCGGGCGTGGGCCTGGTCGGCCTGGGCGCGCTGCTCCGCGGGCCGCTCCCGGGGGTCCTGGATCGACAGGGCTGCCGCGATCACCATGACCTCCCGGGCCACGTCCCGCCGGCCGCCCTCCACGATCATCCGCGCCAGACGCGGGTCCATGGGCAGCAGCGCCAGGGACCGTCCCACGTCCGTCAGCTCGGTCCGCGTGCCGTCCGGTCCGGTGGTGGTGCGCAGCGCACCCAGCTCGGTGAGCAGCTGGACCCCGTCCCGCACCGCCCGGGTGTCGGGCGGCTCGACGAACGGGAACCGGGACACGTCGTCGGGGCTGGCCGCCACCCCCACGGCCACCATCTGCAGGATCACCGACGCCAACGACGTGCGCAGGATCTCGGGCTCGGTGAACTCCGGGCGTGAGGCGAAGTCCTCCTGCGAGTACAGCCGGATCGCGATCCCGTCCGCCACGCGCCCGCACCGGCCCGACCTCTGGTTCGCGCTCGCCTGGCTGATCGGCTCGATGGGCAGCCGCTGGACCTTCGTGGCCTTCGAGAACCGCGAGATGCGCGCCGTCCCCGGGTCGACCACGTACCGCACACCCGGGACCGTCAACGACGTCTCGGCCACGTTCGTGGCGAGCACCACCCGCCGGGTCGTGTGCGCCTCGAACACCCGGTGCTGCTCCGCCGAGGACAACCGCGAGTACAGGGGCAGGATCTCCACCGACCGCGGCGACCGGGCACCGCCGGAGCCCACCGCCCGCTCACCCAGGTGCCCCCGCAACGCCTCCTCCGCGTCGCGGATCTCACGCTCACCGGACAGGAACACCAGGACGTCCCCGGGCCCCTCCACGGCCAGCTCGTCGACCGCCTCGCAGATCGCGGTCATCAGGTCCCGCTCCTCGCCGGCGGCGCGACCGGGGGCGTCGGGGTCGACGTCCGGCGACAGGGGCCGGTACCTGACCTCCACCGGGTAGGTGCGGCCCGAGACCTGCACCACCGGTGCCGGGACCCCGTCGGGGTGCTCGGGGGTCGGCGGGCCCGCGAAGTGCCGCGCGAACCGGTCGGAGTCGATCGTCGCGGACGTGATCACGACCTTCAGGTCCGGGCGCCGCGGCAGCAGGCGGGTCAGGTACCCCAGGATGAAGTCGATGTTGAGGGACCGCTCGTGCGCCTCGTCGATGATCAACGTGTCGTAGGCGCGCAGCATCGGGTCGCGCTGGATCTGGGCCAGCAGGATCCCGTCGGTCATGACCTTGACCAGCGTCTCCTCGCTGGAGCGGTCCGTGAACCGCACCTGGTAGCCCACCACGCTGCCCAGGGCACCCGGCCCGCCGGTGATCTCCTCGCTGATCCGCTCGGCGACCGTCCTGGCCGCGATCCGCCGCGGCTGGGTGTGGCCGATCTGCCCCTCCCGACCCCGCCCCAGGTCCAGCAGGATCTTCGGCAGCTGGGTGGTCTTCCCCGACCCGGTCTCACCCGCCACCACCACGACCTGGTGGTCACGGATCGCCGCGGCGATCTCCTCCCGCCGGCCCGAGACCGGCAGCTCCTCGGGGTAGGTGATCGGCGGCACGACCACCGCCCGCCGTGCCTCCACCCGCCGCCCGCGGTGCGCGTCCTGGTCCCGGCGGCCGCCACGGGCCCCCGACGTCCCACGCCCTCGGGGTCGACGCCGCGAGGGCGCCGACGGCTCGGGGGTGGGGGATCCGGTGCTCACGACCACCCATTGTCACCGACGTCCGGCCCCGGACGCCCCCTGATAACGACCGCCGCCGCGGCGGCCACCCGCTGGGACCTACCCGGTGACCTCCGACAACCACGCCAACGCCAGTGCAGCGACCTCGTCCGACCGGTCGAGCAACCCGTGCTCGGCACCCGGGACGACCTCCAGCCGTGAACCGGCCGGCAGCAACGGCAACCCGATCCTGGACCGGGTCAGCAACGGGTGCTCCTCACCGTCGACCAGCGCACCCCCGTGCACCAGCAGCACCGGGCACGTCACCGTCCCCAGCACCTCCTCCTGGTCCACGTCGGTGAAGTCGGCCAACGTCTGGACCGACAGCTGCATGCGCTCGCGGGCGCCGGGCCCGTCGTCGATCACGTCGGTGCGCCCGGTCGTGCGCAGCTCGGCCATCGGCCCGGGGCCGAGGATCTCCTCCCAGGGGTGCACCACGGGACCCGACAGCGCCCCGGTCAGGACCATCGCCTCGGCGTGCGCGCACCCGCTCCGCAGGGCCACCAGGGCCCCGAGACTGTGCCCGTGGACCACCTGCCTGGCCCACCCCTGCTCGGCCAGGAACGTGCTGGCCGCCTCCAGGTCCTGGACCTCGTTCTCCACGGTCACGACGTCGTCGTCGGAGTCCCCGCAGCCGGAGAAGTCGAAGGCGAGCGTCGCGTAGCCGGCGCGCCGGTACGCGGCCCCGATCCGGTCCGCCCGGCCGCGGGACGACCTGTCGGTCAGGAACCCGTGCGCGAACAGCACGGCCCACCCCTGCCGGGGCTCGCCCGTGGGGTGCTGGAGCGTACCGGCCAGACGCACACCTCTCGCAGTCGGCACGGTGACCTCGACCATGGGTCGACCGTACGCCCCGCCCGTGACGGCGGTGTGAACCGGACCGGCGCAGCGGCCCCCGCTCCACCGGCGGTGACCAGGACCTTCAGGCCTTGCAGCCCGTCGCCGGCGGGTCGACCGTGGGAGGACGGCACGTCGGAGAGGGGGCGACCATGACCACCGTCGTCGTCGGCACCGAGGGCACCGCGTCGAGCGACGCCGCCGTCCTGTGGGCTGCGCGCACCGCACACGACCGGGGAGCCGAGCTGCTGGTCGTCCACGCGACCGGGCTCTCGGGTTCGGGGCTGCACGAGTACGAGGACGCCACCGAGCAGGCCGCCCGTAGCCTGCTCGATGCCGAGGTCGCGCGCATCCGCGAGCACGTACCCGTCGTGCCCCGCACCGTGGTGGACCACCGCCGTCCGGGACGGGCGCTGTGCGACCGTTCCCAGGACGCCGCGCTGCTCGTGGTCGGCAGCCACCCCCACAACGCCCTGGAACGGGTGTTCTCCGGTTCGCTCAGCTACCAGGTCGCGGCGGGGGCGAGGTGCCCCGTCGTCGTGGTGCCGGCGCTTCCCGCGCGGGAGGCCAGCGACGTGGTCGTCGGTGTCGACGGGTCGGCCGACTCGCTCGCGGCGGTGCGGCTGGCGGCTGCCGAGGCGCACCGCACCGGCGGTGAGCTGCACGTGGTCATGGCCTGGGAGCAGCCCGCGACCTACGTCCCCGTGCAGTACCTGAGCGGTGGCTACGACGAGCAGATGCTCGAGCACGAGAAGGTCGCGCTGGCGGAGTCCGTCGCGGGCCTCGCAGAGGACTACCCGGACCTCGTCGTGCATCGCGAGCTCGTGCAGGGCCGGCCCGCGCCGGTGCTCCTCGAGCGGGCCCGGGGCGCCCGCCTGCTCGTGGTCGGCACCCACGGCCGCCAGGGGGTGGCCCGGATGCTCCTCGGGTCGGTGGCGCACACGCTCGTCCTGCACGCGACCTGCCCGGTGGCGGTGGTGCGCATCCGCTGACCGTGACCCTCGTGCCACGATGATGCGGTGAGCACCTCACCCCGGACCAGGGCCCTGGCCGCCGTCGAGGCCTCCGGCCTGCGCCACAAGGTGGTCGAGCACGGCCCGGTGCGCAGTCTGGAGGAGGCCGCCGCCGCCCGCAGGCTGGCCCCGGACCAGGTGATCAAGACGCTGGTCGTGCGCCGTGGTGAGGACGACTACCTGTTCGTGCTCGTCCCCGGCGGCCGGACGATCGCCTGGCCACGCCTGCGGGAGCTGCTGGGCGTGTCCCGGCTGTCGATGCCGGACGCCGGGACCGCCCGCGACGTCACCGGGTACGAGCGCGGCACGATCACCCCGTTCGGGTCCACCCGCGCGTGGCCGGTGGTCGCCGACGCGCGGGTGGCCGGACGCCCGGTGTCGATCGGGGCCGGCGAGCACGGGGTGTCGGTCACGGTCGACGGCTCCCGGCTGGTCCTGGTGCTCGGTGCGACCGTGGCGGACGTCACCGACCCCGAGGGGTAGCCCTCAGCCGGTGTTCTGCAGACCTGCGGCGATCCCGTTGACGGTGAGCAGCAGGAGCCGGCGCACGTCCTCGGACTGGCCGGCCTCCGCCTGGTCGGTCCCCTCACCTGTGCGCAGGGCCCGCAGGGCCCGCAGCTGGAGGAGCGACAACGCGTCGACGTACGGGCTGCGCAGCATGACCGCACGGCCCAGGATCCGCCGACGGGACAGCACCGCGGTGCTGTCCGTGGTGGCCAGGACCCACTTCCGGGTCAGGGCCATCTCCTCGAGGATCATCTGCGACAGGTCCTCGCGGTGGCCCAGGGCCAGGTACCGCTCGGCGATCCGCTCATCGGTCTTCGCCAGCGACATCTCGACGTTGTCGATCATCGTGGAGAACAGCGGCCACTCCGCGTACGCGGTCCGCAGCTCCTCCACGTCGCCCACGGCCTCCAGGGCGGTGCCCAGCCCGAACCAGCCGGCGAGGTTGATGCGGGCCTGGGACCACGAGAACACCCACGGGATGGCCCGCAGGTCGTCCAGGGACGAGACGGACAGCCCGCGCCGGGCAGGGCGGGACCCGATCGGCAGCAGCCCGAGCTCCTCCAGGGGCGTCACCTCGGCGAACCACGCCGGGAACCCCTCCGAGCGGACCAGGCCGTGGAACCGCTCGCGGGAGGCGACGTTCAGCCGGTGGGCGAGGTCGGCGAACTTCGCTGCTGCCTTGTCGTTGCGGCTGGCCACGCTCGGGGCGTCGGCCAGCAGCGTCGCCGCGGCCACCTGCTCGATGTGCCGCGTCGCGATGTCCGGGTCGCCGTACCGGGCGAAGATGACCTCACCCTGCTCGGTGAGCTTGAACCGGCCGTCGACCGAGCCCGGGGGCTGGGCCAGCACCGCACGGTTCGCCGGGCCGCCACCACGCCCCAGGGACCCACCACGGCCGTGGAACAGGGTCAGGACGATGTCGTGCCGCGCCGCCCACTCCGCGATCTTCCGCTGGGCGGTGTCCAGGGCGAGGGTCGCCGACACCGGCCCCACGTCCTTGGAGGAGTCGGAGTAGCCGAGCATGACCTCGACCTGGCGCCCGTTCTGGGCCAGGCGCTCCTGGACCCGGGGGTGCTGGACGGCCTCCTCGAGGATGTCGACGCTCGCCTCCAGGTCCGCAAACGTCTCGAACAGGGGGATCGCGTCGATCACGGGTGCGTGCTCCGCCCCGCCGAACGCGAGCGCGGCCAGCCGGTACACGGCTGCCAGGTGCTCCGAGGACTGCGTGAACGAGACGATGTAGCGGCGGGCGGCCGCGACGCCGAACCGTGCCTGCACCGCACCCAGGGCCCGGAACGTGTCGAGCACCTCGACGGTCTGCGGGTCCAGGTCGCCGTCCACGCCCTTGGCCTCGATGTCGGCCAGCGCCGAGGCGTGCACCTGCGAGTGCTGACGGATCTCGAGCTCGGTCAGGTGGAAGCCGAACGTCTGCAGCTGCCACAGCAGGTGCTGCAGGTCGCCGTAGGCGGCCCGACGGGCCCCCGCGGCCACCAGCGACTCCTGGACCACGCGCAGCTCGGCCTCGAGCTCCTCGGGGCCGCTGTAGGCCAGGTCCGCGTCCCGGCGCCGGGTCGCCTGCAGCCGCTCCACCACCACCAGCAGCGCACGGCGGTGCGGCTCGTTCGGTGCCTCGGCCGCGACCCGCTGGGTGATCGTGTCCGTCAGGGCGCGCTGGCGCTGCCACAGCGCCGTGAGGTCGGCCGAGGGCGGCGTGCCCCCCGCGTCCAGGGTCAGCCCGTCGGCGGTCCGTCGTGCACTGGTGGTCAGCCCGTCCAGCGCGTGCTCGCTCGCCAGCACCGCGGCGGCCCGGGTGATCTCGGCGGTGACGTTCGGGTTGCCGTCCCGGTCCCCGCCGATCCAGGTGCCCAGGCGGGCGAACGGCGCGACCTTCGGGGCCGTGGTCCCTGCGTCACCGTCCAGGAGCCAGTCGTCCAGCCGACGGTAGACCAGGGGAAGGACGTCGGCGAGGGTCGCGTCGACGATCGACAGGACCGTGTTGACCTCGTCGATCACCGTGGGCTTCGCGGCCCGCAGCGGCGAGGTGCGCCAGAGGGTGTCGATCTCGGCGAGCAGGCGGCGCTCGTTCTCGACCAGGCTCGTCCCACCCGGGTGCAGGGTGTCCCGCTCGGCGACCAGCTCGGCGATCCGTCGGATGGCGCGTGCCACCGCACGGCGGCGGGCCTCGGTGGGGTGCGCGGTGAAGACGGGGCGGAACTCCAGGCCCTGCAGCCGCTCACGGGCCGCGTCCTCGCCGATCTCCTGGCTGAGCTGGCGGTAGGCGGCGGGGAGGGAGTCGTCAGGCGCCAGCTCGTGCGGCGCCAGGCTGGACTCGCGCTCGTGGAGCACCCGCACACGGTGGTACTCCTCGGCGAGGTTCGCCAGGTGGAAGTAGCACGTGAAGGCGCGCGCGACCTGCTCGGCGCGGTCCAGGTCGAACCCGGCGACCAGATCTTCGGCCTCGGTGAACGCCTGGCTCCCGGGGTCGTCGTGGGAGCGGATCGCGAGCTCGCGCAGGCGTTCCACGTCGTGCAGGAGCTCCTCGCCGCCCGCGTCCTGCAGGACCTGGCCGAGCAGTCGGCCGAGCAGGCGCACGTCGTTGCGCATGGGTTCGGGGACGTCGTGGCGCGCGCTGCCGCGGGGGACGTCGGACGTGTTCTCGGCTGGGGTCACGGACCAAAGGTAAGCCAAGAACCCCTCAAAGCGGGATGGGGGTTCGTCCACCGGGCGTGACCAGACCCTGGACGAAGATCGCCCGGGAGGCGAGACGTAGGGAACGACAGATCAGGTCGGTTCGTCTTACCCTCGTACAGTCCCGGTCTCCGGGAGCGGACGATGATGAGAGGCCCAGTGCACCCCGACGACCAGCAGACCCCCGGCGCCGTGGCCGTGACGCACACCGACGACGGGTCGGTGGTGACGCTGCGGGGCGAGGTGGACGCGGCCCTGCGGGACGAGGCGGGCCTGGCGATGGCGGCCGTCATCGCGCACGGCGGACCGGTGGTCGTCGACATGGCCGAGGTCACGTTCATCGACTCCTCCGGGCTGGCGTTCGTGATCCAGCTGCACCGCCTCTCGCAGGAGGACCCCACCCAGACCTGCGTCCTGCGCGACCCACCGGACCTCGTCGTCGAGCTCCTGGAGATGGTCGGCCTGGGCGGGGAGATCCCGCTGACGTTCACACCGGGTGACTCCGACCCGCGCGAGGCCGCCGCGCACGGCCTCCGCCCGTTCACCGGTTCCCTCGTCACAGGTGCCATCGGCTGAGCACCCTGCCCGGCGCGTTACGGTGGCTGCACCCGACGACGACGGAGGACGAGCATGAACCGGGCAGCACGCCGGACCCCACGATCGGCGGGCGTGGCCCTGCTTCTGGGAGCGACCATGGTGGTCGCCGGGTGTACGGCCGCTGACGCCCCACCCGCCCCGGAGCAGACCGGGGGACCTGTCGTCGCCGAGGGCGTGGAGCTCCCCGACCACCCCGCCGGCAGAGCGGCCGAGTGGGTGCTGGACCTGCTGAACGGTGCCGGGCCACCGGCCCTCACCGAGGACGACCTGGAGCGGTTCGACGACGCGTTCGTGGAGCAGATCAGTCGCGCCGACCTCGAGGAGGTCTTCGTCGAGCTGCACGGCGACGGGCCCTGGACAGTCACGGACGTCGGCGGCGTCGAGCCGGCCGTCGTGGCGCTCCTGGACTCACCGACGGCCGAGTACGAGATGACCGTGGTCGTCGACGACGACGGGCGCATCTCGACCCTCTGGTTCGGTGAGCCGACCCCGCGCCGCGAGGAGGCCACGTCCTGGGAGGGCCTGCACGAGGAGGTCGCGGTCCTGGACGGCGAGACGTCGCTGTACGTCGCGCGGGTCGAGGACGGTGCGTGCGTCCCCGTGCGTGACACACCTGTGGGCACGAGCCCCGGCGACCCGCTGCCGATCGGCTCCATGATCAAGCTGTACGTCCTGGGGGCGGTCGTGGGCGCCGTCCAGGACGGAGAGCTCGGTTGGGACGACGAGCTGACCGTCACCGACGCGTTGCGGTCCCTGCCTTCGGGGCAGCTGCAGGACGCGCCCGCCGGGACCACCGTCACGGTGCGTGAGGCCGCGCTCGAGATGATCCGGATCTCCGACAACACCGCCACCGACCTGCTGGTGGACGCGGTCGGCCGCGAGCGTGTGGAGCAGGCGCTCGCGGACATGGGCATGGCCGACCCGTCGGTGAACGTGCCCGTCGCGACGACGCGTGAGCTGTTCCACCTGGGTTGGGGCGGGGAGCCGGGGCTGCACACCGGGTGGCGCGAGGGTGGGGAGACCGAGCGCCGGGAGATCCTCGACACGCTGCCGGAGGGGCCCCCCGCGATCGACCCTGCGACGATCATGAACGACCCGGTGTGGTCCCTGGGCATCGACTGGTTCGCCACCGCGGAGGACCTGTGCGCCGCGCACGTCGCCCTGCAGGACCTGGCGGACACCCCGGCCGGCGAGCCCGTCCGGGAGGTCCTCGCCGCCGAACCGGGCGTCGACGTCGATGCGGAGCTGTGGCCCTACGTCGGGTTCAAGGGCGGCAGCGCACCCGGGACGATGGGCGGCGCGTGGTACGCCGAGGACGCCGACGGGCAGGGGTGGGTCGTGGTGTTCCAGTCCGCGTCACTGGCCGCGGCCAGGGCGGTGCCGGGGCCGACGATGGTCGGGGTCGCCCAGGACGCGTTGCGCCTCGCTCCCTGAGCGGTACCCCATGACGGATCGAGGGCCCGACGCCTGACGCGTCGGGCCCTCGACAAGCACTGCTGGGTCGGGTCAGCCGAGGGTCTCGGGCAGCTCCTGCGGCCCCTGGCCCAGGACGTGCTCGGCCAGGAACGCGCTGACGACCTGGTACCAGACCTTGGCGTGCTGGGGGCTGAGCACCCAGTGGTTCTCGTCGGGGTAGTAGAGGAACCGGTGCCGGGTGCGGCCCTGCTCGTCGGCGGGCAGCTGGGACGAGGACAGCAGGTCGTACCACAGGCGCAGGCCCTCACCGATGGGCACCCGGTAGTCCTTGTCGCCGTGGACCACCAGCATCGGGGTCGAGATGTTGCCCACGTGCTGGTGGGGTGAGTACTTGTGGGCCATCTCGGGGGTCATCTCCCGGGCCCAGTAGAACGCTGCGTCGGTGGTGGGGCCGAACTGGTCCAGCGCCCACAGCGAGGCGTGGGTGACGATCGCGTCGAACCGGTCCGTCTGGCCGGCGATCCAGTTCGCCATGTAGCCGCCGAACGACCCGCCCATCGCCGCCGTGCGCGTCTCGTCGATGTCCTCCCGGGCGACGGCCGCGTCGGTGACCGCCATCAGGTCGGTGTACGGCTCGGCGCCCCACCGGCCCCAGCCGCGGCCCAGGAACGACTGCCCGTACCCGGTCGAGAGCGCGGGGTCCGGCAGCAGCACCGCGTACCCCTGCGCGACCATCAGCCACGGGTTCCACCGCCACGACCAGGTGTTCCACGAGCCCACGGGGCCGCCGTGGATCCACAGCAGCAGGGGTGCGGGGTTCTCCGGTCCGGAGGCGTCGGGCATGGCCAGCCAGCCGCGGACCTCCACGGGCTCTCCGCCGTCCTGGGGGACGGTGGTCCGGACCTCGGTGAGGGTGCCGGGCAGGGTGGGCGGCGGGGCGGGGGCGCGCAGCACCGTGACGGTGCCCCGGGGTCGGTGCTCGTCGGCCACCAGGTGGATCCGCACCGGGTGCGGGGGCGCCAGGTAGGAGGCGCGCATCGCGTAGACGACGCTCGCGTCGGGTGCGACCTGCAGGTCGGAGTAGCTGTAGTCGTCCTGGGTCAGACGGGTGATGGTGTCCGTCTCCAGGTCCAGGGCGAAGACGGGCGCCCGGCCGTCCTCGTCGGCGGTGACCAGCAGGCCCGAGCCGTCGGGCAGCCACTGGTGGCAGGTGGGCTGACGGTCCCAGCCGGGCACCAGCGCGTGGGGACGCGCACCCGAGCCACTGAGCGCGATCAGGTGCAGGGACCGGTCCACGGGGGTGGTGGCGTCCGAGCGTGAGGTGCGGACGTAGGCGACGGCGCGCCCGTCGGGGGAGATCACCGGCGAACCGACGTCGCCGTCGGGGTCGTCCACGAGGACGGTGCGCTCCTGGGTGTCCAGCTCGATGCGCACGAGGGCCACCCGGTACGCCCCCTTGGCCTCGGGAACCCGCCACGTGGTGACGACGAAGGTCCCGTCGGGGCTCAGGTCGTACTCGGCGCCCCGCAGGGCGTGCCCGGGCTGGGGTGCCAGGTCCGAGACGTGCAGGTGGCTGACGCTGAGGCTCGCGACCTCGACGGACCGGGCCACGTCGGTGCCGGCACGGAAGTGCCAGCCGAGCAGGTGGGGGGCGTCGGGCCCGAGGTCGGTGTCCCAGTGCCGGATGGGGTAGCCGTCGTGCAGGATCGCCGAGACCTTCGTGTCCTTGCGCAGGGTGCGCAGGCGCTCGTCGGCCGGTCCGTCCTGGGCGCCGGGGAGCATGTCCGTGGCGAACACGACCGCCGGTGACAGGCGCGCGGTCCGGACCCCGGTGACGCCACCGGGGCGGGTCGCGACGATCCGCGCCTCACCACCACCGGCCGGCAGGACCCACAGGGCCGGCTTGTCGAGGGGCTTCTCCGCGTCCTGCGGGGCGTCGGCGTTGGGGCGGGACGAGGTGAACAGCAGGTCGCCGTCGGGGGTGAACGCGGCACCGGTCTCGCCCTGGGCGGACCGGGTCAGGCGCCGGGCGGGCTTGGCGCGGGTGGGGTACACCTCCCACAGGGCGGTGTGGACCTTGGTCGCGTCGTGGTTCAGGGTCGAGACCTGGGTGACCAGGCGGGAACCGTCGGGCGAGAGCACCAGGCCGGACATCCGCGGCAGGGCCACGTACTCGTCCAGGTCGTGGAACGCCGTCGTGAGCGTCGGGTAGGCGCCGTCGTCCTCCGAGCCAGTTCCGGGGACCAGCCGAAGTCCCCGACCGTTCTCGTGGGTGGGCGCCATGGGTTCCTCCTGGTTGGGTCGGGCCTCGCGGCCGTGGCGGCGACGGGCTGCACTTGTACATCGGCGGCTGGTGCGCCGCCTTGACCCCCGTGCCTCGGATATCACCCCGGATCCTGCCACCTCCACCGCCGCACGGGTGGCTCCTCCACCGAGATCCCCACCGAGATCCCCACCGGGATCCCCACCGGGATCCACCGCCGGACCGGTGCGGGGCACCGTGTTCTGTCGGGTGTGGCGGCTACCGTCGGCGCATGCGTCTGCTGCACACCTCGGACTGGCACCTGGGCCGGACCCTGCACGGTGTGGACCTGCTCGGGCACCAGGCGGAGTTCGTCGACCACCTGGTCGGGCTCGTGCGTGAGGCCGACGTGGACGCGGTGGTCGTCTCCGGTGACGTGTACGACCGTGCCGTCCCCCCGGTGGAGGCGGTCGCCCTGCTCACCGAGGCCCTCGCGCGCCTCGCCGAGCACGCGACCGTCGTCGTCACGCCCGGCAACCACGACTCGGCCGTCCGGCTGGGTTTCGCCGCGCCCCTGCTCCGTGCGGGGGTGCACGTGCGCACCCGCGTCGCCGACGTGGGCCGGCCGGTCGAGCTTCAGGACGAGCACGGCCCGGTGGTCGTCCACGCCCTGCCCTACCTCGACCCGGACTCGGTGCGCCGCGAGCTGGCGGAGGAGGTCGACGACGACGGCAGCCCCCGCCTCCTCGCGCGTTCCCACGAGGCGGTGACGGGGGCGGCGATGCGCCGCGTCCGCGCCGACCTGGCCTCCCGGACCGGGGACCGGCCCAGGAGCGTGGTCATGGCCCACGCGTTCGTGGTGGGCGGGGCCGCGTCGGAGTCCGAGCGGGACATCCGCGTCGGTGGCGTGGACGCCGTGCCGGCGGGCGTGTTCGACGGGGTCGACTACGTGGCGCTCGGGCACCTGCACGGCCCCCAGCGGTTGACGGGCCCCGGTGCGGCCGGCCCTGTGCTGCAGTACTCCGGGTCCCCCCTGGCGTACTCGTTCTCCGAGATGCGTCAGCGCAAGGGAACCGTGCTCCTCACCCTCGGTCCCGACGGGGTGCAGGGCGCACCCGAGCTGGTCCCGGCGCCCGTCCCGCGACGCCTGTCCGAGGTCACCGGCACGCTGGACGAGCTCCTCGGTGACCGCGGCTCGGGCCACGCCCAGGACTGGGTGCGGGTGGTGGTCACCGACGACGTCCGCCCCACCGACCTGTACCCGCGCGTGCGTGCGCGCTTCCCGCACGCGCTGGTGGTGGAGCACCGGCCGGCGGGGCAGGCGCACCGGCCCACGGCGGGCGTGGTGACCGCGGCGCGGGACCCGCTCGACGTCGTGGGGGACTTCGTGTCGCACGTGACGGCCACGCCGCCGACGACGGCCGAGGCAGCGGTGCTGCGGCGGGCGTACGAGGCGGTCCTGGCGGGGGAGCGGAGCGACTGATGCACCTGCACACCCTGACCCTGCAGGCCCTGGGACCGTTCGCCGGACGCCACACGGTCGACCTCGCCCAGCTGGGCGCGTCGGGGCTGTTCCTCCTCGAGGGGCCCACCGGGGCCGGCAAGTCGACCCTGATCGACGCGATCGTCTTCGCCCTGTACGGCAAGGTCGCCTCCAAGGACGCGAGCGAGGAGCGGCTGCGCTCGGCGCACGCCGACGCCGCCGACGAGACGTTCGTCGACCTGGTGCTGGAGTGCGGCTCGGGCATCTACCGCGTCCGCCGCACCCCGGCCTACCAGCGGCCCAAGCAGCGCGGCGAGGGCACCACCCTGCAGCAGGCGTCGGTGCGCCTGTGGCGGCTGACCGACCCGTGCGCACCCCACGACGGCGAGCTGGTCTCCTCACGCCTGGACGAGGCCGGCGCCGAGCTCACCCGCATCATCGGGCTCGACCGCAGCCAGTTCGTGCAGACCGTCGTGCTGCCGCAGGGCGAGTTCGCGGGATTCCTGCGTGCCCGTCCCGAGGACCGGCGCGGCCTGCTGCAGAAGGTCTTCGGCACCGAGGTCTACGAACAGCTCGAGGTCCGCCTCGCCCGCATGCGTGCCGAGGCCGCGCGCACCGTCGAGGCCACGTCCCAGGACGTCGAACGGGCCGTGGCCCGCCTGCTGGGCGCGGGAGGCGCCGACGAGCCCACCGCCGAGACCCTCCGGGAGCGCCCCACCGGCGCGACCGACGACGGCCACGCGACCCTGGACGCGGCCAGGGCGCACGTGAGGGCACTGCTCGACCAGGCCGAGGCCGCG